>NZ_VJZC01000128.1 GCF_009377185.1 Streptomyces spongiae
GGGTAGGGGCGGCGGGGGCGACCTGGTCACCTCACGAGACACGGACGCTTGCCGTCGAAGGTCCAGTCCTTGATCAGGTACTGCATCCCGATCGCGTCGTCGCGACCCGACAGCGCCTTCTCCCGGTAGAGCTCCTCGGCCGCGAGGAGGCGGTCCATGTCGAGGCGGACGCCGAGGCCGGGCGTGTCGGTGACGGCGACCTCGCCTCCCACGATCCGGGGCGGTGCGACGGTGAGCCGTTCCTGGCCCTCCTGCCAGATCCAGTGGGTGTCGAGGGCGTTGTACTCGCCGGGCGCGGCGGCTCCGCAGTGAGCCATCATCGCCAAGGAGATGTCGAAGTGGTTGTTGGAGTGGCATCCCCAGGTCAGGCCCATGGCGTTGCAGAGCTGGGCGACCCGTACCGATCCCTGCATGGTCCAGAAGTGGGGGTCAGCGAGCGGGATGGAGACCGACTGCAGGGCCAGGGCGTGGGTCAGTTGCCGCCAGTCCGTGGCGATCATGTTGGTCGCCGTGGGCAGACCGGTGGCCCGGCGGAACTCGGCGAGGATCTCCCGCCCGGAGTAACCGCCTTCCGCTCCACAGGGGTCCTCGGCGTAGGCGAGCGTGCCGACGAGGGGGCGGCAGAGTTCGACGGCCTCACGCAGGGACCAGGCTCCGTTGGGGTCGAGGGTGATCCGGGCCTCGGGGAAGCGTTCCTTGAGCGCCTGGATCGCCTTGACCTCCTCGCTGCCCGCCAGCACACCGCCCTTCAGCTTGAAGTCCTGGAAGCCGTACAGGTCGTGGGTGGCCTCGGCCTGGCGGACGATCGCCTCGGGGGTCAGTGCCTCCTCGCGCCGGATCCGGTACCACTCCACGTCCGCGTCGGGTTCACGGAGGTACTCCAGGTCGGTGCGGTCCGGGTCGCCCACGTAGAAGAGGTAGCCGAGGACCCGTACGGCATCGCGCTGCTTGCCGTCGCCCAGGAGGGCGGCGACCGGGAGTTCCAGGTGCTGGCCGAGGAGGTCCAGGAGCGCCGACTCGACCGCGGTGACCGCGTGCACGGTGGTGCGCAGGTCGAAGGTCTGGGCACCGCGGCCACCCGGGTCGCGGTCGGCGAACGTCGCCTCCACGGTGCGCAGGACACGCTTGTAGTCGGCGACGCGCGCACCGACGACGAGCGACTCGGCGTCGCGCAGGGTTCGCGTGATCTTCTCCCCGCCCGGCACCTCACCCAGGCCCGTGCGCCCCTCGGAGTCCTCGATGACGACGACGTTGCGGGTGAAGTACGGGGCGTGCGCGCCGGAGAGGTTGAGCGCCATGGAGTCCCGGCCGGCGACCGGATGGACGGAGAACTTGGTGACGACGGGCTGGCTCATGACGGGCGATGCCATTCTCGTGAGGTGGGCCGGCATGTCGGCCATGTCAGCCGCGCCGGCGGTGGGTCGGATACGTCAGATGCTGAGGGCGTCAGAGGTTGAGGGCGTCGAGGACCTGTTCCAGTACCAGTACGCCACCCAGGCCGAGGATCGCGAGCACCGTGGTGTAGGTGGTGCGCGCCTTGATGGCGTCCAGGACGGACAGGTTGAAGTACTCCTTGAACATCCAGAAGCCCGGGTCGTTGACGTGGGAGAAGGCGATCGATCCGCAGGAGACGGCGAGCACCATGACCTCGGGGCTGACACCGCTGCCCGCGAGCAGCGGCAGCGCCACACCGGAGGCGGTGACGACGGCGACGGTCGCCGAGCCGAGGGCCACCCGGAGGATGGCCGCGATCAGCCAGGCCAGGATGATCGGCGAGATGGACCAGCCGTCGGTCGTGTCCTTGATGTAGTCGGAGATCCCGCCTTCGACGAGGACGTTCTTGAAGGCCCCGCCCGCGCCGATGACGAGCAGGATCATCGCCATCGCCTGGGCCGCCTCCTTGCACGAGGTGCTGACCTCGGCCAGGCTGCGGCCGATGCGCGGACCGAACGCCCAGATCGCGACGAGCAGCGTGAGCAGCAGGGCGATCGGCGCGGAACCGATGAAGGCGACGAAGTGCAGGAACGCGTTCGAGGAGGAGGTGGACAGTTCGGTCACCGCGGCACCGGCTATCAGCACCACGGGCAGCAGGGCCACCGCCAGGGACCAGCCGATGCCGGGCATCTCCTCGTCCTCGAAGACACGCTCACTGACCAGGCCCTTGGGGATGGACGGGTTCATCGCCCGGACGAAGGGGAGCCGCGGCCAGAGCAGGGCGATCAGCGCACCGGCGGGGACGGCGATGAACAGGCCGTAGAACAGGGTCAGTCCGACGGACGCGTGGAAGGTCGCGGCCACCGCGGTCGGGCCCGGGTGGGGCGGCAGGAAGCTGTGCATGGTGGACAGGGCGATCGACATGGGCAGCCCCACCCACAGCAGGTTCGACCGGGTGACCCGTACGAGGGTGAACGCGACCGGCACGATGATGACGAAGGCGACCTCGTAGAACATGGTCACGCCGATGACCATGGCCGTCACCACCATGGCGACCTGGACCCAACGCGGGCCGCAAATGGCGAGTATCTTGTCCGCGATCCGCTGGGCGGCGCCGGAGTCGCCCATCACCCGGCCCACCATGGCGCCGAGCCCGATGGTGAGCATGGTGTCACCGATCTGGTCCCCGATGCCGGTGGAGAGGACATCCGGTATCTCCTCCAGGCCTATCCCCTGGACCACGGCGACACCCACGGCCACGAGGAGGAGTGCGGCGAAACCATTCAGTCTGAGCTTCGTCATCAGGACGAGAAGGACCAGGACACTGATCCCGACAACGACGAGCGGCATGTGTCAGTTCTCCCTTGAACTGCCGATGGGCGTGCTTGAGGCGCCGACGTGGGGCGCGGGGTGAGTGGAGGGCGGAAGGCCGAGGGTCAGCGGGCCGCGCCGACGAGCCCCAGACCGTGGTCCAGCAGCTTCGTCAGCTCGGCGAGGTCGTCCGGGCCCGGATCCGTGAGCGGGGCGCGTACCGGGCCGACGGGCAGGCCGCGCAGCCGGGCGGCGGCCTTGACGAGGGAGACCGCGTAGCCGGGGACCCTGTCGCGCAGTTCGACGAGCGGGATGTAGAAGCCGCGCAGCAGCTCGTCCATCCGGGCCGTGTCGCCTTCCTGGAAGGCGCCGAAGAAGGCGCGTGCGATCTCCGGGGCGAAGGCGTGGACGGCCGACGAGTAGGCGGGGACGCCCACGGCGGCGTAGGCACGTGCCTGGATCTCCGCCGTCGCGGCTCCGTTGAAGAACAGGAAGCCCTCGGGGACCGCGAGCGTCAGCCGCTGGAGGCGGTCGAGATCGCTGTGTCCGTCCTTCAGCCCGACGACGGTGGGGATCTCCGCGATACGGCGCAGCCCGTCGGGCGTGAAGGAGACCTGGTCGCGCTGGTAGGCGATGAGGGGCAGGCGAGTGCCGGAGGCGATCCGGCGCAACTGCTCCACCAGACCGGCCTCCGGAGCCTTCACCAGGTAGTGCGGGAGCACGAGTGCCGCGTCGGCGCCCGCCTCCTCGGCGATGCGCGCGAACCGCAGGGCCTGCGCCCAGCCGTAGCCGATACCCGCGACGACGGGGACGCGCCCCGCCGCCGCCTCCACCGCGGCCGTGACGACATGGCGGTACTCGTCCTCGTCCAGAGCCGTGAACTCCCCGGTGCCGCAGGCGGGGAAGACCGCTCCCGGCTCGGCGGCGAGCTGGAGAGCGAGGTAGGAGCGGTACGCGTCCAGGTCCAGGGCGCCGTCCTCGCCGAAGCTGGTGAGGGGGAAGGAGAGGACGCCCTGTGCCATGCCCTGGCTCAGGCGCCCGACGACAGCGGCGGTATCCACCATGTTCACTCCATTGACTGAGATCCTCATATGAAGACGTCGTCTACATATGAAAACGGAGGCTAGGTCCGTGGACGCGCCAGGTCAATGGGTGTGCAGGTATCGATTGCGATCGGCCGCCCTGTCACGCTCCGGACGAGACGAGCACACGTACGTCCCACGGGCCGAGTTCCAGTGCTGCCCCTGCGGGTACGGGGGTGCCGTCGAGGACGTCGGTCAGGTCCACCGGAGCCGGGACCCGGGCGGGCTGCCAGCTCCAGTTGTGGACGATGTGGACGCGGCGGCCGTCCCGCGCGGTACCCGTCGTCGCGGTGACGGACTCCGGGAGGTCCTGCCAGCCGCTGCCCGCGGCGGGTACCAGCCAGGCGGCGAGCGCCCGCGCGAAGTCACGGCCGGGCACGGTGCCGACGTACGTGACGCGCCCCTCCCCGTGGCGGCGGGTGGTGACGGCGGGCCAGCGCCCGAAATGCGGGTGGTCGTACGCGGCGAGGACCTCGGCGTCGATGACGGTCAGGCCGTCGGCCCAGTACGTCGCCGTCGCGTTCTCCGGCAGCCGCAACGGGCTGCCGGGCACGTCGTGGACGAGGATCTCACCCGCGAGGTTGCTGAACTCGTCGTAGGTCACGCCCGCCGCCTCGCTGAGGCGTCCGGGAGCCGGTTCCTGCCGGGCGCGGGCCTCGTGGTCGGCGTACCCGGTGCGCGGACCGAGGACCAGGTGGCCGCCGGCGCGGGCGTAGGCGGCCAGCCAGTCGAGGGTCGTGTCGTCGGCGATGTAGAGGGCCGGGACGACGAGGACGGGGTGGTGGCGCACCGCCTCCTCGGGTGCGACACCCTCCTGTTCGCCGCGCGGGTCGTGGAGGCGGCGGGCGTGGACGAGGCGCACCTGGCGGCCGGCGTCGAAGGCACCGCGGTAGAAGGGGTCGAAGATCCGGTGGTAGGCGGCCGAATCGGGCTCACCGTCGGCGGTGGCCAGCGGTGGGTGCTTCTGCATCAGCCACTTGCTGGGCAGCGAGTAGACCATCGTGATGTCGGCGTCCGGCTCGATCCCGGCGACGAGCGGTCCTGCGGTCTCCAACTCCGCGCCCAGGCGGGCGATTTCGGCGTACGTACGGCCGGGGCGGCCACTGTGCGGGAGGACGCCGCCCCAGTAGGTCTCGGCGCCGAAACGAAGGGTCTGCCACTGCCAGTACTCGATCATCCGGGCGCCGCGCCCGATGTGCGCCCAGGCGGTCTGCCGCCACTGGCCGTCGTAGCCGGGCCGGTTGTCCCAGGCGAAACCGATGGAGTTCGCGTTGGTCTCGGTGACCAGGAAGGGCGCCTGCCGGGAGGAGTACATCCAGTCCGCGGTCCGGTACATCGACCACACGCCGGTGGTCTTCCACTTCTGCTCGTGGTGATCGGGCGTGGGGTCGGGCAGCAGCAAGCCGTCCTGCATGTCGTAGTACGGGTTGCCCGAGGCGATGTCGAGGCGGTCCGTCAGCTCGTCGTCCTCGACTCCGTCGCGGGTGTACGAGATACAGGTGGTGACGAACTGGTCGGGGCGGGCGTACTCGCGCACGAGGTCCGCCTGCCAGCCGATGAACTCGGTGACCTGACGGGCCTGGAACTCCCGCCACGCGACGTCGTACTGCGGCTGCGCGTTGCCGTCCGGCGTCCACAGGTCGGCCCACGTCGACAGCCGGTGCGACCAGTAGACCAGGCCCCATTCGCGGTTGAGGGTCTCGACGTCGCCGTACTTCTCGCGGAGGTGGTCGACGAAGCGCTGGAAGACGCCGTGGTTGTGGAAGAGGTGCAGGCCGGGTTCGTTGTCGACCTGGAAGCCGATGACGGCCGGGTGGTCGGCGTACCGGGCGGCGATCCTGCGGATGACCCGCTCGGCGTGGAACCGGAAGGCGGGGTGGGTGAAGTCGGCCTCCTGGCGGGCGCCCCAGCCGATGCGGCGGCCGGTCGCGCGCTCGCCGGTGATCTCGGGGTACTGGCGGGCCAGCCACGGTGGCACGGCGTACGTCGGGGTCCCGAGGATGACGGAGATGCCGCGCTCATGGGCGCCGTCCAGGACGGGCTGGAGCCAGTCGAGTTCGAAGCGGCCGCTCGTAGGCTCCCAGGTCGACCAGACCGACTCACCGACTCGTATCACGGTGAAGTGGGCCTCGGCCATCAGATCGAGGTCGGTCTTGAGCTGTTCGTCGGGCTGCGGCTGGGAGCCGTAGGCGGGCTGGTACTCGTGGTAGTACGCGGCGCCGAACAGGACACGGGCGGGCAGATCCGCCATGAAGGAACCTCCAGGAAAGAGAGGGGGTGGGGGTGCGCGCTACTGCTTGACGCCGCCTGCCGCCAGGCCGCTCTGCCAGTAGCGCTGGAGCAGGAGGAAGGCCACGACGAGCGGGACGATCGAGATCAGCGATCCGGTGACGACCAGCGCGAGCATGTCGCTGCTGGAGCCCGCTCCGCCGTTCTGGGCCTGGGCCGCCCATGAGGAGAGGCCGACCGTGATGGGGTACAGGTTGGGGTTGTTGAGCATGATCAGCGGCAGGAAGTAGTTGTTCCAGGTCGCCACGAGCGTGAAGAGCAGCACGGTCACCAGGCCCGGGGCGAGAAGTCGCAGGGCGATCGTGAAGAAGATCCGCGCCTCACCGGCGCCGTCGATGCGGGCGGCCTCCAGGATGCTGTCGGGGACGGCGTCCTCGGCGTAGACACGCATGAGGTAGAGACCGAAGGGATTGACCAGGGACGGCAGGATGACGGCCCAGGGCGTGTTGACGATGCCCGCCTGCGCGAAGAGCAGGTAGGTGGGAATCGCCAGGGCGGTGGCCGGGACCATCACCGCGCCGAGGACGAGGTTGAAGGCGATGCGGTCGCCCCGGAAGCGGAACTTGGCGAACCCGTACCCGGCGGCTGCCGCGAGCAGCGCCGCACCGAGGGCGCTGGAGACGGCGTAGACGGCCGTGTTGAGCAGCCACTGGGCGAAGACGCCGCCGTCCTGGGTGAAGGTCTCCTTGATGTTCGTGAGCAGCTGCGGAGTATGGGAGAACCAGAGTCCGAAGCTGTTGAACAGGTCCTGGGTGCTCTTGGTGGAGGCGATGAGCAGCCAGAACAGCGGCAGGAGGAAGTAGGCCAGGGCGGCCAGCATGGCGATGGTCAGCGGAGTGCTGCGGCGGTGGGACGGCTTCGGCCGGCGCCGGCCGAAGCCCCTGGCCGCCCGGCTGTTGACCGGGGCGTTCACGGAAGCCTGGGGTGTGGCCGTCGTGGTCGTCACGAGGTCCTCCTGCGGTTGGCGGTGAGCAGCACGCCGTAGGAGGCGATCACGATGACGAGGCCCAGCAGGAAGGACACCGTGGCCGCGTAGTTGAGCTGCTGGCCGGTGAAGGCGAGGGAGTAGGAGTAGAGGTTGGCGGTGTAGGAGCTGGTGATGACGTCCGGGGCGATCTTCATCAGCAGGCTGGGTTCGTTGAACAGCTGGAAGCTGCCGATCACGGAGAACAGCAGGGTGAGCATGAGGGCCGGCCGCAGCGCGGGGAGCTTGACGGACCAGGCGATCCGCCAGGCGCCGGCGCCGTCCATCGCGGCCGCCTCGTACAGCTCCGCCGGCACGGTCCGCAGGGCGGCGTAGAGGATGATCATGTTGTAGCCGACGAACTCCCAGGTCACGATGTTCGCGAGGCTGCCGAGCATCCAGCCCTCGCTGAGGAACTGCGGGGCGGGGAGGTCCAGTTCCCGGCCGAGCTGGGCGAAGGGGCCGAAGTCCGGCCCGTACAGGTAGCCCCACATGAGGGCGGCGACCACGCTCGGAACCGCGTACGGCACGAAGATGCCGAGGCGGATCACGCGGGAGAGGCGCAGCAGGCCGCTGTCGAGGGCGAGCGCGAAGAGCAGGGCCAGGACCAGCATCAGCGGTACCTGGATCACGAAGAACAGCGCGACGCGTCCGACTCCGTGGAGGAGCAGCGGGTCCTGGAGGGCCTTGGCGTAGTTGTCGAGGCCGACGAACACGTTGCCGCCGATGAGGCGTTGCTGGAAGAGGCTGAGGTAGGCGGCGTAGCCGAGCGGGGCGAGGAAGAGCAGGAGGAAGAGCACCAGGAACGGTGCGACGAACAACGGCCCTGCCGCACGGCGCTTCCCCTTGGCGGGGGCCGCGGTGGTGGCAGCCATCTCAGCCCCCCTTGACAGTGAAGCCCTGGCCCTTGGCGTACGTCGCCAGTCGCGACTGCCACGTGCCGAGCGCGCGGACGGTGTCGGTCTTGTCGGCAAGGGACTTGCCGACCGTCTCCGTCCAGTCGGTGGCCGCCTGGTCCAGGAACGGGGGCCACTGGAACGAGGAGTTGACCGTCGTGCCGATGTCGGCGAAGAGCTGGTTGACCTTCTGGCCGCCGTAGAACGACGGCGTCTCCCCCACGAACTCCGGGTCCGTGAGCAGTGCCTTCGTCGCCGGGAAGAAGAACTGCTTGGTGGCGAACATCTTGGCGCTGGCGGGGTCGCTGTTGAGGAACTGCGCGAACATCGCCGCCGCGATCGGGTTCTTGGTCGAGCGGATCACCGCGGTCGTCGAGCCGCCCCAGTTGCCGGAACTCGGCTTGGACGCGTCCCACTGCGGCAGCGGAGCCGCCCGCCACTTGCCCGCGGTGGCCTTGGCGGAGCCGGAGAGGAAGACCGGGCCCCAGGCCGCGGTGAGCCAGGTGGCGTACTTGCCCTTGTTGAGCGCGGCGTACCAGGCGTCGGTGAAGTCCGGCTCGACGCCGATGACTTGCTCCTTGGCGAGGGTTCCCCAGTATTCGCCGAGCTTCCTCGAGACCGCGTCGTCGACGCTGATGGTGATGTCGCTCTTACCGGAGGTGACGTACGGCTTGGCACCCGCCTGCCAGAGCAGACCGTGCCATGCGGCGACCTGGTTGGCCGCGAGGTTGGTGATGTAGACGTCCGGGTCGGCCTTGTGCAGCTTGCGGGCGGCCTCGGCGAACTCGTCCCAGGTCGCGGGGACTTGAATGCCGTGCTTGTCGAAGATGTCCTTGCGGTACAGCATGCCCATCGGGCCGGTGTCCTGCGGGATGGCCCACACCTCACCCTTGGGACCGCTGACCTGACCCCACGTCCAGTCGACGAACTTGTCCTTGAGCGCGGCGGCGCCGTACGGCCTGAGGTCCAGCAGGCTGTCCGTGATCGTGAAGGTCGGGATGGCCTGGAACTCGATCTGCACCATGTCCGGGGCACCACTGCCGGCCTTCAGTGCCGTGCGCAGCTTGGTGTACTGCGGGGTGCCCTGGCCGGCGTTGACGATCTTGACCTTGACGGCGGGGTACTTCTTCTCGAAGAGCGCGACCTCCTGAGCGATGTCCGGGACCCAGGTCCAGAACGTGAGCTCGGTCGGCGTCTTCATCGCCTTGTCGATGTCGGCCTGACTGACCGGCTTGGAGGAAGAGGAGGAGTCGCCGGAGTCGCCGCCGCACGCGGACAGCGCGGCGCCGAGCGACACGGCTCCCGTCGCGGTGAGGAAGAGCCGGCGGCTCATCGGGGAGGAACTGGCGAAGGATCCGGAACTGGGCATGGTGAACTCCCGCCGATGGTGGAGGTGACGGCACGCCTGGCGAGGGCGTGCGGAACAGGGGTGAGGAAGGAGAGGGCGTGCGCGGATGTCACGGCCCTGCGGTGGAGATCCAGGCGGTCGAGGCAGCCTGGCTCGGGGCCGCCCGGTGCAAGGGCCCATGTCGCTCGTGGCGCGGGGGCCGGGGCGGCGGGACGCGGCCGGGAAAGTGAGGAACCGAACCGCGGCCGATGGGGGCGGCTCGCCCCGGGATCAGATGCCCGGCTCTGAGTTCTGGTGGCCGGGCTGATCAGCGCTGGTCAGCGGTCATCGTGAGAAGGTCGTGATGAGGAAGTCGACTTGGGTCGGTCGTATTGCGTTGGTCGTCCTGGGTCCTCGGCGGCTAGGGGCGGCCCTCCCTTCCGGAACGGGAGGCAGTACGGCGGCGCCCGTGGCCCGGGGTCGTCCGGGACGGCGGAGGCGCGGTCGAGGAACGGATGATGAGGTCGACCGGTGGGTCGCTCACCGGCAGGGGATCCGCCTGCGGGTTCTCGATGGCGTGCACGAGACGTTTGAGTCCCTCCTGCGCCACGGCGTCGAACGGTTGCCGCACCGTGGTCAGCGGAGGCGTCACATAACCGGCGACCGGGATGTCGTCGAATCCGACGACACTCACGTCCTCCGGCACCCGGCGGCCGGCTTCCACCAGCGCCCGGATCAGCCCGATCGCCATGTCGTCGTTCGCGACGAACACCGCGGTCACTTCCGGGTCGTCCGCCAGAACGCGACCTGCCGCGTAGCCGGACGCCGCCGACCAGTCACCCTCGACGACCGGCGGTACGTCCCTGCCGTGGGCGGCCAGCGCGGCCCGCCAGCCCTCGAGACGGTCCCGGGCGGCGTACCACCGCTGTGGACCGGCGAGATGCCGCACGGTGACATGACCCAGGTCCAGCAGATGCTCGGTCGCCGCCCGCGCCATGAGGTCGGCACGGCCTCCGGCGGTCAGCACCGTGGCAGCGGGGAAGGGCGGGGGCGCGCCGATGACCAGGACCGGCACGCCGACGCGGACGGGGACGTCTCCCCCGTCGCCCACCCCGTCGCTCTCGTCGCTCTCCTCGTCAATCGGCTCGTCGATCGGCTCGGAGATGACGATGCCGTCCACGCCCTGGTCGAGGAGTGAGTCCACGGCGCCCGCGATGCCCGCGGGGTCGCCCTCCATCGTGTTGACCACGCGGAGCGCGTATCCCGTGTCCCGGACGACCCGCTCGACACCCATGAGCAACGTGGCCGGACCGTACAAGGCGGTCCCCAACGTCACCACACCGATGGAACGGGTCCGCCCGGAGGCCAGCGCCCGGGCCGCGTTGTTGAGCCGGTAGCCGAGTTGTTCGGCGGCTTCGAGCACGCGCCGGCGCACGTCGGCGGAGACGTACGGCTCGTCGTTGAAGACGCGCGACACCGTCTTCTGCGAGACACCGGCCAGTCGCGCGACGTCCACACTGCGCGGCGCGGCGGAGCCCCCGCCCCGCCCTGTCCCTCGCGTCATGCTGTCTCCCGACGGCCGATGTCCGAGCCCGAATACCGAGCCCCATGATGTCAGACCACCATCGGTCTGACTGCGTAGACATGTCTACGCAGTCATACGGCAGTCGTCAACCCTCCGGGACACATCCAGCAAAGTGCGGGAGCAGGACGCGAAGATCAGGCGAAGGTGCCGGTCGCAGTTCGTTGTCCCATGGAAACCACCGAGCCCAACACGAGAGAGTTTCCTTCCGACCGCGGCACCGCGCGGTCCAACCGATGAAAGGACCTGACGAAGGTGTCGAGCATGCCCGCAGCGGCCAGCACCGTCAGCAATCCCGTCGTCCCCGGCTTCCACCCCGATCCGAGCATCTGTCAGGCAGGCTCGGACTACTACCTCGCGTGCTCCAGCTTCGAGTACTTCCCCGGCGTCCCCCTCTTCCACAGCCGGGACCTGGTGCACTGGAGACAGATCGGCAACGTCCTGGACCGGCCGAGCCAACTGCGCCTCCCGCCCGAGACGACATCCTCCGGCGGGATCTACGCGCCCACCCTGCGCCACCACGACGGCCGGTTCTGGCTGATCACCACGAACGTGCACGACGGCGGGCACCTGCTGGTCACCGCCACCGACCCGGCCGGCGCCTGGTCCGACCCGATCCGGCTGCCCTCAGTCCCCGGAATCGACCCGGATCTCGCCTGGGACGACGAAGGCAACTGCTGGTGCACCTACGCCGGAATCGAACAGATCCGCATCGATCCCCATACCGGGCAGTCCTTCGGTCCGCCGCGCCGCCTCTGGTCCGGCGCGCCCGGCGCCAAGGCCCCGGAAGCACCGCACCTGTACCGGATCGGCGACTACTGGTACCTGCTCATCGCCGAAGGCGGCACCGAACGGGCCCACGGCGTCTCGATCGCCCGGAGCCGCACACCCAACGGCCCCTTCGAGCCCTGCCCGAGCAACCCGATCCTGACGCACCGCGGCACCGACCACCCCATCCAGAACACAGGCCACGGGGACCTGATCCAGGCGCCCGACGGCTCCTGGTGGATGGTGCTTCTCGGTGTGCGCCCAGGCGGCGGCACCCCCGGCTGGCACGTACTCGGCCGAGAGACCTTTCTGGCGCCCGTGAGCTGGGTCGACGGCTGGCCGGTCGTCGGTGAACTGTCGCTCGACATGCCCGCGCCCCCATGGCCTCTCCAACCGGTCGCCGCCGCGCCGGCCCGAGACGACTTCGACCTGAGCGAACCGGCCCCGTGCTGGATCTCTCCGCGCCACCGCTCCCCGGAGACCTGCACCACGACGGAACGGCCGGGCTGGCTGACACTGCACGCACGAGGACGCTCACTCGACGATCCCGACGTGACGTTCACCGGCAGGCGCCAACAACACCTGGACTGCCGGGTACGCGCCCTGATCGACCCGGAAGAGGGACGCGGCGGCCTCGCCGTCCGCCTCGACGAACAGCACCACTACGACATCGAGGCGGCCTCGGGCGAGGTACGCGTACTCGCCCGCATCGGCCCGCTGCACACCGTCGTGGCGTCTCATCCGGTGTCCCTGGGGCCCCTGGTCCTCAGAATCGAGGTGACTCCCACGCGGGAAGCGAACGACGCGCGCACCGGCCCCGACACCCTCTCCCTCGGCGTCGAGGAACCGGACGGAAGGTACGTCGAATTCACCACACTCGACGGCCGCTACCTGTCCACCGAGGTGGCCGGCGGCTTCACCGGCCGCGTCATCGGGATGTACGCCTCAGCCGGCACCGTCCACTTCGACTGGTTCGACTACGAGCCGCTCGACCCTCGGATGCCCGCCTAGAACAACGCCTCGAGCCCGCCGATCAGCGGCAGTGGGGCGATCGCCATGACCAGCGCCGCCACCGCCAGCCCCGGCCGGATGTCCCGCTTACCGAGGAAGCCCGACACCGCGGCGACGGGTGGCAGGACACACAGCACCAGGAAGCTCCAGTGCCAGCCCTCCTCCTTCGTGAGGAAGAGCAGGAGGGCCAGGTACGCGGGCACGGCCACCGCGGACATCATCCGGGCGCGGGAGAGGAACTGCTCCAGGCTGTCGCCTGAGTAGGGGAAGGACATCTCAGGCGACCACCTGGTTGTCGTAGCCGGCGGAGCTGGCCTCGGGGAAGCCGTCGGCCGCCGAGAAGCCGTTGACCGCCGCGGACATCGCCACTCCGAGCCCGGTGATGGCCAGCATGGTCGCGTCGAATGCCTTCACCAGAGCGGCGAACCTCTCAATGATCATGACGGCCTGTGCCGCGGCCAGGGCGAACATGGCGACGGACGCCGCCTGCCCGCCGACCGGGATGGCGTTGACCGCCGTGGCCGCGGCCATGTTGGCCATCCAGATGATCGCCATGTCGGCGAGGAAGACGACCCCGGCCTTCAGGAGTTCGGCGAACTGGAACACCTCCTGCGCCGCCGCCTCGTAACAGGACTTCAGGGACTCGAAGGTTTCCTTGAAGCCGTCGAGCTTCTTGCTGAACTCGTCGAAGTAGACCTTCGCGGCGTCGTAGGCGTTGCCCTGCCAGGTCACGCCGACGTTCTGGGTGCCCTTCTTCAGGTTCGCGGCCACCGCGTCGCAGAACGAGGCGAGATTTCCCCAGACTTCGGCACAGTCCTTGTACTTGTTCCAGTCGCCCAGAACCCAGTTGTTGATCTCGCCGAAGACGTCGTAGCCGAAGAGCAGCTTCACCGCCTCCACGGCCACGGTCGATGGGCTGCCCAGGTCCATGATGGTGCCCAAGGTCTTCTGGACCGGGTTCATGCTGTATTCGTCGGCGTGCCCCTGGCCGTACTTGACCAGCGGGTTGTCGCTGTCCTCCGCCGGTTTCCCGAGGGTGGCCGAGGCGTCCTGCGCGTCGGTGAAGTCGCTTCCGTTGCCACCCCCGGACGGTGCGCCCCCACTGCCCTTGGAACCCGGGTAGGTGGCGTCCATCTTCGAGCTTTCCTCCCTGTCCGTCTCGCGGTAGTACTTGGCGGACTTGGTCAGTTCCGACTGAGAGGAGTCGAGGACGCTCTGTGCTTTCCCCAGGGCCTTCTTGGCGGATTCCACGTACTGGTCGTGGTCCCCTGCGACGAGATCCCAGAGCTGCCCTCCGAGCGCCTTGTCGATCTGCGTGTTGTTGCTCGTGTAGTCGACGGCCTTCGTGGCGCCGTCGGCACCGCGCGACACGAGCGAGGCGAAGCCTTGGATCGCATCCGGTTCTACTCGAAAACCCACGGTTGTCCCCTGCCCCCGTCAGTACAGTGACCAGCCCCGGCCGTCATGCCGGGACTTGTGGCTGCCGCCCTTGTCGGGCGCCGTGCGTCGTTCTTCGTCGATGCGGTCCTGCTCCGCCGCGATCGCCCGCCTGCCCTCGGCGGCCAACTCCTGGCGCTGGGCCTCGGAGAGCGAGGCCCACTTCTCCGCCATGGGGGTCGCCTGCTCGATCAACTGATCGGCGTACGCGGACACGTTCGCCGCGTCCCGCAGACTGGTCCGCCCGGAGAGGACCCCCTGTGCCATCTCCTTCAGGGCGTCGCCACCGTGCCCCGCCGCGAGGGTCTCCAGGGACCTGCGCAGTAGTTTCGCCTGCGCCGGGTCGCCCTGGGACATCTCCACGAGTTCGGAGTCGTCGAACCTCTTGCCCGAGTCCGGCCCCTCGGCCACGTGTCCTCCCTGAGGCACATCACAGATCCCGTCCAGTGTGGATCCAGGGTGCCTGGAGCAACACCGTCGATGCGCTGAAATCACAGATCTGGCCTCCAGAGGCCGCCCGGGTGAGCGGGCGGCGGCCTCGGCTGTTCACTGGGTGACGGAGTAGAGGTGCGCGCCGGTTCCGGCCAGACCGCCGCCGTCGGCGATCAGGTACTCGTCGCGGATCGGGCGCCCGGCGAACCACGACTCCAGGATCTCCCGGGTTCCGGCCGCGTAGCGGGCCTGGGCGGAGAGGGAGGAGCCGGAGATGTGCGGGGTCATGCCGTGGTGGGGCATGGTGCGCCAGGGGTGGTCGGCGGGGGCCGGTTGCGGGAACCAGACCGCACGCTCGACCGCATCATCGCCCCGGACGGCTCCCCGCCGGTTCGCATGACGGTCACCGGTAAAGCCGCCGATGCGCAGGACATGCAGTGGGGCCTCTATGCCGGTGGTCAGCGAGCTTGGGCGAGGTGTTCGATCCGGTCGTGCAGGTGCTCTACGTAGTGCTCGGACTCTGGCTTCATCAGCACGCTCCGGAGGATCCGGGCGCCGTCGACGTCGGCGGTGATCTGAGGGTGGCGTGCGGTGAACGCCTCGCGGTCGGCCCTGAGGGTGCTGAGGAACACCGGGTCGGGGCTGGTCATGCCGACGGTGAGGATGCGGGCGGAGGCCGCGTCGATGCCGGTCAGGGTGGCCGGTTCGACGGCGGGGAAGTAGCTGACGATGTCGAGCTCGGGCTGCTGGTAGAGCTCCAGGTACTCGGACGCGTCGATGAGGTCCGCCCACTTCAGCGCCGCGCGCCGACCGGCCGCCAGGACCTGGCCGAGACCGTCGGGGGTGGGCGGGAGGAGCTGGAAGGTGAGCCACAGGGCGGCGGCGGAGGCGCCGGCGCGTGAGCACTCCAGGCTGATCTCGCCGAGGTGGAGTTCGGGGGAGGTGAAGTAGGTGTAGGGCGAGTCGTGGAGGTAGAAGCGGCCGACCTCGGGGTCGCGGAAGAGGACCGCGCCGCAGCCGTAGGGTTGGAGGCCGTGCTTGTGGGGGTCGACCACGACCGAGTCGCATCGCGCGATGGCCTTCCAGGGCTCCGCCGGCAGCCCCTCGAGGCCGTCGGCGCCGGCGAGGAGAGTGAAGAAGCCGCCGTAGGCCGCGTCGACATGAACGCGGACACCGTGCCGCTCGGCGAGGGAAAGGACCTCGTGGACAGGGTCGACCGCGCCGAGCCCGGTGGTGCCGGTGGTGACAACGACGGTGCCCACCTCCCCGGTGCGCAGGGTGTCCTCCAGGGCGTCGAGGTCCATACGGCCCCGGTCGTCGGTGGGTACGGGGTGGCCCTTCAGTCCCAGGACGTGGCACATGCGGCCGTGGGTGTAGTGGGCGTCCTCGCTGTAGGCGACGCCCCGGCCCGGGTGGAGTTCGCGGGCGACGAAGAGGGCTTCGAGGTTGGCGATCGTGCCGCTGGTGGTGAGATGGCCGAGGTGGGTGTCGTAGCCGAACATCGCGGCGAGCCGGGCGACGGCCTCGCGTTCCATCACCGCGGTGGCGGGACCGCCGTCCAGGGCGTGGTTGTTGGGGTTGATCAGCATCGCGGTGACGTAGCCGACCACGGCGGCAGGGTGCGGGGGCTTGAGCATCTGGCCCGCGTAGTGCGGGTGGAAGAAGGGGTAGTTGTCCTTCAGCCGTCCTGTGAGTTCCCCGAAGGCCGCGGCGAAGCGGTCGTCGTCCACCAGGAGAGAAGGGTGGACCTGGTAGGGGCCGAAGGCGTCGGCCCAGTCCTGTATCGCGTGGGTGGCTCGGCCGAGCCAGTGCTGCAGATCCACTGCTCTCCCTCTCTCCGGTGGCACGGACGCCCATCATACGATTTCCCTGAGCAGTCAGCAATTGATTGCTCAGTGATTGACACGGCAGTAGGTGAGATTGCAGTAAACTCACAGCAATGGACGCTGCGCACCGACAGGACGACGAGGCCGCCGCCCGCGCGGCCAACAGCCGGGTCGTGCGCGACTTCGGGCTGCTGATCAAATCCGCCACCCTCCTGGAACGGCGGATCGACGCCGACCTTCGGCGGGAGTGCGGGATCAGCCACACCATGCTGGAAGTACTCATCCGGCTCTGCCGGACGCCCGGCGAGAAGGTCTCCCAGCGGCAGCTGGCCGACGACCTCACCCTCACCAGCAGCGGCACCACCCGCCTGATCGACCGCATGGAAGGGGCCGGCCTCGTCCGCCGCACACCGTCTCCCGGGGACCGGAGGGTGGCCCTGGTGGAGCCGACCGACGAGGGCCGCACGGCATTCCTGCGCGGCGCGGCCGTCCATGCTCGTGTGGTGGAGGAGTTCCTCGTCAAGCCGCTGACGGCCGACGACTACGCCCGGCTGACCAGCGCGCTGAGCGAGATCGACAAGGCACTGCGCGACGACGCGGGGTGACGGAGCCCTGAATCACGGCGTGTCCGCGGCGCGGGGCGAAGTCGTCCACGCGCGGAGCCGCCCCGCCGCCGGTGTCGGCCGACGCGACCGCGACGCCGTCGACCGACGGAGTCAACAACTCCTTCACCAACGACGGCACTTCGTTCGTGGTGCCCGAATGTCAGCCACGTCAGCCGAGCCTCCTGCGGCCCGATCCTGCCGCTGCAGGCGGTGCCGCCCGGCGAGTCGTCCATCGCTGCCTCCCTATCGAGTAGGGGTCCAGATGCCGGTGGCGGCCGTATCGCGGACGTAGTCGGTGAAGTCTCGGGGCGGTCGGCCGACCGCGCGATGGACGCCATCACCAAGTCGGGCCCTGCGACCGTCGAAGACCTCGGCCATAAGATCAGCCAGCGGCTCCGCGAGCTGCGCCGGTGTCCCCTTCTCCTTGAGAGCGGCGGAGAATCGTTCCTTGCTGACGGCCTGGTACCGGACTGTGCGCCCGATGACCTTGCCGATCTCCTCGACCGCTTCGGCGAAGGTCATCAGCCGTGGACCGGTCACGTCGTATGTCTCATGGACGTGACGGTCTTCGGTGAGAGCCGCGGCCGCGACGTCAGCAATGTCCTCGGCGTCGGTGAACGGCTCCGCTACCTCGCCGGCCGGCAGTGCCACCACTCCTGCCCGTACCGCGCCGGTGAGGACGTCTTCGCTGAAGTTCTGAGAGATGAAGCCGGTGCGTACGATGGTCCACTCGGCGCCCGATTCGCACACTGCCTGCTCGCAGCGCTCCGCCTCGCCTGCACCACGGTCAGCCAGCAGCACCAGCCGCGTCACGCCGCAGCGCACCGCTTGGTCGGCGAACGATCCCACCGCCTCCGCGGCCCCGGGAAACGCGGCGTCCGGGTGATACGCCACGTACACCGCCTCCACTCCCCGCAGCGCGGGCGTCCAGGTAGCCGTCTCCTGCCAATCGAAGGGTGGCGCCCCCTTGCGGGAGCCGACCCGAACCGGCAGATCCCGTGCGGCCAGGCGCTCGGCTACACGCCGCCCGGTCTTGCCCGTCCCGGCCAGAACCAGCGTCTTCTTGCTGCTGTTCGTTGTCCTCATGCCGCCAGTACACGCCACCACTCGACAGACGCTGAATAGCCGGAAAGCTCGATTTCATGCTTGAGCGTCTAACCTGGGGTCCCATGGACGCACTGTCCGGCCTCTTGGCCGGCCCCAGAGCCCGGGGCGCCTTCATCCTGCGTTCCATCCAGAGCCCGCCCTGGTCGGTACGGGTGGAAGACGCGGCCCCGCTGAGCGTCGTGGCCCTCGCTCACGGCACGGCCTGGATAATCCCCGAGGCCGGCGCGGCCAGGTGCCTCAGCCCCGGCGGCGTCGCGCTGATGCGCGGGCCGGACCCCTACACCTTCGCCGACACGCCCTCCACGCCCGTCCAGACGGTCATCCGCCCAGGCCCTCATCGCATGACACCGTCGGGTGAACACCTGCGCGAGGTCGTTGATCTGGGCCCTCGCACCTGGGGAAACGACATCCCCCGCGATGCGACCGTCATGCTGATCGGTAAGTACCAGATGACGGGCGAAGTCAGCCACAGACTCCTCCGCGCTCTGCCGCCGGTGTTGGTCCTCCCCCGTCATCCTCAGCGCCTCATCAATCCGGTCGGGTTGCTCGCAGAGGAAGTCGTCCGGGAGGAACCTGGTCAGCAGGTCGTTCTGGACAGGCTGCTGGACCTGCTCCTGGTCACCTCCCTCCGAGCGTGGTTCGCGCAGGCCGAGACGGGAGCCCCGGCCTGGTACCGCGCCCTGTCCGACCCTGTCGTGGGCCGGGCTCTGCGCCACTTGCACAGCGATCCCGCCTCTCCCTGGACGGTGAGCGCCCTCGCGTCGAAAGTCGGGGTCTCTCGCGCGACTCTCGCCCGCCGCTTCACACAGCTCGTCGGCCAGGCGCCGATCTCCTACCTCGCCGACTGGCGGCTGGACATGGCCGCCGACCTGCTCCAAGAACCAGAAGTGACGATCGAGGCCGTGGCTCGACAGGTCGGCTACGCAAGCGCCTCCGCCCTCAGCACCGCGTTCAAACGAGAACGCGGCATCTCCCCGCAACAGCACCGAGCCCGGTTCCGCACAAGAAGCGAAGCAGCGAAACAGTCCCCATGAGTGGGATGCCGCTGCCGCCGAAGACTGCGGGGAGGCCAGCCAGTGAAGCCGGTCCCCACACGGCCACCTGAACAACCCCTCACCACGGAGCGCCGCCCTAGTAGTGCTTCGCCAGGTTCTGCTTCTGCGATTGGGCAGGTTCCGTCACGAACTCAATCGGACGGCGTGACGGGAGACCGCATGCCGAGCCATTGCTCGGCGTCCCAGGCATGGAACCGCTCCACCTCGGTGAACCCCAGCTTCGCCGCGAGGCGCATCGAGCCGACGTTGGCAGTCTGGGTGGCAAGCACCAGCGGCTCGCCGGGAAGGACGCCGTCGAACCAGTCGAGTGCCGCCGCGCACGATTCGGCGGCGTATCCGAATCCCCACGCTCGCGGCAGGAACAGGTAACCGAGATCTGCCTTCCCCGCGGCAGCCGGGCGATGGTGCTTCGGTGCTCTCCTGAGCAGGATCTGGCCGATCATCGCCCCGTCGAGCTCTACGACGAAACTCCCGGGCCACCGCTCGGGCACCTCAGGCGTCTCGCGCTCGAGCTCGTCACGCGGGCGGGGGCCGCCGAGGTAGGTGTGCACCTCTGGCGAGGCGAGCAGCTCGATGAACGCCGCACGGTCCCGGGTCTCGGGCTCACGGAGCACGAGCCGCTCGGTCCTGATCGGCTCAGGCGGCCAAGCCGCGAGTCCCAGATCTCCCATCCGCGCACGCTAACAGATGGTCAAACCAACCGAACGGGAAATGCTTGGCTCCCCGTGCCTGCGACGCTCAGCGGCACACCTGGACCAACGATCAGATCTGACTCCGCTGAGTCAGGAGGCGTCGGCACGTACGGCGGTCGTCGCCAGGGTGGTGTAGAGCATCGTGAAGCGACCGCCCATCGAGTCGATGGCGGCCCCGACCGCGTCAAGGATGTCGGCCGTCTTGTCGGGAGAGAGTTGGGTGAGGCCGCCAGTGGTGGGGAGCAGCTCCAGCCATTGGTCGCGCGTGTAGGACCGTTCCCAGTCGAATCGCCACTGTTCGGGGTCGTTGAAGCGCTCGGTCTGACGGATCGCGTCGGCGAACTTCGCGTACCCCGCTTGGTACATGTCCAGCGTGCGTCGGGCCGGCTGATTGCTGAACGGAGAGTCTGGCACCACCCGCCGGTAGGCGGCGGCGAACGGGTCGGCCACCTCGGCGGGCGGCTCGTACACGTGCCCGAAGATCGCTAGACGCCCGTCCGGACGCAGCGCTCGGGCAGCCTTGACCGCGCCGGCGACCGGATCCACCCAGTGCCAGGACTGGGCCGCGACTACCGCGTCGAACCTCCGGCCGGCCTGCTGCCAGGCTTCGAACGGCGCCACCTCGACCTGTAGACCTCGGGCTCGCGCGAACTTGGCCATCCGCTCATCCGGCTCGATGCCGAGCACGGCGCAGCCGGCGGCCTGGAACTGGCGGGCCGCGATGCCGGTACCACAGCCCACGTCGAGCACCTCAGACCCAGGGCTCCCGGCGACGATCCGCGCCACCAATGCGTCGGGGTAGCCGGGCCGGGCCTGGTCGTAGCGTTGCGCGTCCGTACCGAACGACTCGGCCATCCGCCGGGCCATATGCAGGTCCGCTCGGGACGGTTCTGGCTGCTCTCGCGGTAAGGTGGGCATGCGCCCACCTTAGTG
>NZ_VJZC01000129.1 GCF_009377185.1 Streptomyces spongiae
GGCGTGGGGCGCAGGGGGCATCCGGGGCCGCGCATTCGCTGCCCTGCCCCGGCGAGCGACGGGTGACGGTCAGGGCTTGAGCAGGGCCTTGATGGCGCGGCGTTCGTCCATCGCCTTGTAGCCCTCGGCGACCTGGTCCAGGGGCAGGGTGAGGTCGAAGACCTTGCCCGGGTTGATCCGCCCCGACAGGACGCGGTCGATCAGGTCGGGCAGGTAGCGGCGGACGGGGGCGGGGCCGCCGCGCAGGCCGACGTGGGAGAAGAACAGCTCCACGCCGTCGACCTGTACCTCGTGCGGGACGCCGACGAAGCCGACGTTGCCGCCCGGCCGGGCTGAGTGCAGGGCCTGCCGCATGGCCTCGGCGGTGCCGACGCACTCCAGCACCGAGTCGGCGCCGATACCGCCGGTGAGGTCCTTGACGCGGGCGATGCCTTCCTCGCCGCGTTCGCTGACGATGTCGGTGGCACCGAACTCGCGGGCGAGCTTCTGGCGCGACTCATGGCGGCTCATGGCGATGATCCGCTCGGCCCCGAGTTCCCTGGCGGCGATGACACCGCACAGGCCGACCGCTCCGTCACCCACCAAGACGGCGGTGGAGCCGGGCTTCACCTCGGCGGCGAGGGCGGCGTACCAGCCGGTGCCCATCACGTCGGAGACGGCGAGCAGGCTGGGCACCAACTCGCCGTCCGGGTGGCCGTCGGTGGCGACGAGGGTGCCGTGGGCGTTGGGGATGCGGACGTACTCGGCCTGGCAGGTGCTCATGAACTCGCGGTGCAGGCAGGAGGACTGCCAGCCGCCCAGGCAGTTCGCGCAGGTGTTGTCCGAGGTGGCGAAGGAGCCGACGACGAACTGACCCGGCTTGACGTGGGTGACCTCGCTGCCTGTCTCCTCGACGATCCCGACGTATTCGTGCCCCATCGGGTGCGGGTCGCCGACGGGCTCCAGGCCGCGGTAGGGCCACAGGTCCGAGCCGCACACACAGGTGGCGACCGTGCGGATGATCGCATCGGTGGGTCGGCTGATCTTCGGGTTGTCGAGCTCCTCGAAGCGCACATCGCCGGGGGCGTGTATGACTGCTCCGCGCATGGCTGGGTCTTCCTTCACTGCGAGGGTCTGCGTGCCGGCAGCCGGGGTTTGCGAACGGCTGCTCACGGTGGAGCCTCACACCCGAGGGCTGACGCGAAAAGCGGAGAAAATCATCCTGGGAGAAGAACATCCTGGGAGTGAATTCTCCCCCCTTTCTCCGGTGAGATCGGTGTCATCCTGGGAAGCATGACCGGCAACGTTCCCCTCAATGAGCTGGGAGAATTCCTCAAGAAGCGCCGCTCGGAGCTGAGTCCGCGCACGGTCGGACTGCCCGAGACCGGCAGCCCCCGCCGGGTGGCAGGGCTGCGCCGCGAGGAGGTCGCCCAGCTCGCCAGTATCAGCACCGACTACTACACCCGGCTCGAGCAGGGCCGTATGCAGGCATCGGCGCCCGTGCTCGACACCCTCGCCCGGGTCCTCCACCTGGACGACGACGAGCGGGGCTACCTCTTCCAGCTCGCGGGCAGGACCACCACCCGCATCCGGCGCCGCGGCCGGCAGAAGGTCCAGCCGCAGCTGCAGCGGGTCCTGGACGATCTCACCGCCACCCCGGCCATCGTGCAGGGCCGACGCGGGGACATTCTCGCCTGGAACGCGCTGGCCGCCGCCCTGGTCACCGACTTCTCCCGCATCCCGGAGAAGCACCGCAACTACCCGCGGATCATCTTCACCGACCCGGCCATGCGGACTCTCTACGCCGACTGGGAGACCTCTGCCCACATCGCCGTCGCCCAGCTGCGCATGGAAGCCGCGAAGTATCCCGAGGACCCTCGTCTGATCGAGCTGGTCGGTGAACTGTCCACACGGGACAAGCAGTTCGCCAAGTGGTGGGGTGACCACCGCGTCGCGGCCCGGACCGTGGGCACCAAGACACTGGACCACCCGGTCGTGGGAGAACTCGTCCTCGACTGGGACACCCTCACCGCCAACACCGACCCCGACCAGCACCTGACGGTGTGGACAGCGGCGCCGGGCTCCGCCACCCACGAGCGGCTGCGCATCCTCGCCTCCTGGGCCGCCGACCAGAACCTGTCCCCGTCGCAACCGCTCGGCTGACGGCGTCGGTGTCGGCGAAGGGGGGAGCTGCTGGCGTTTGAGTGCGCATGGGCATGTTCTGGGGCGCATGAGCGTGCGGGCTGGGGCACGTGCGACCTCGTGGGGGCAGAGAACGGGGTTTCGCATGTCGAATGCGTGACCTGTGCTGGTAGTGGTCGTTGGGTGGGCTGAGTGGTTGTTCGGGTGGCTCCGGCGAGGGGGTGACGCGGGATGGGCGTACTGCGGGAGATGGCGGTGCCGTTCGTCGTCGTGGGGCCGTCTGGTGTGGCGGTCCGTGACCGGCTCAAGCACCTGACTGTGGAGGATGAGAAGGTTCTTCGTCTGGTCGGCGATCATCTGGGCACACTCGCCTCCCGGGATCTGAAGGCCCGGTGCGCGGCCGGGCTTGACCATGACACCGAGCAGTGGGCGCAGCGCAAGCGTGCCCTGACCGAGGAGTGCTCTTCGCGTTGGGCCGGGTCGATCACGAAGGCCACCCATGATCAGTGGGCGCTGGCCAGGCGCGGGCAGCTCGCTCATATCCAGGGTCTGGAGGCGGGTGTGCGCACCATCGCGCACCGGTTGTCGCTGGCTGTCGGGGAGAAGGGCGGTAAGCGGGCTCCGGGCGGTTACGCCAGCAGGTGGGAGTGGCATGCGAAGTCGCGCCGTCTGTATGTGCTGGCCGACCGGCTTGAGGCCGCCCGTGCGGACTGGGATGCCGGACGCGTGGGTGTGGTGCGGGGTGGGGAGCGGCTGCTGAACACCCGCCACCACCTGGAGCAGGCGCAGCTGAGCGAGGAGCAGTGGCGTGCGCGGTGGCAGGCCGGGCGCCGGTTCCTCCAAGCCGACGGCGAGAGCGGGAAACGGTTCGGCAACGAGACCATCCGCGTCACCCCCGAAGGCGAGGTCTCCCTCAAACTCCCCGCCCCGCTCGCACATCTGGCCAACGCCCCGCACGGCCGGTACGTCCTCACCGCGCGCGTGGCGTTCGCACACCGGGGTGAGCAGTGGCGCGACCGGGTCACCGCGAACCGTGCCGTCGCCTACCGCATCCACGAAGACACCGCACGCGGCCGCTGGTACCTCACCGCGTCATGGACCATCCCGCCGGTCAAGACCGTGCCCCTGGCCACAGCCCGCGCGAACGGTCTAGTCGGTGTCGACACCAACGCCGACCACCTGGCCGCCTGGCGCCTGGACGCCCACGGCAACCCCGTCGGCGAGCCTGTCCGGTTCGGCTACGACCTGTCCGGCACCGCCGCCCACCGCGACGCCCAGGTACGCCACGCCCTGATCCGCCTGCTGCACTGGGCCAAACGCCACAGCCTCGCGATCGCGATCGAAGACCTCGACTTTACCGCCGAGAAGACCCGCGAGAAGCACGGCCGCCGCAAGAAATTCCGCAAGCTGATCTCCGGCATCCCCGTCAGCAGGCTGCGGGCCCGGCTCGTGAGCATGGCGTCCGAACTCGGCATCACCATCGTCGCCGTCGACCCCGCCTACACCAGCCGGTGGGGCGCCCAGCACTGGCAGAAACCCCTCACCAGCACCCACCGCACCACCACCCGCCACGACGCAGCCGCCGTGGCGATCGGCAGGCGCGCCCTGGGACACCCGATCCGGCTGGGGGTACCTCCCAGGCCCTTAAGGCACTGGGGGAGGACGGCACCGCCCCCACACGACCGGAGTGATCGTGTGGGGCATCGGACCGTCCAGGCCCGACCGGGCACCCCGGGGTGTGAGGAACTCCGCCCCCGCATCCCCGGACCACGGACACGATCCGTGCGCGCCGGATGCGGAGCGAACGCGGAGTACCAGGACGCCCAACACCGTGGGGGGCATCCGGCTGAGCATGAGTCCTGGCACCAGGACTCACTCCCGCTCAGTCTTTAGGAACGGTACAAAACTCTCCCTGCCTCAGGCGTCACCGGTGATGCCAGACTCCCCGCATGGACGGCCGCAGCAGGGCCGGCGGTCGCCCAGGTCCGCGCCGACGACGATCCCGCCTCCTGCCGCGCCGATCCGTACGGAGGCTCCGTACGACCGATCCGTCTGTGATGCGAAGGCGTGTGCATGTCTGCTGAACTCCCTGAAACCGCTGTCCCACCCCCACCGGAGCCAGCGAGTCCTCCTCGGCGCCCAGTCGGCGCACCTTCATCGCCACCAGCACCGCGGTCGGCGTCGTCGGAGGGCCGACCCCGCCGCACGGCGGCTCGATGACCATGGCCGACGTCCGTACCGCCGTGCTGGACGCCTGCGACCCGGACCGCGGTGAGACGTACCAGCGGCTGCTGGCCCGCGACAACCGCACCCACCTGGAGGCGGACGGCTCCTTCCCTCCGCCGCCGGGGCCCGAGAGGCACTCCTTCTACGGCTGCAACGCAACCCTCGCCGAGGTGGCCGCGGAACGGCCCTGCTCGAACACACGGTCACCGACCACCGCGACGGCCGGATCGTCAACTCCAACCTCGCCGACTACCTCGTGCCCGTCAACGCCGACATCCCCGACCTCAAGGCGATCTACCTGGACGGCGAGGACCGCGAGGCCGACCCGCTCGGCGTCAAGGGCCTCGGAGAGCTCGTGATGATCGGCGTGGCACCCGCCATCGCCAACGCCGTCTTCAACGCCACCGGCCGCCGCGTCCGCGAACTGCCCATCACCGCCGAGACGTTGCTCTGACACCGAGCCCCCAGAGGCCGATTCGCGCACCGTGGCTGCCGGGGGCCGTTCCTCCTACGATGGAGGTCGCCGTCGGGGGAGGGTGGGACGTGACGCGTAACGCATCGCAGCCGTCGGGGCGTCGGCTGGAGGACCGGATCGCCTGGGCGGTCAGGAACGCGGACGGTGTCGTCGCCATCTGTGTCGCGCTGGTCATCGGCGTGCTGGACGTCCTGGACAAGAACTTCGACAACAACATCGTCTCCGGCGCCACCCTGCTGGTCCTGGCGGCGCTCGTCTACGGATCGCTGACCGAGCGACGGCGGCGGCTGGCCGACATCCGGGGAGCGACCGAGGGGACGAGCCGGGCGATCGAGGACCTGGCCATGGTGCGGACCCTGTCCGGCGCGGAGGTGACCCTGGCGCACGAGAAGGCCCGCCGGAACACCGCCCGCTGGGTGTTCAAGGGCGGCACCGGCACCTATCTGCGCGCCGTGACCTTGCCGTTGTGCGTCGAGGAGGCGAAGCGGCAGCGACGCTCCCTCAGCATGAAGATCGACATCCTCAACCCGGCCGACGACCGCGTGTGCGCCGCGTACGCGCGGTTCCGGCGCACCTTCGGACACCGGGACGACGGCGGGGCGTTCGCGGAGTGGACCGCCGAGCGCACGAGCAAGGAGTCGTACGCCACCGTGCTCGCCGCAGCCTGGCACCGGCAGCGGCTGGACACCCTGGAGATCGACGTGCACCTGTCGTCGGTGGCACCGACCCTGCGCTTCGACCTGTCCGACACCTGCCTGATCATCACCCAGGACGACCCGCGCCGGGTGAGCCTGTACGTGGAGCGGGGCCGGCCGCTCTACGACTACTACGTCACCGAGTTGCACCAGGGCCGGGAGCAGGCGGTCAAGCTCGATCTGCGGGAGGCCACACCGCTGAGCGACGAGCCGACCGTGGACGAGGCCAGACGGCTGCTCGACCGGCTCGGTCTGCCGCTGCCGGCGAGTTTCACCGACCCGGATGTCGGCGACATCATCGACAGGGCGCTGCGGGCGGAGGACCCCTATCGCAGATGAGCGGCATCTCGGACGAGCGGCGCAGCTCGGCGAAGTCTCGCCGGAAGGGGGGCACGATGGACTACCCGGCCCTGGAACGGGCCGCACGGCGGGACGCCGCCGCCCGTCTGATGCGGCACGCCGCATCGGAACTCGAGCAGGTCGTTTCGGGCCGCAGCGACCTGCGCGCGGTGCGCCATCCCCTGGGATTCATCTGCCTGCCCATCCTCCGCGACGGTCCCCGGGGGGTCTGCGTCCATGTCTTTGGGGGATTCGGGGGATCCGTGCCCTCCGAGCGCTCCCCGCAGGCGCTCTCGCACCAGGTGCACTCGCACAGCTGGGACCTGACCAGCACGGTGCTGTACGGGCGGCTCGGCAACCGGCACATGGAGGTCCACGAGGAGACCGAGAAGCCCACCCACCGGGTGTTCGAGGTGCACAGCGAGCCGTCCGGCGTGGACGAACTGCGGCCGACCGAGCGGCTGGTGCGCTGTCTGCCCGGTGTCGAGCGGACCAGCGTACGAGGTCAGACCTACTCCCTTCCCGCCGGTGAGTTCCACACCACCGTGCTGCCGGACGGCCGCCCCACCGCCACGCTGGTGCTGGGGCGGACGCTGCCCGGCCGGGCGGACCTCTCACTGGGTCCGTTACGGGCCCCGGGCCACCGGGTGGTCCGCCGGATGTGCGACGCGACCCAGACGGCCCGGATCGCTCAGGCCGCCGTCAGGAGGATCCATGAGCCCGAATCCGCCGACCTCGAACCACCTGCCTGACTCGAACCACCTGCCTGAACCGTCTGCCGCGTTCGCCTCCGAGTGCCGTACGGCGGTGGCCGCCGCCGAGGAGGCCGGGGCGCTGCTGCGGTCCCGGTTCCCGGACGGCTTCGCCGCCCGCCCGAAGGGCGAACGAGGCGATGTCGTCACCGATCTGGACCTGATGGCCGAACGCCTCGTCGTGGACCGTATCCGCGAGCGCTTCCCGCACGACCGGATCCTCGCCGAGGAGTCCGGGGAACTGCGCGGCAGTGACGACGACGGCGGCGGCAGAAGCAGCAGCCGCACCTGGCTCGTGGATCCGCTCGACGGCAGCAACAACGTGGTGATCGGGCTGCCCGCCTACGTGGTGGGCATCGCCCTGTGCGTCGACGAGGCACCGGTGGTGGGGGTCGTGCACGATCCGGTGACCGGACGCACCTGGTCGGCGCTGCGCGGCGGCGGCGCGCACGGGCCGCGCGGACGGTTCGCCCGCGTCGCCGACGGCCGTCCGCTCTCGCCGGCGGGGCCGCTGCTCGCCTGGACGCAGGGCCACGCGGTCGGCCGCGACGACCCTACGGCCCGCGCCCTGAAACACACCCTGGAGAACCGGTCCAGGCGGCTGCTCCAACTGTGGGCGCCGCTGCTGACCTGGGCCATGCTGGCCCGGGGGGACATCGACGGGTTCGTGGGATACCGGGCCGAGGCGATCGATCTGCCGGCCGGGGAACTGCTGGCCCGCGAGGCGGGCGTGGCCGTCCGGCACCTGGACGGCCGGGAGTTCCGCGGCGGCTTCAGCGGGCCCGACACGGAGCGTTCCTTCGTCGCGGGGCGGCCGGAGGTGCTGCCGTATCTGCTGGAGCTGGTGGCGGCCTGCGATGCCGTCGGGCGCGGCCGGCCTTCGTACGCGCCGCGCCACCCCCTCCCGTAGCCTCGCCTACCCCGTCAGCGTCAGCGCCAGCACCGACGCCACCACCGCGCCGACAGCCAGCACGGCCCCCGTCCCCATCAGCCGCGCGACCGGCACGCGCACCCCGTACGCATGGCACCGCTCGTACCACAGCAGCGTCGCCAGCGAGGCCCACGGCGTCACCACCGGACCCACGTTGGTGCCGATGAGCAGCGCGAGCAGCTGGTCGTGGTTTCCCACCGGGACGGCTCCCTCCCCGGCCAGGTACACGGGGAGGTTGTTCAGCACGTTCGACAGGCCCCCGCCGACGGCCGCCGCCCGGAACAGGCCCCAGAGACCGCCGTCATGGCCGATCGCGGAGGCCAGCAGGTCGTGCAGCCCGTTGGCGTTGACCGTCTCCACGACCAGGAACATTCCGGGCACCATCACCAGCAGCCGCCACGGGACCAGCGACAGCCGCAGCGCTGAGCGGTCGCGCACCGCGAAGGCCGCCACGGCGACGGCCGCGGCCGTCGCGGACGCGATCCACAGCTCGACGTCGGCGACCAGGATCGCGAGCAGGAACCCGGCGCAGGCGAGCCCGCAGGCGCGGTACAGCACCGGGTCGGCGGGCCGGTGCACCTCGGGCGGCCGGTAGCGGTCGGACTTCCCCGACCGCCCGTCTCCCGCGCTGCCCGCTCGTACGTCGTCCGCGTTGACCGCTCGTACATCGTCCGTGCTGCCCGCCCGTACGTCGTCCGCGGCGCCCGCCCGTAGGTCATCCACGCGGGCCGCGCCGGGCCCGGATGTGGGTGCGGGTGCGTCCGACCGCTTTCCGCGCCGCCAGTAGAACAGCCACAGGCAGACCATGGTCACCGCGATGGCCGCCAGCTGCGGTGCCCACATCCGGCCTGCCAGGCCCAGCGGGGACAGCGCGACCCGGTCCGCGGCCAGCAGGTTCGTCAGGTTGGAGACCGGCAGCAGCAGGCTCGCCGTGTTGGCCAGCCACACCGTCGTCATCGCCAGCGGCACCGGCGCGATACCGACCCGCGAGGCGAGCGCCAGCATCACCGGGGTCAGCAGTACGGCCGTGGTGTCCAGGTTCAGGGCGATGGTCGTGACGGAGGCGAAGGCCACGCAGAGCAGGAACAGAGCCGCGTAGCTGCCCCGCCCGACCCGTGCGACGCGCGCCGCCACCACGTCGAACACCTCGGCCTTGCTGGTCAGTTCGGCCAGCACGATCACCGTACCCAGGAACGCCAGCAGCGGGGCGATCCGCGTCATCGCGTCGCCCGCCGAACCGGTCGGCAGCAACCCCGTGGCCACGCACAACAGCCCGATCGCCAGCAGGCCGATCGCCACCCGGTCGAGCACATGCAGACGCAGAAAGACACGCACGCAGGGAAGGGTCGCACATCTGTGCCCGGCTGTGACCAGGGGCTGTTCCCGAACGCCGACCCCCGCCGGGCCTTTCAGCCACAGGAGTCGTCGCGAAAACGGTTCATACCGACGCTCTCTCATTGCATCATGAATATATGGTGGCTCGACAGATCACCCCGGGGGAAACCGGGCCATTGGACTTCTTCGTGAGTTACTCGCCGGCCGACGAGCGTTGGGCGTCGTGGATAGCCTGGACCTTGGAGGAGGCCGGTTACCGCACGGTCCTCCAGGCATGGGACTTCGTGCCGGGCACCAACTTCGTCGACTTCATGGACCGTGGGGTCAGCGAGTCCGCCGCCGTGATCGCCGTCCTGTCCCGCAACTACGAGCGCTCCCGCTACGGCCGCATGGAGTGGCAGGCCGCGTTGCGCGCCGACCCCGACGCCCCGGAGCGAAGACTGCTCACCGTTCGCGTCGAGGACATCCCGGTGGAGGGCCTGCTGGCCACCATCACGTACGTCGACCTGGTCCCCGTCACCGACGCGTCGGCCGCCCGGGAGCTGCTCCTCACCCGGGTCCGCCAGGCCCTCGACGGCCGCGCCCGGCCGAGCCTGCGCCCCGGCTACCCCGGCGGGACCGGTGGGAACGGCCTCCCGGCGCCGCCGGCCCCTGCGGGGTCCACCGCCGCTCTCACCGCTCCCACGGCTCCCGCACGGCCGCTCGGCCGCCCCGGCTGGGCCGGGCGGCGCAGGCCCGCGGCACCGCCCGTGTACCCGCGCACCCAGGCGGACAGCCGGGTACGCGAGGCGGTCACCGTGCTCCACCTGGCCGGCCCCGCCTTCGGCCGCGGCCAGGACCCCGCCGGGTTACAGGCGGCGATCTGGGGCGACCTCGTCGAACTCACCGACGCCGGAGCCCCCGCCCCCGACCTGCTGGTGGTCACCGGTGACCTCACCGCCTCCGGCAGCCCACGGGAGTTCGAACAGGCGCTGGCCTTCCTCACCGGTCTGCGCGCGCTGCTCGGCCTCGAACCGCACCGGGTCGCCCTCGTCCCCGGCGGCCGGGACGTCAACCAGGCCGCCTGCCGGGCCTACTTCAGCACGTGCGAGGCCGACGAGATGCCGCCCCGGCCGCCGTACTGGCCCAAGTGGCGGCACTTCGCCCGGCTCTTCCAGGAGCTCTACCAGGGTCTCGACGCCGTCTTCGACAGCGACCAGCCGTGGACCCTCTTCCCGGTGCCCGAACTGCACACCGTCGTCGCGGGCCTGAACTCCTCGATGGCCCACAGCCACCGCCTCGACGACCAGTACGGCATGGTCGGCCCCGAACAGGCCGCCTGGTTCGCCCAGGCGTTGCGGCCGTACGAGGACGAGGGGTGGCTGCGGATCGGCGTCCTGCGCCATCCGCCCGGGGCGGTCCCCCGGATCGGTGCGGCCCCCCGGCCCGGTCCGGCCCGCGCCGGAGCCCCGGACGACGCCGGGCCGTTGCGCGACACCGACGTGCTGGCCCGGCTGACCGCGCCCCGGCTGCACCTGCTGCTGCACGGCCCGACCGGCTCCGGGGCGCGGCCGGTCCTGACCACCCAGTCCGGTGAGGTACAGGTGCTCGGTTCCACCGGGCCCGGCCGGCACCAGTTGCTCCGCGTCAGCCGCGACGGCCTGACGAACTGGCAGGGGGATCCGCGGGGACAGGCCCAGAGCGCGCCCCAGCGCCGCCAGGTCGAGTGGCGGCGGGCCCACCGCGCCTTCGGCCCCGGCCCGGACGCACCGGCGGCCGCCCCAGGCCCGGGGACCGCCACGACGGACGCCCCGGAAGGCGCGCCCGCCACCGGGCAGCCCGCCACCGGCGAGCCCGAGCTCCGCGCCGTGCAGTCCCCGGCCGAGGCGCTGCTCGCCCGCGTCGCCGAGGTCTGCCGCACCCGCCACGAGGGCGCCCAGATCCGCCCGGTGGCCGGACCCGTGCCCCAACTGCTCGTCACCTGGACCCAGTCGGGCTTCGTCCGGCAGCAGCGCGTGGCCGTGCACACCGGCACCCCCACCGCGCAGGACGTCGAGCGCTTCGTGGCCCTCGTGCACGCCGCGGACTCCGAGACCGAGGCCGAACTCGTCCACGACGGCCCGCCGCCCGCCCGCGAGCTGCGCGATCTGGCCCGCCGCAGGGGCGTACGGGTGCGCAGCTTCACCGAGTTCCAGGGCCTGCTCGACCTGCGCGGCTACGTCGGCGCCCAGAGCGAGCGGCTGCGCACCGACCCCCGCTACCCCCCGGACATGTACCTGCCGCAGCGGTACCGGGAGGTGGAACGCCTCGGTGCCGAGGACCGCGACGGACTCGTCGACGACATGCTGCGGCTCCTCGACTCCGACCAGGGCCGCTTCCTGCTGCTGCTCGGCGACTTCGGGCACGGCAAGACCTTCGCGCTGCGTGAGCTGGCCCGCCGTATCCCGGCCGAACTGCCGCATCTGGTCCCGCTGTTGGTGGAACTGCACGCTCTGGACCGCGCCTACTCCTTCGAAGGACTGGTCGCCGCCCACCTCGCCGCCCACGGCGTCGACAACATCGACCTGCGGGCCTTCCGCTACATGCTCCAGCAGGGCCGGATCGTGCTGCTCTTCGACGGCTTCGACGAGCTCGTCAACCAGGTCACCTACGACCGCGCCGCCGAACGCCTCCAAGTGCTGCTGGACTCGGCCGTGGACAGCGCCAAGATCGTGGTCAGCAGCCGGACCCAGCACTTCCGCTCCCAGGGGCAGGTACTGACCGCGCTCGGCGAGCGCGTCGGCCTGCTCCCGCAGCGCCGGGTGCTGGCGGTGCAGGAGTTCACCCCGCAGCAGATCCGCGCCTACCTGGTGAACCGCTACGACGGCGACGACCGCGCCGCCGAGCGCCGCGTACGGCTCCTCGATGCCATCCCCGACCTCCTCGCCCTGTGCCGCAACCCCCGGCTGCTCGGCTTCGTCGCCGACCTCGATGACGACCAACTGCGCGCGGTCGCCGGAGCGGGCCGCGCGCTCAGCCCCGCCGGGCTCTACCAGGAGGTCCTCACCGCCTGGCTGCGCTTCGAGGAGCACCGCGGCACCGGCGGCCCCGGCCGCGCGCCCGGACTCAGCCTCGACCAGCTGTGGAACGCGGTCACCGCGCTCGCCCTGCGCCTGTGGGAGAGCGGCCAGGACTCGCTGCGGCTCGACGAACTGACCGACGTCGCCGAGACATTGACCGGGCTCGCCGACAGCCGCCTCTCGGTACCGCAGGCCGCGCACGCCGTCGGCTCCGGCAGCCTGCTGGTCCGCAGCGAGGACGGGGTGTTCCGCTTCATCCACGGCTCGGTCGTGGAGTGGCTGATCGCCCGGGAGTGCGCCCTCAGGCTGGCCGCCGGTGACACCACGCTGCTCGTACGGCGCCAACTGAGCCGCCTCGCCGTGGAGTTCCTGTGCGACCTCGCCGACCACCGGGTCTGCCAGGAGTGGGCCGAGGGCGCGCTCAGCGGCCCCGCCGGGGACGACCCGGAGCTCACCGCGCGGGGCGAGGAGATCGCCCGCGCCAACGCCGTGAAGATCCTCACCCGGCTGCGGGTGCCCGCCCACACCGACCTGCGCGGCGCCGCCCTCGCCGGGGAGGACCTGTCCTACCGCGACTTCTCCGGCGTCGACCTCACCCGCGCCGACCTCACCGACGCCCGCCTCGTCGGCGCCAACCTCTCCGGCGCCGTGCTGCGCCACGCCCGGCTGACCGGGGCGTGGCTCGACGGCGCCGACCTGACCGGCGCCGACCTGCGCGGCGCGGATCTGCGGCGGGCCCGGCTGATCCGTACCGACCTGACCGGCGCCCGCGTCGAGGGCGGCCGGTGGCGACGGTCCGCGCTCGTCTCGGCCACCACCGGGCCCGGCCTGCCGGACACCCCGGAACTGGCCACCGCCGCCGTCGCCCCCGGGATGGCCGTCGACTCCGGCTTCCGGCCTTCGGCGGTCGGTGTTCCGTACGGCTACGACATGCGCACCAGCCGGCTGCCCGAACCCCTCTCGTACAGCCCCGACGGCGAACTCCTCGCCGTGGGCAGCGAGGACGGGGGAGTGCTGGTCTGCGACGCCGTCACCGGCACCGCCCTGCGCACCCTTCAGGGGCACACCGGCCGGGTCTACGCGGTCAAGTTCCGTGACCGGGTGCTGGCCACCGGGAGCGCCGACGGCACCGTACGCCTGTGGGACCCGGTCTCCGGACGGTGCCGGCATGTGCTGCGGATCCACCCGAAGGGCGTCTGGCCGGTCGTCCTCGACTCCGAGGGCTCCCTGCTGGCCACCGGCGACGCCGACGGCGTGGTCACCCTGTGGGACACGGCCTCCGGCACCCCGCTGCACCGGCTGCCCGGCCACGCGGCCCCCGTCTACACGGTGGCTTTCGGGCCGGACGGCACCACCCTCGTCACCGGGGACGCCTCCGCCGCCGTACGGCTGTGGGACCTCGCCACCGGACGGCCGCTCGGTGAACTGCCGGGCCACCGGGGCGCGGTGTTCCGGGCCCGGTTCAGCCCCGACGGGACGCTGCTCGCCACCGGGGACATGGGCGACGGGCGGGGGGCCGGCACGGTCCGGGTGTGGGACGTCGCCGGGCGACGCGTGCTGCACGAGTTCACCGGCCACCCGGGCCGCGTCTACACCCTGGACTTCCACCCCAGCGGCAGGTTCCTGGTGAGTGGGGACACCGAAGGGGACGTACGGCTGTGGGACCTGGCCGCGGGCGGCCTCGCCGGGCTGCTCGGCGGCTGCCGCGGCGCCGTCTACCAGGTGCTGTTCGACCCCGACGGGACGCTGCTCGCCGCCGGGGACAGCGCCGGAGTGGTCCGGCTGTGGCGGATCGACCCCGAGGCCGCCCCGGCGCCCGGCGGCCCGCCCGTCGCCGTGCCGCTGACCCGGCAGCCCTCGGAGCACCGCGGCTCGGTCTGGGTGGCCAAGTTCCGTCCGCACGGCGACACGCCCGCCCTGGACACCGGCTCGCTGCTGGTGACCGGCGGCAACGACGGCGTCGTACGGATCTGGGACCCGGCCACCGGCCAGGGGCGGCGCATCCTGCGCGGCCACGGACGGCGTATCGGCACCGTGTCGTTCAGCGCCGACGGATCGATGCTGGCGGCCGGCGGCAACGACGGCGTCGTCGGCGTGTGGCACTCCGCCACCGGGCGCCGGCTGCGCGAACTCACCGGCCAGGGCGACCGTCTGGTCTCGGCGGTGTTCTGCCCCGGCGGCACACTTCTCGCCACCGCGAGCAGCGACGGCGACATGTACCTGTGGAACGCCGCCACCGGCGAGTACCAGCGCGAGATGGACGTCGAGACCGACCACGTCTGGGCGGAGGCGTTCAGCCCCGACGGCGAACTGCTCGCCACGGCCAACGACGACGACACCGTACGGCTCTGGTACCGGGCCACCGGGGCGCACGTCACCACCATCGGCGAGCACTTCGGCCGGGTCCGCTCGATCGCCTTCCGGCCCGACGGCGCCGTCCTCGCCACCGGCTGCGACGACCGCAAGGTACGCATCTGGGACCTGGCCGGCCACCGGATCACGGCCGTCCTCGACGGCCACACCGACCGGGTGTACGCGGTGGCGTTCGCGCCCGACGGGTCCTGGCTGGCCAGCGCCTCCTGGGACGGGCACGCCGTGATCTGGAAGGACGGCGCGGCCGCGCACCGGCTGACCGGCCACACCGGCAAGCTGTGGACGGCCGCGGCCCACCCCCTGCGCCCCCTCCTGGCGACGGCCGGCGACGACCGGACGGTCCGCCTGTGGGACGCCCGCACCGGCCGCGAGACCGCCGCCCTGACCGGCCACACCGGCCGGGTGCTGGCGGTGGCCTTCAGCCCCGACGGCTCGTTGCTGGCCAGCGGCGGCGAGGACGGCACGGTACGGCTGTGGAGCGTCCCCGCCGACGCGCCCGCCGACGCCCCGGCCACGCCGCGCGCCACCCTCGTCGGGATGCCGGGCGGCTGGGCCGCGCTCTCGCCGTCCGGCGGCTACAAGTACGAGGGCGACGTCACGGGCGAGTTCTGGCACGTGGTCGGCATGTGCCGCTTCGAGCCCGGCGAACTCGACGGGCACCTGCCGGGGGTGCGGCACGTGCCGCTGGAGGAGCCGCTGGAGTGAGACGGGTCCGGCTTCTCGTCGTGGCTAGCCGAGCGCGGCCTGGACGATCCGGTCGACCACCGGGTTCGTGTCCTCGGACTTCGCGTCGGTGGCGTTGACCGAGTACACCAGGGTGAAGGACAGGTTCGCGGTGGCGCCGATGCCCGTGTTGTAGCCCGGGCGGGCGCCTGTCTTGAACCACAGCTCGCGGCCGTCAGGGAGCTTCTGCAGCGTCAGTCCCGCGCTCATCGTCGCGCCGGGGGCGTCCGCCGGCGTGAGCATCTCCTTCTCCAGCAGCGGTTTCGGCACGATCTCTCCGCTGAACAGCGCGACCAGGAACTTCTCCAGGTCAGCCGTGGTCGAGATCATGTCGCCCGCCGCCCACCGGTCGGACATGTTCCACTCGGTGGCGTCGACCAGGCGTCCGTCCGCCAGGAGCTGGTAGCCGCGGTTGTGCGGGCCGTGGACGCGGGGGTCCGGGCCGCCGGGGAAGGACGTGTCCCGCATACGGGCCGGCTTCAGCACGCGGACGGACGCCTGGTGCTCGTACGAGTCGCGCGTCACCCGCTCGATCAGCATGCCGAGCACGGTGTAGTCGATGTTCTGGTACTGCTGCCGGTCTCCTGGGTCGAAGGCGGGACCCTGGGCGACGGACGAGGCCACGACCTCCTCGGGGGTGAGGGTGACGAAGCGGTTCTCGTAGCCCTCGCCGTTGACCGGGCCGAGGTCCTTGCCCGGTTGCAGACCGCTCGTGAAGGTCAGCAGGTGCCGCACGGTGACGGGCTTGTCGAAGGCGTCGGTGAGCAGGCCCGGGAGGTACGTCTCCACGTTCTCGTCCAGGTCCACATCCCCCTCGGCGGCCAGCTGCAGCACGATCGCGGCCGTCACCACCTTCGTCGTGGAGCCGGCACGGAAGCGCCCGTCCTCCAGGGCCGGGCGGTTCGTCTTCAGGTCACGGACCCCGGAGGTGCCGTGCCAGGTCCACTTCTCGCCGCTCACCCGTACGAGCGCGGCCGTCGCGTCGTCGTCCGGCAGTCCGGAGATCGCCTTGCAGAGCGCGGTGTGGTTCGGGCCCGTGGTGTCGCAGCGTGCGGGCGGCGGGGTGGCGTGGGAGGTGGCGGCCACCGCGGGACCGGCCGCCATGCCCAGGGCGAGGACGGACGCGAGGGCGATGGCTGAGCGTCTGCGCGTGGGCATCGGCAACTCCTGGGTACGGGGCGGGTGTTGTTCCGTCGATCATGCGGCGGGGCGCGTGTCCCGCGGGTCATCAGTGAGGAGGGCGCGGCCCCGGAGACGGTCCCGGGGGAGCCCCTAGGGGGCCCGTGGCCCAGAGGACTTCAACCGGTTTCCGGGAGCGAAAAACTGTTATCCGTGCGCCTCCACCCCGTCTCCACACGCGTCACCTGTTCCCCACGCACAGGAGCGAGACTGTGATCTCCGTCGCGAGCCGACTCCCCGGCCCGTCGCTCGCCAGGTTGGCTGAGAAAGTACGTTCGGAGGGAGCGTGACGGCGGAGAGGACGCGCGTGGACGGGAGGCAGTGGCGTGCCACCATCGCGGCCGCACAGGCCGGTGACCGGCGTGCCCTGGACGAGCTCGTCGAGGGCTGGCTGCCGCTTGTCTACAACATCGTCGGCCGGGCCCTCAACGGTCACGCGGACGTCGACGACGTGGTGCAGGAGACGATGCTGCGTGCCGTCGACAACCTCGGCTCGCTGCGCGATCCGGACAGTTTCCGGTCCTGGCTGGTCGCGATCGCGATGCGGCAGATACGGGACCGGGCGCGCCGGAAGTCCGCCGACCGGCTGACCGAGGACGTGGCCCACGACGCCGCCGACTTCGCCGAGCTCACGGTGTTGCGGCTGCAGTTGGAGGGGCAGCGGCGCGAGGTCGCCGAGGCGGTGCGCTGGCTCGACGACGAGGACCGGCAGCTGCTGTCCCTGTGGTGGCTGGAGGTCGCCGGCGAGCTGAGCCGGCGCGAGCTCGCCGACGCGGTCGGGATCAACCGCCAGCACGCCGCCGTACGCGTCCAGCGCATGAAGGCCCGCCTGGAGACCGCGCGCGGCATCGTCCGGGCCCTCGACGGGGCCTGCCCCGAGCTGCGCGAGCTGACCGGCCGCTGGGACGGCCGGCCCGACTCCGTGTGGCGCAAGCGCTTCGCCCGGCACATCCGTGGCTGCGCGTACTGCGCCGAGCCCGGCCGGGCGGTCGTGCCGGCCGAGCGGCTCCTCGTCGGGCTCGCCCTCGTCCCGGTGCCGGTCGGGTTCACCCTGTCGCTGGTGTTCGGCGGCAAGACCGCCGTGGCCGCGACGGCCACGGCCACCACCGTGGGCTGGTCCGCGAAGTTCCTCGGCGCGCTCACCCAGCCCGCCGTGGCGGTGACGGCCGGAGCGACGTTCGTCGCGGGCGGCGCGTACGTCGTCACGCAGACCCCGGACGCCCCGCCTCCGCGCGCGGCGGCTCCCACGGCCGCGAGCACGGCCCGCCTTCCGTCGAGCACCCCGTCGGCCCCCACCCCGTCCGTCTCACCCTCGTCCTCGCCCTCGCCGACGCGCACGAAGAAGGCCGACCCGTACGGGACGGTCGTCGACGCCGTCGACAAGGCCCCCGACCCGGACACCGAGCCCGCGGCCCTGCCGCGACGGCCCGCCTCCGGCGTCACCAGCAGCGGGGGCGCCCACGCCACCATGAACCACCGCGGGGACAGCGTGACGCTTCAGGGCCAGGGCTATGTCCTCGTCCGCTGGCAGATCTCGCCGCAGTACCGGGCGGGCAGCCTGGTCATGCCTTCCTGGACGGGCCTGAAGGGCAAGCTCTTCCACGTGGCCTCGGGCGGCGGCCGCCGCATGGACGACCCCGTCAGCAGCACAGACACCTCCGCCACCGGCATGGGCAACGCGACCACCGGCTACGCCGTCCTGCCGTCCGGCACCCAGCAGATGTGGCAGAACGAGTACTTCTACGTCGACGGCGAGGTCACCCTCACCGTGAACGAACGCGGCGCCGACTACGGTCTGAACGTCTTCCCGAGCACCTGGGACAAGGTGGAGGAGGACGTGCGGAGCGGGCCCCCCGACGGCACGACGCGCTACGGCCTCGTCCGTGACACCGGCAAGGACAACGCCCCGGTCCCGCAGTACCTCACGCGCGCGACCCCGGCCGACCCGGCGACGGTGCCTCAGCGCTCGCGCGTGTAGCGGTCCTGGGCGGCGTCTCGCGCAACGCCGTCTCGCGCAAGGCCGTCCCGCGCAACGCGCACAGCGTCTCGATCCGGTTCGTCGTGATCGAGTCGACGCCCGCGTCCAGCAGCCGCCGCATCGAGCGACGGGTGTCGGGCGTCCACACCGACAGCAGATAGCCGCCCCGGTGGACGTGGGCGGCGAGCTCCCGGGTCACCAGCCCGAAGCGGTAGTTGAGCCAGCGCGGGCGGACGGCGTCGAGGAGCGCCGGGCGCGGTGGGGCGAGCGTCGTCCAGGTCAGGGCGATCTCGGCGGAGCGGTCGGCGGCGCGTACGGCGAGCATCGTGTCGGCGCCCGCGCAGTAGTAGACCCGTTCCTCGGCCCCGCACTCCTTCACGACGTCCACCACGCGCCGTACCGCGCGGGGATCGGCCGCGCCCGGAAGGTCGATCATCAGCCGGCTGTCCCCGGCGGCGAGCAGCGCGTCCGCCAGCGTCGGCACCCCGCCGCCGGTGAGCCCGCGCACCTCGGCCGAGGACAGCGCGGCCAGCGGCCGGTCCTGCTCCCACAGCCGCTTCAGGGTCGCGTCGTGCAGCAGGACGGGCACGCCGTCCCGGGTCAGCCGTACGTCGATCTCCACCGCGTCCGCGCCCGCGGCGAGCGCGGAGCGCAGGGAGTCGATCGTGTTCTCGCGGACACGGTAGGGGTGGCCGCGATGGGCCACGGCTGTCACGGTGTGCATGGGCCCCATTGTGGTTGCTGCCGGGCGGGCCGGGACAGGAGGGCGCCAGGCGGGAGCCCAGGGCTCCCGGAGGGGCTCAGGGGGCGAGCCAGGCGGAGGTGTACGTGTCGATCTCGTCCGCGATCCGCGCCTTGCCCGCCGCGTCCAGGAAGGACGCCTCCACCGCGTTCTTGGCCAGCGCGGCCAGCCCCTGCTCGTCGAGGTCGAGGAGGCGGGCTGCGACGGCGTACTCGTTGTTGAGGTCCGTGCCGAACATCGGCGGGTCGTCGGAGTTGATGGTGACCAGTATCCCGGCCCGCACGAACTCCTTGATCGGGTGCTCGTCGAGCGTGCGGACCGCGCGGGTGGCGATGTTGGAGGTCGGGCAGACCTCCAGGGCGATGCGGTGCTCGGCGAGGTGGGCGAGGAGCTTCGGGTCCTTCGCGGAGCTGGTGCCGTGCCCGATGCGCTCCGCGCGCAACTCGGTCAGGGCGTCCCAGACGGTCTCCGGTCCCGTGGTCTCGCCCGCGTGCGGCACGGAGTGCAGACCGGCGGCGATGGCCCGGTCGAAGTACGGCTTGAACTGCGGCCGCGGTACGCCGATCTCGGGACCGCCGAGCCCGAACGAGACCAGGCCCTCCGGGCGCAGAGCGTCGGTCGTGGCCAGCCGGGCCGTCTCCTCGGCCGAGGCCAGGCCCGCCTCGCCGGGGATGTCGAAGCACCAGCGCAACACGGTCCCGAAGTCGGCCTCGGCCGCCTTGCGGGCGTCCTCGATCGCGTCCATGAAGGCGCGCTCGTCGATGCCGCGGCTGGTGGAGGAGTACGGCGTGACGGTCAGCTCGGCGTAGCGCACCTGCTGCCGGGCCATGTCCCGGGCGACCTCGTAGGTGAGCAGCCGGACGTCCTCGGGGGTGCGGATGAGGTCCACCACGGACAGGTACACGTCGATGAAGTGGGCGAAGTCCGTGAACGTGAAGAAGTCGACGAGGGCCTCGGGGTCGGTGGGGACCTTGGAGTCGGGGTGCCGGGCGGCCAGTTCCGAGACGATGCGGGGGGAGGCGGAGCCGACGTGGTGCACGTGCAGTTCGGCCTTCGGGAGACCGGCGATGAAGGCGTGCAGGTCGCGGGCGGCGGAGGCGGTGGCACTGGTCGGGCCCTCGGGTACCTCGGGTACGGCGTGCTGGTCGGTCAAGGTTCCTCCCCGGGAACGGCGTCCACCGGACTGTGGCCGGGGGCGCGGGTGATCGGCTGATCGATGACTCGGGGATCATCGTAGGCGGCGGCCCGTGCGGCGGAGGTGTGGGCCGTAGCATGACGGAGGGTACGACAGAGGGGATCCCGTGCATGTCCGACGAGGCACAGCCGCCGCAGCCGCCGGGCACCCCGGACCCGAACCCCTGGGCTCCCCCGGAGAACCGTCCCCCGGCTGAGCCCTGGCCTCCGGCGAACACGGCGCCGACTCCTCCGACCGACTCCGACTCCGGTGCCGATCCCGGCTCCGGTGCCGATCCCGGCTCCGGCTCCGGTCCTGGCTCCGGCTCCGGTGCCGATCGCGGTCCCGAATCGCAGGACGCCGTCCCGGCTGATGAGGTCCGGCCGGCCAGTTGGGCTCCCGCGCCGAAGGCGCAGTTCGACAGGCCGTCGGCTCCTCCGGCCGGGCCTTGGCCTTCGGAGAACACGGCGCCGACTCCTCAGACCGGCTCCGGCTCCAGCGCCGATCCCGGGTCCGGCTCCGGCGCCGATCCCAGTCCCGAACCGCAGGACGCCGTCCCGGCCGCTGAGGTCCGGCCGGCCAGTCCGGCCCCCGCGCCGAAGGTCCAGCTCGACAAGCCGACGACCCCCGCGCCGAAACCGCCGACCCCATCG
>NZ_VJZC01000130.1 GCF_009377185.1 Streptomyces spongiae
GTTCCGGGAACTCGACCACGGCGCTCTTCTGTTGACGTGACGCCAGTTTCAGTCGAATACGGCAGTCGACAAGGCGACACATCCACGGCGCGCGGAACTCCCGCGCGCCCCTCAACTCCGTGAACGCGCACCACAAGTCCTGACCCCGCCGTTCCGCCGCACTGTGACGTGTGGCACGATGCGGTCCACCCCACCGGCACAGCCCTCACAGGAGACACATCTCTCGTGCAGCAATCCGCCGTCCCGGAACTGGCACACACGCACGCCCGCCCGATCCACTGGGTCGCCACCGCCACAGCCCTCTCCGCGGTCGTCGCCCTGTCCACACTGCTGCAACCCGATCCGGCGACGGCGGTCCAGGCCGACGCCCGGACACGATCCGCCCCGGTCACGGCGGTGGCCCCGGACCCCACCGGAGTGGACTTCCCCATCGAGTGCGGCCCCACCAAGGCCGTGGTGGCGAAGAAGGCATCCGGGGACCTCGACGGCGACGGCGTCCCGGAGACCGTCGCCGTGGTCCACTGCGAGGCAGGCTCCGGAACCCCACCCGACGGCGTCTACGTCCTCACCCAGGGCTCCGCCACCGAGCCCCGCGTCGTCGCCACCCTGATCGCCCCGAAGGACCGGTTCACCGTCAAGGACTTCGCCGTCCGTGACGGCGCGGTGACGGCCACCCTCCTCGGCTACTCCTCGATCGACGTACCGAGTTGCTGCCCCGACCTGACCGACCGCGCCAAGTGGCAGTGGAAGAACGGCGCGTTCGTCCGCTCCACGCCCTCCGGCGCACTGGGCGTGTGACGAACGCCTCCCCGACCGCCTCCTCAGCGGCCCCGGCGATGTGAGAAAACAGACATGGGTGACGCTGGGTGCGCGTCAGATCACTCCGCGTCGGGGCCGTGGACCTCGACCCTGTCCGAAACCCGACGCACGTGGATGCACTCGCCGGGACACTCCTTGGCGGAGTCCACGACATCCGTGAGAAGCGTCAGCGGTACGGGTGTTGTGGCCCCCGGGGCCTGCAGCAACTCGTCGTCCGAGCCCTTCACATAGGCCAGGCCGTCGATGTCGAGCTCGAAGACCTCCGGGGCGTACTGGGCGCAGATACCGTCGCCGGTGCACAGGTCCTGGTCGATCCAGACCTCGAGTGCCTCTCCGGCTGCTCCGGCCTCCTGCTGCACGGTCATCTCTCCTGCCGTTTCCTGCGCCGACCCAACCGAAATGAAGGCAAGTCGGCCCAGCTCTGACGGGTGTTGAACGCTCCGACCCTACCTCCGCCCGCTTCCCAATCATGTTCGGTGGGTATTCCCCTGGCGTGAGGGAGAGCGCAAGGGTGAAGATCGGACACACCTTGACAGTCTTTGTGATCTAGGGGTTTCAATCGACACCCACCCAGGTAGGGTCTGGAAGCGTCCAGCTCCCCTTGGAGGAGGTGAGGACCGTGGCAGCCCACGACGACGACATGAACCGCGGCATCCGCCCGGGACGAGGGTCCGACGACCCGGCCGGGCAGATTGCCTACCTTGAGCAGGAGATCGCCGTCCTGCGACGCAAGCTCGCCGACTCTCCGCGACACACGAGGATTCTCGAAGAGCGGATCGTCGAGCTGCAGACGAACCTGGCCGGCGTGTCCGCCCAGAACGAGCGACTCGCGAACACGCTCCGTGAGGCCCGCGACCAGATCGTGGCCCTCAAGGAAGAGGTCGACCGGCTCGCACAGCCGCCGGCCGGCTTCGGTGTCTTCCTCACAGCGAACGAGGACGGCACGGCCGACATCTTCACCGGCGGCCGCAAGCTCCGGGTGAACGTCAGCCCCAGCGTCGAGCTCGACGAGCTCCGGCGCGGCCAGGAAGTGATGCTCAACGAAGCGCTCAACGTGGTCGAGGCCATGAAGTTCGAGCGCGTCGGAGACATCGTCACCCTCAAGGAGATCCTCGAGGACGGCGAGCGCGCCCTCGTGCTCGGGCACACCGACGAGGAACGGGTGGTACGGCTCGCCGAGCCGCTGCTGGACGTCACCATCCGCCCCGGCGACGCCCTGCTGCTCGAACCGAGGTCCGGCTACGTCTACGAGGTCGTACCGAAGAGCGAGGTCGAGGAACTCGTCCTCGAAGAGGTGCCCGACATCGGCTACGAGCAGATCGGTGGTCTGGGCAACCAGATCGAGATGATCCGCGACGCCGTCGAGCTCCCCTACCTCTACCCCGACCTCTTCAAGGAGCACGAGCTGCGGCCGCCCAAGGGCGTCCTCCTCTACGGCCCCCCCGGATGCGGCAAGACGCTCATCGCCAAGGCCGTGGCGAACTCACTCGCCAAAAAGGTCGCCGAGGTGACCGGAGTGGCCGCCGGCAAGAGCTTCTTCCTCAACATCAAGGGCCCCGAGCTCCTCAACAAGTACGTCGGCGAGACCGAGCGGCAGATCCGCCTCGTCTTCCAGCGCGCACGGGAGAAGGCCAGCGAGGGCACCCCCGTCATCGTCTTCTTCGACGAGATGGAATCCCTCTTCCGCACCCGCGGCTCGGGCGTCAGCTCGGACGTCGAGAACACGATCGTCCCCCAGCTGCTCGCCGAGATCGACGGTGTGGAGGGCCTGCAGAACGTGGTGGTGATCGGCGCCTCGAACCGCGAGGACATGATCGACCCCGCCATCCTGCGCCCCGGCCGCCTCGACGTGAAGATCAAGATCGAGCGTCCGGACGCCGAAGCGGCCAAGGACATCTTCGGGAAGTACCTCACCGAGCGCCTCCCGCTGCACGGCGACGACGTCGCCGAGCACAGCGGCGACAGGACGACCACGGTCCAGAGCATGATCCAGACCGCAGTGGAACAGATGTACGCCGAATCGGAGGAGAACCGCTTCCTGGAGGTCACCTACGCCAACGGTGACAAGGAAGTCCTCTACTTCAAGGACTTCAACTCCGGCGCCATGATCGAGAACATCGTCGGCCGCGCCAAGAAGATGGCCATCAAGGACTTCCTCGAGAAGAACCAGAAGGGTCTGAGGGTCTCCCACCTCCTGCAAGCGTGCGTGGACGAGTTCAAGGAGAATGAAGACCTGCCCAACACGACCAACCCGGACGACTGGGCCCGGATCTCCGGAAAGAAGGGCGAACGGATCGTCTACATCCGTACGCTGATCACCGGAAAGCAGGGTGCCGACACCGGACGCTCCATCGACACGGTGGCGAACACCGGACAGTACCTGTAACGGGCAGGGCGGCTGCGGGTGCCCGTCGTGGGTACCCGCAGCCGACTGTTTTCAGGGCACGGCTGGAGCAAGGCAATGACGCAAATGATCTCCCCGCCAGCGCAAAGGCGTTCTAGGCTCTTTCGTACCGCCGAGTCGCGCAGTGCGGGGACGGGCACCGCACACGCACCGGAGCGCCAGCGGTACTTGAGCGGCGCCCCCGACCGAGGGCGCCGCCTGGCAAGGAGGGCCGCATGACCGTACGGCGAGTAATGGGCATCGAGACGGAGTACGGCATCTCCGTCCCCGGCCACCCCAACGCCAATGCCATGCTCACCTCGTCCCAGATCGTCAACGCCTACGCCGCGGCGATGCACCGGGCCCGCCGGGCTCGCTGGGACTTCGAGGAGGAAAACCCGCTACGGGACGCGCGAGGCTTCGACCTCGCCCGCGAGGCCGCCGACGCCAGCCAGCTCACCGACGAGGACATCGGCCTGGCCAACGTGATCCTCACGAACGGCGCACGGCTGTACGTCGACCACGCACACCCCGAGTACAGCGCTCCCGAGGTCACCAACCCGCGGGACGCCGTCCTGTGGGACAAGGCCGGCGAGCGGATCATGGCGGAGGCCGCGGAACGAGCGGCCCAGCTCCCCGGCGCCCAGCCGATCCACCTCTACAAGAACAACACCGACAACAAGGGCGCCTCCTACGGCACGCACGAGAACTACCTGATGAAGCGGGAGACCCCCTTCTCGGACATCGTGCGCCATCTGACGCCGTTCTTCGTCTCCCGACAGGTCTTCGCCGGAGCGGGCCGCGTCGGCATCGGTCAGGACGGGCACGAACACGGCTTCCAGCTCAGCCAGCGGGCGGACTACTTCGAGGTCGAGGTGGGCCTGGAGACGACGCTCAAGCGTCCGATCATCAACACGCGCGACGAACCGCACGCGGACGCGGAGAAGTACCGCCGCCTGCACGTGATCATCGGCGACGCGAACCTCGCCGAGATCTCGACCTACCTGAAGCTCGGCACCACGGCGCTGGTCCTCTCCATGATCGAGGACGGCTTCATCGCCGTCGACCTGGCCGTCGACCAGCCGGTCCGCACCCTCCACCAGGTCTCGCACGACCCCACACTGAAGCGCCTCGTCACGCTCCGCAGCGGCCGCACCCTGACGGCCGTACAACTCCAGATGGAGTACTACGAGCTGTCCCGCAAGTACGTGGAGGAGCGGTTCGGGGCCGACGCCGACGACCAGACCAGGGACGTCCTCACCCGTTGGGAGGACACGCTCACCCGGCTGGAGAACGACCCCATGAGCCTCTCCGGAGAGCTCGACTGGGTCGCCAAGCGCGAGCTGATGGAGGGCTACCGGCGCCGCGACAGCCTCGACTGGGACGCGGCCCGGCTGCACCTGATCGACCTCCAGTACGCCGACGTACGCGCCGAGAAGGGCCTCTACAACCGACTTGTGGCCCGAGGCAAGATCAAGCGTCTCCTGGACGAGGAGAAGGTGGAGCAGGCCCGTACGACGCCACCCGAGGACACACGCGCGTACTTCCGCGGCCGCTGCCTGGAGCAGTACGCCGACGACGTCGCGGCGGCCTCCTGGGACTCGGTGATCTTCGACCTGCCCGGCCGGGACTCCCTCCAGCGGGTTCCAACCCTGGAACCGCTTCGCGGAACGCGTAATCACGTCAAGGAGCTCCTGGACCGCTGCCGCACGGCAGAAGACCTGGTCAGGGTGTTGTCGGGCGGCTGATCGTGCCTGTGGGCAGGGACGGCCGGGCAGGGTGGAAAGGGCGACGTCCGGGAATCATCGAGGTGGTCCCCGGACGTTGTAGCAACAGCGGGGCCAATGTCAGACCCGGCTTGTAGGGTCTGATCAAGACCGATCGGCAGCGATGCCGACCATGTCGGGCGAACTGAGCGGGGTGAGGGTTATGGCGACCAAGGACACCGGCGGCGGACAGCAGAAGGCCACGCGTTCCACCGAGGAGGTCGAGGAGCAGGCACCCGAGGCAGAGGCCTCGGAGGACCTCAAGGAGCGCCAGGAGAAGCTGAGCGAGGACGTGGACTCGGTTCTGGACGAGATCGACGACGTCTTGGAGGAGAACGCCGAGGATTTCGTTCGAAGCTTCGTTCAAAAGGGTGGACAGTAATCCACATACGTGAACGACGGCAAGAAGTGCTCGCGGTGCCAACAGAAAAAGCCGCAGGCGGCATTCGCTAGCAACAAGTCCATGCGCGGTGGCCTTCAGGCGTACTGCCGGGAGTGCTCTGCCGAGTACTACCGGCAGCGCCAGGAGGCGAAAGGGCGGACGGTTCGCGAGAAGTTGCTCGTCCCGCTCGGGCACAAGCATTGTCGTGGCTGCGACGAGGTGAAGCCCCACAGCGAGTGGCATCGCAAGAGCAGCGCTCCGGATGGGCTGGCGAGCCGATGTAAGGCGTGCAAGGCGGCTGCTGGTCCAGCTGACCACCTTCGCCGTAAGTACGGCCTCACTCCAGCCGAGTTGGACGCGATGATCGCAGAGCAGCGAGGCATCTGTTGCATCTGTCTTGCTGCTCCGGCCGAGCATGTGGATCACTGCCACGAGACGGGTAGGGTCCGTGGCGTACTGTGCTTCAGCTGCAACGCGGCACTGGGGCAGTTCAAGGATCGGCCCGACGTGATAAGGCGGGCTGCGACTTACGTGGAAGGAAACGCGTGGAAGCCAACACTCGTAGCACCGGGCGTCTACCAGCTGCCTTCCTGACGCCTGGGTCGTCCTCCTTCATGGACTTCCTGTCCGAGCACCAGCCGGAGATCCTGCCCGGCAACCGGCAGCTGCCGCCCACCCAGGGCGTGATCGAGGCCCCGCACGGCACGACGATCGTGGCCATCACGTTCCCGGGCGGTGTGGTGCTGGCCGGTGACCGCCGGGCCACGATGGGCAACGTCATCGCGCAGCGTGACATCGAGAAGGTGTTCCCGGCCGACGAGTACTCGGCGGTGGGTATCGCCGGTACGGCGGGCCTGGCCGTCGAGATGGTCAAGCTCTTCCAGCTGGAGCTGGAGCACTTCGAGAAGGTCGAGGGCGCCCAGCTGTCGCTGGAGGGCAAGGCGAACCGCCTTTCGACCATGATCCGTTCCAACCTCGGCATGGCCATGCAGGGTCTCGCCGTGGTTCCGCTCTTCGCCGGGTACGACGTCGACCGCGACAAGGGGCGGATCTTCTCGTACGACGTGACGGGCGGCCGTTCCGAGGAGACGAACTTCGCGGCCACGGGATCCGGCTCGATCTTCGCGCGTGGTGCCATGAAGAAGCTCTTCCGTGAGGACCTGAGCGAGGAAGAGGCCACGACGCTGGTGGTCCAGGCCCTGTACGACGCGGCCGACGACGACTCGGCGACGGGTGGTCCCGATGTCGCCCGCCGGATCTATCCGATCGTCACCGTGATCACCGAGGACGGCTTCCGCCGGCTCACCGAGGAGGAGTCCTCCGGGATCGCCCGCTCGATCCTGGAGCGGCGTCTGGAGCAGCCCGACGGCCCGCGGGCCGCGCTGCTGTAGACGGCGGCCGTTTCTTACCGAGGTGATCCAGTGACTTCCACAGAAAGGGACGGATAACCGGTGTCGACGCCGTTCTATGTCTCACCCCAGCAGCAGATGGCCGACCGGGCGGAGTACGCCCGCAAGGGCATTGCCCGTGGTCGCAGCCTGGTCGTGCTGCAGTATGCCGACGGCATCGTGTTCGTCGGCGAGAACCCGTCCCGTGCGCTGCACAAGTTCAGCGAGATCTATGACCGGATCGGTTTCGCGGCCGCCGGCAAGTACAACGAGTACGAGAACCTTCGGATCGGTGGTGTCCGTTACGCCGATCTGCGGGGTTATACCTACGACCGCGATGACGTGACGGCTCGTGGCCTGGCCAACGTCTACGCACAGACCCTGGGCACGATCTTCTCCTCCGCGGCCGAGAAGCCGTACGAGGTGGAGCTTGTGGTCGCCGAGGTGGGGGAGACCCCGGAGGGTGACCAGCTCTACCGTCTCCCGCACGACGGTTCGATCGTGGACGAGCACGGCTCGGTCGCGGTCGGGGGCAATGCGGAGCAGATCAGCGGGTATCTCGACCAGCACCACCAGGACGGGATGTCGCTCTCCGAGGCGCTGAAGCTGGCCGTCCATGCCCTGTCCCGTGACACGAACGGCAGTGAGCGGGAGATTCCCGCCGAGCGCCTGGAGGTCGCGGTCCTCGATCGGACCCGCCCGCAGCAGCGCAAGTTCAAGCGCGTCGTGGGCCGCCAGCTGGCCCGTCTGCTGGAGGCCGATGGCGCGGAGACGGCCGCGGAGGCCGAGGACACCGAGGACTCCGACGAGGAGAAGTAGTTCACGAATACTCCACCGCCCGACAGCACGCCCCGGCCGACCAGGCCGGGGCGCGCGGCGTTGGGGGAGCTGTGGCCGCGTCACCCCCCTGGAGGGGCCGTGGAGCCCCGCACCACCAGTTCCACCGGAATGTCCCCACCCTCCGGTGTGCGGCCCTCCAGGACCGCCAGGAGGGCGTGCATGCCCCGTTCTCCGAAGAGTTCCGCGTCCAGGCGGACCGTCGTCAGTTCGGGGTCGAGGGCCTGGGCCAGGGCGAGGTCGTCCAGGCCCGTGACGGAGAGGTCCTCGGGGATGCGCAGGCCGAGGCGGCGTGCCGCTTTGTATGCCCCGGCGGCCAGTTTGTCGTCGTCGCAGACGAGGGCGGTCGGGCGCGGTCCCGGAGCGGAGAGGGCGGTTTCGGCGGCTGTGACGGCGTCCTCGATGGAGATCGGCGTGTGGGCCGTACGGAGCAGTGTGCCCGGCAGGGCGGACAGCCGCGTGGCGAGTTCACGGGCCCGTACCTCGAAGGTCCAGGAGGCGATGTCGGCCGCGAGGTGCAGGATGTGGCGGTGGCCCAGGCTCAGTAGGTGGTCCGTGACCTGGCGTACGCCGTCCGCGATGTCGAGGTTGACCGTTGCCGCGCCGAGGCTGCCCTCCGGGTTGCTGTCGAGCATCACGAGGGGCAGTTGGTCGCCCCGGATGTCAGTGAGGGCGTCGGCGGCCATCGAGGAGGCGATCACGCCGTCCAGGGCTGCCTGTGCGGAGGCGAACGGGTCCCGGGCCGGTCCGATGCCCGCCGGGGACGGGTACAGCACCACGCCGAAGCCGTGCTGCGCGGCGACTCGGGCCGCTCCTGTGTAGACGCCCCCGAAGAACTCCGTCGTCAGGGCGGGGACCACGAGCAGCACGGTGCGTGTGTGGCCGAGCCGGAGGTTGCGGGCGGCGAGGTTCGGCCGGTAGTCCAGCTCGCGCGCGGCTTGGCGGACGCGTTCCGCCGTGGTCTCGGACACTCGTCCGCGCCATTTGTCGCCGAGGACGAGGGAGACCGCGGCCTGGGACACCCCGGCGGCCTGGGCGACGTCACGGCTTGTCGGGCGGGTACTGCCTCGTGCCACCGTGCGCTGCTCCTTCGTCTGGATCCGTCGTTCGGACTCGTCGTCTGGACTCGTGGACAGCGCACATGGTACGTATGGCGAGCGACGTTATACGTAACACGTCATTGACGAGAAGGGTGGGTACATGGCCGCCGGATACCTGGAGATCCTCAGGGCACGGCACGCCGCGCGTCTGCTGACCGGCACGCTCGTGGGCCGGCTGCCGAACATCACGGCCGCGATAGCCGTCGTGCTCTTCGTGCGGGCGGAGGGCGGTACGTACAGCCTCGCGGGGGCCCTGGTCGCCGTGTACGGCGTTGCCAACGCCGTGGGGCAGCCGGTGCTCGGCCGCCTCGTGGACCTCCACGGGCAGCCCCGTGTCCAGTTGCCGGCCGCGATCGTCTCGGCCCTCGGGATGGCAGCCTTCGCCTTCACGGGCCTCGAACCACTCGCACCGGCCTATGTCTCCGTGACGGTCGCCGGGCTTTTCACGCCTCCTCTGGAGGGCGGTCTGCGGGCGCTGTGGCCCTCTGTCCTCCGTAGGGAGGACCAGGTCCACCGGGCGTACGCGATGGACGCGGTGGCTCAGGAGGTCATGTTCACCCTCGGGCCGCTGCTCGTGACGCTCAGCGTGTCGTTGTGGTCCGCCCGGACCGCACTCGTCCTGCTGAATGTCATCGGCGTCCTGGGTGCCCTCTCGGTCGTCGTGTCGCCGCCCTCGCGCGCGTGGCGGTCGGCGCCGCGTGAGGCCCACTGGCTCGGCGCGCTGCGTTCGCCGGGGCTGTTGGTGATGCTGTCGGCGTTCTTGTTCGTCGGTATCGCGCTGGGCTCCATCACGGTTGCCGCCGTCAGTTACGCGGATGCCCACGGCGGCGACGCGGTGTACGGCTGGCTGATGGCGGGGCTGGGGCTCGGTGCGCTCGTGGGTGGCACGGTGTACGGGGCGCGCCAGTGGGCCGGTGTGCCGGAGCGCCGACTGCGGGTGCTGGTGGCCTTTCTGGCGGTCTGTTACCTGCCGCTGGTGCTCATGCCCGGCCCGGTCGCCATGACGGCGCTCACGGCGCTCGCCGGCGTGTTCCTCGCCCCTGCCATCGCCTGTGCCTTCGTCCTCGTGGACCGGCACGCGCCGAGCGGTACCGTCACCGAGGCGTTCTCCTGGCTTGTGACGACGTTCACGGTGGGCATGTCGGTGGGCACGGGGCTCGCGGGGCCCGTCGTCGAGGCGGGCGGGGCCTTGTGGGGCTTCGTCGTGCCGGGTGCCGCGGGGGGTGTCTCCCTGCTGGTCCTGCTGGTCACGGGGCGGGTCCTCGCAGCTCCTCGGGAGGGTGCGGTGGTTGCGGTCTCATTGGAAAATGATCCAAACCGTGCCGCCGAACCCCGTTTCAGCTCAGGGGATCGGGCGTAATGTTCAGTCATGGACCGCCGCATTTTCGGGCTGGAGAACGAGTACGGCGTCACGTGCACGTTCAGGGGACAGCGCCGTCTGTCTCCTGACGAGGTGGCGCGGTACCTCTTCCGCCGTGTCGTGTCATGGGGCCGCAGCAGCAATGTGTTTCTGCGGAACGGGGCCCGCCTCTATCTCGACGTGGGCTCACATCCGGAATACGCGACACCCGAATGTGACAACGTGACCGAACTGGTCACTCACGACAAGGCCGGCGAGCGCATTCTCGAAGGACTGCTGGTCGACGCCGAACGCCGCCTGCACGAGGAGGGAATCGCGGGCGACGTCTATCTCTTCAAGAACAACACCGACTCGGCGGGCAACTCCTACGGCTGCCACGAGAACTATCTGGTGGCCCGGCACGGGGAGTTCTCCCGGCTCGCGGACATTCTCATTCCGTTCCTCGTCACTCGGCAGTTGCTGTGTGGGGCGGGCAAGGTGCTGCAGACTCCGCGCGGCGCCGTGTACTGCGTCAGTCAGCGTGCCGAGCACATCTGGGAGGGCGTTTCCTCGGCGACGACCCGTTCCCGGCCGATCATCAACACGCGCGACGAGCCGCACGCGGACGCCGAGCGCTACCGCCGTCTGCATGTGATCGTGGGCGACTCGAACATGTCCGAGACGACCATGCTCCTCAAGGTCGGCGCCACCGACCTGGTGCTGCGCATGATCGAGGCGGGCACGGTCATGCGTGACCTCACCCTGGAGAACCCGATCCGGGCGATCCGCGAGGTCAGCCACGACATCACCGGCCGTCGCAAGGTGCGTCTGGCCAGTGGCCGCGAGGCCTCCGCCCTGGAGGTGCAGCGCGAGTACTACGAGAAGGCCGTGGACTTCTGTGAGCGCCGCGGCATTCGTACCGGCACCGTCGAGCAGGTCCTGGAGCTGTGGGGCCGCACGCTGGACTCCATCGAGTCCGAGGATCTCGACCGGATCGGCACCGAGATCGACTGGGTCATGAAGTACAAGCTCATCGAGCGGTACCGGGCCAAGCACAACATGACCATGTCGCATCCGCGGGTCGCCCAGATAGACCTCGCCTACCACGACATCCACCGCCGTCGGGGGTTGTACTACCTCCTGGAGAAGAAGGGGCAGGCCACTCGGATCTGCAATGATCTGAAGATCTTCGAGGGCAAGTCCGTTCCGCCGCAGACCACTCGTGCCCGGCTCCGCGGTGACTTCATCCGGCGCGCCCAGGAGCAGCGCCGCGACTTCACCGTCGACTGGGTGCATCTCAAGCTCAATGACCAGGCTCAGCGCACCGTGCTGTGCAAGGACCCGTTCCGTTCCGTGGACGACCGGGTGGAGAAACTGATCGCCGGAATGTGAGCCGGTGTGGCCGGTCCGGCGCCGGACCGTGCAGGACGTCCGTTGCCCGGAGGTGCGAACACCTCCGGGCAACGGACGTTTCTCTGTGCCCGGGCGGCGGCGTGTCTTGAGTTGATCCGTCCCGGAAGCGCGTACGACGTAGAGTGGCGGCCATTGCCACGCCCCCGAGCCCAGTTGGACTGATGAACTACAACACGAAACGACGCGTCGCAGCGCTGCTGGCCGTCCCCGCCCTGTTGTTCACCGCCGCGTGCGGATCGGACGACGGGAACAACGGCGATGCGGCTGAAGGCGTCGCCCAGGTCAAGGGGAAGGCCGGCGAGAAGCCCGAGATCTCCGTTCCCAAGGATGGCAAGCCGTCCAAGAAGACCGTGACCGAGACGGTCTCGGAGGGCAGCGGAAGCGTGATCAAGGCTTCCGACTTCGTCCGGCTGGACTGGACCGTCCAGAAGTGGGGCGGTGACAAGGAACTCGGTGGCACCTGGGCAGCGGCTGCCGCGGGGGGCAAGACGTCCCGACCGCAGTCCGTCGAGCAGATCGGCAAGCCGAGCCAGCAGCTGCCCGACAAGGTCATCGAGGCTGTGAAGGGCAAGAAGTCGGGCAGCCGGATCCTCGTGCAGGGCACCGCGAGTGATCTGCTCGGCCAGAACCTGAACCCCTCCTCCGGTATCGCCGCGAAGGACGTGCTGATCTGGGTGGTCGACCCGGTGGGTGCCGCGGCGGTGGACGCCAAGGCCGAGGCCAAGGGTGAGCAGGCGGCCTCCGAGGCGGGGATGCCCGAGGTGAAGGCCCCGTCGCAGAAGGCGGCGACCATCACCGTCCCCAAGGGCACCAAGGCCCCCAAGGACCTCAAGCAGCAGGTGCTGATCAAGGGCAGCGGCAAGAAGGTCGAAGCCGGTCAGGGGCTCGTCGCCCAGTACACCGGGGTCAAGTGGGAGGACGGCAAGAAGTTCGACTCCTCCTGGGACCACGGTGGCGCCACCGCCTTCCAGATCGGCACCGGCTCCGTGGTGCAGGGCTGGGACAAGGGCCTCGTCGGCAAGAACGTGGGCGACCGGGTGCTGCTGGTGATTCCGCCCTCCCTCGGCTACGGCGCGAGCCCCAGCAGTGAGCTGGCCAAGAACACGCTGGTCTTCGTGGTGGACATCCTGGGCGCCGTCTGACCGAGCCGTCTGTGAGACTGTTCCCGTCGCAGGTCACGCAACAAGGAGTGATGAAGTGAGCATCGACAAGCCCGAGATCGACTTCCCGGGCGGCGAGCCCCCGAAGGACCTTGAGATCAAGGACATCTGGGAGGGTGACGGGCCGGTCGCCAAGGCGGGCGCCACCGTCTCCGTCCACTACGTGGGCGTGGCCTTCTCCACCGGCGAGGAGTTCGACGCGTCCTGGAACCGGGGTACGCCGCTGCAGTTCCAGCTCGGTGCCGGCCAGGTCATCGCGGGCTGGGACCAGGGTGTGCAGGGCATGAAGGTCGGCGGGCGCCGCCAGCTGACCATTCCCGCCCACCTCGCCTACGGCGACCGTGGTGCCGGTGGCGGCCGTATCGCCCCCGGCGAGACGCTGATCTTCGTCTGCGACCTGGTCGCGGTCTGAGCGGTTCCGTCGGCGCGTGATCGTGCGGCGCGATGTGATCGCCGTACGACGCGGTCGTCGTACGCCGTGTGATCGGGACCCGACCGGTCCCGATCATCTGGGCCCATGCCTGTGCGGGCATGGGCCCTCCGCTTTTGCCGGGGTACTCCGGGGCGGTACGGTCATCAGGCAGAAGGGCCAACCGAGAGGACGTAGAGCGTCGATGGCCATTGCCAAGGCAGAGCGGCTGATGAACCTGGCGCTGTGTCTGCTGGGGACGCGGCGGCCCCTGAGTAAGCGCGAACTGCGCCACTCCATCGAGGCCTATCTGGAAGCCGGGTCCGACGACTCCTTCAACCGGATGTTCGAGCGCGACAAGGACGATCTGCGCGAACTCGGCCTGGTCATCGAGACGGTGGAGAACCTCGACGGTGAGGTCGGCTATCTGGCCCGCCGCGACAGCAACCGCCTCCCGCCCATCACCCTCGACGCCGAGGAGGCCGCCGCTCTCGGCCTTGCCGCCAAGGTGTGGCAGCAGGCCCGCCTCGCGGGCGCGGCCAGCGGCGCCCTGCAGAAACTGCGCGCGGCCGGCCTCCCCGAGGACGTCGACCCGTACGGGGCCCACGGCGCCCTTGAGCCCCGTATCCCCGTGCACGAGGCCGCCTTCGAGCCGCTGATGCTCGCCTGCCGCGACCGTCGCCCGGTCGTCTTCGAGTACCGCAAGGCCACCGCCGCCCGCCCCGAGCCGCGCACCGTGGAGCCGTGGGCGCTGGAGTGCTGGCGCGGCCACTGGTACCTGGCCGGCTGGGATCGTGACCGCGGGGCCGAGCGGGTCTTCCGGCTCTCGCGCATCACGGGGAAGGTGCGCAGCCGCAGCGGCACCTTCACCGCCGACGTCCCTGACGTGGTCACCGTACGGGAGACCGTGGCGAGCTGGGCCGGTGAGACCGCCGACCGCTCCGCGCGGATCCGTCTGCGTACGGGCGCCGGTTACCCCTTGCGGGCGAAAGCCACCTCGGTACGGGAACTCGGCAACGGCTGGGACGAGTTGGAGATTCCGTACGGGCACGGTCTGGACGCCTGGCTGGTGGAGTTCGGGCCCGACGTGGTGGTCCTGGATCCGGCCGAGCTGCGGGCCGACGTGGTGGACCGGCTGCGCGCCGTGGCCAAGGGCTGAGGGGGACGTAAGAAAGTGGTGGGAAAACCGGCCAGGCCGACGAACGCCATCGACCAGACCCGGCGGATGCTCTCCCTGGTGACGTATCTCAAGGAGCGTCCCGGTGCCCGCGTCGAGGACGTCGCCCGCGCCTTCGGCATCACCGAGGACGAGCTGATCTCCGACCTGGACGTGCTGCCCTTGTGCGGCACCAGTTTCCGTGGTGGGGACCTGCTCGACATCGACACCGACGGTGACCGGATCTGGTGGCACAACCCCGCCGCCCTCGGGGCGGAGGCGGCCGAGCCGCTCCGGCTGGCCGCCGACGAGGCCACGGCCCTGCTCGTGGCGGCCCGGGCCGTGTCCACCCTGCCCGGTCTGCGCGAGGGTGACCGGCAGGCGCTGCTGCGGGCCACCGCCAAGGTGGAGGGAGCCGCGGGGGAGGTGGCCGGAGCCAGCTCCCGGCTGTCGGTGACGTTCGAGTCGGAGGGCGGCGTCTTCGCGGACGTCGACCGCGCGATCTCCGAGCGCCGCCGCCTGTGGATCCGCTACTACTCACCGGCCCGGGACGAGGTCACCGAGCGGGAGATCGACCCGATCCGCCTGGTCAGCGTCGGTCACACCTACGTCGAGGCCTGGTGCCGCCGTTCCGAGGCGCGCCGCACGTTCCGGCTCGACCGGGTCGCCGAGATCAAGATCCTCGACGAGCCGTCCGCGCCGCCCGAGATCGAGCTGCGCGACCTCTCCGAGGCGCTCGTGCAGCCGGCGGCGGAGGATCCCGAGGTGGTCGTCGAGGTCGGGCCGGGCGGCCGCTGGGTCGCCGAGTACTACCCGCACGACAGCGCCGATGAACTGCCGGACGGCGGTCTGCGTATCACTCTGCGGACCCCCGACCCCGCCTCGCTGCGGCGGCTCGCTCTGCGGCTGGGGCGCGACGGCCGGATCGTCTCTCCCCAGGACCTCGCGGACAGCGCCCGGCAGGCGGCGCGGGAGGCCCTGGCGGCGTATGACGGGCCGCAGGCCGAGTACGACGAGGCCCGCCCGGGGTACGGCGGGGTGGGCGCGGCGTTCGACGAGGGCCGGCGGCCGGAGCAGGGCGGGCCGGGCGGCGCTTCGGGCGCGTCGTCCCACGGAGTTCAGGACCGGCGGTACGAGAGGCGGGAGCAGAGGCTTTGAGCGGGTCGTTGATCACTGAGGTCGGGTCGGCGGCGTCCGGTGTGCAGGACGTGCGGGAGATGTCCGTGGCGGTCGCTTTCGCCGGTATGAAGAGGGTGGCCGGCGTGGTGTTCAAGGCAGGCTGCCCCGACTGCAGGGCCAGCTTCGAGCTGGGCGCCCGTGACCTGCGGCTGGCCATCGGCGCCACCAGCAAGACCACCTTCTACTCGTTCACCTGCCCCCAGTGCGGAGTGGCCGTGCGCAAGCCCGCGGGCGAGCGCGTCGTCGAGCTCCTCATCGGCGGCGGGGTGCGCACGCTGCGGCTGCACTCGACGGTCTAGGGTCGTCGACATGTTCTGGCCGATGCTCGCGATCGCTGTGGGGTTCCTGGGTCTCGTCGTCCTCGGCGTGCTCGCCGTCCGGGTCTTCCTGGAGGCACAGCGCCTCGGCAGGCAGGTCAGCGACTCGGCGAGCCGTATCAGCCGGGCCGCCGAGGAGTTGGAGCGGGCGTCCGCGAGCGCGGCCCGCTCTGTGGACGGACTGTGAGTCCGGGCGGGGTCCGCTGTGAGTCGCGGGTCCTGGGTGCTTTGGGCCACTTCGCCCTGTCACCTTCTCACCTTGGCCAGGTACGCTCATGGCGCGACCCGGAGAACGAGGCGCGGGTCGCGGATTGGGAGTACGCACAGGGATTGCCTGACGTTCACCCCTGAGCGTTACGATCGCTGCCAGCACGATCGTCGGACACTTGTCCGACTGGTCGGACGGCACCCCACACCCGCTGCCTCGGTGAGAAGGTAAAGACTTATGTTCGGAAGGCTCGGCGCTCCCGAGATCATTCTCATCCTCGTCGTCATCATCCTGCTGTTCGGCGCGAAGAAGCTTCCGGACATGGCTCGCTCGCTCGGCAAGTCCGCGCGCATCCTCAAGAGCGAGGCCAAGGCGATGAAGTCGGAGGGCCAGGACAACAGCACCGCCGCGTCCGCCCCGCCGCACGACGAGACTCCGGCTCAGCGCACCATCCAGGCCGCGCCCGGCGACGTGACCAGCTCCCGCCCGGTCACCGAGCCGACGGACACGACCAAGCGCTGACGCAGGGCCGGTGACAACCGGCCCGCCGCACGAGATGGGAATGTGGGTTGCTGAAGTCTGCCCGCAAAGAGGAGAAGGATCCAGAGGGGCGGATGCCCCTCGCGGAGCACCTTCGTGAGCTCCGCAACCGGCTCGCGAAGGCGATGCTGGCCATCGTTGCCGTCACGGTCGTCGCCGCCTTCTTCTACAACGACATCATCAACTTCTTCACGAAGCCGATCCTCGAGTCGGTGGGCTGTGCCCAGTCCTTCGCGGAACTGGCGAAGCAGCCCAAGGACACGACCTGTGCGCAGATCACGATCAACGGTCTGCTCACCCCCTTCACCCTGGCGCTGAAGGTGTCCCTGATGGCGGGCGTCGTCCTCGCGTCGCCGATCTGGCTCTTCCAGCTGTGGGCGTTCGTCGCGCCTGGACTGCACAAGCACGAGAGGAAGTACGCCTACGCGTTCGTCGGGACGGGCGTCCCGCTCTTCCTCGCCGGCGCCTTCTTCGCCTACAAGGTGCTGCCCACCACCGCGAAGGTCCTGATCGAGTTCACGCCCTTCGGCGTCGACAACCTGCTGCCGCTGGACGACCTGCTCGACCTGGTCACGCGCATGGTGATCGTCTTCGGCCTCTCGTTCGAGCTGCCGCTGCTGCTGGTCCTGCTCAACTTCTCCGGCGTCATCACCGGTAAGCGCATGATGGGCTGGTGGCGCGGCATGATCATGGGCATCACGGTCTTCGCGGCCGTCGCCACGCCCAGCACCGACCCGCTGACCATGATGGCGCTGGCCGGGCCGATCTGGATCCTGTACTTCGGTGCCGTCGGCGTCTCGCTCCTCAACGACCGCCGTAGGTCGCGCCGCGAGGCCATGGGTCCCGCCGACGACGAGGCCTCCGAGCTCGACCTCACGCCCGAGGACATCGGTGAGATCGAGACCGTGTCGGCGAGCCGAGCCCTGCCCGAAGGCACGGGTACGGACCGGGTCAACGGATACGACGACGTGACCTGACGCACCGGGAACACCGTCACCCCACCGCAGGCCGCGGCCGGGGCGCCCACGCGGTGCGGCCGGCCGCTTCCGCGTTGGGCCGTATATGGGGTGCGGATACGGAGTGAGGGACCCTTCGTGGGTGCCGGACCCTGGGTGTCGGACCGTTCGTCGATCGCTGAGCTGCGGGGATCCCGTGTCCACCCATGGCCGATCCGGATAATGATCGTCCTGTTGTCAGTGGGGGCCGGTAGTCTCGAAAGCACGATGACAGAGGACCTCTCACCGGCCGAGCGGTATGCGGCAGCCCGTAGGCGCGCTGTCGAGCAGGCCACCGCGCTCGCCTCCTTCCGCGAGATGTACGACTTCGGTCTCGACCCCTTCCAGATCGAGGCCTGTCAGGCGCTCGAGTCGGGGAAGGGCGTGCTGGTGGCCGCCCCCACCGGCTCCGGCAAGACGATCGTCGGCGAGTTCGCCGTCCACCTCGCCCTGAACCAGGGCAAGAAGTGCTTCTACACGACGCCCATCAAGGCGCTGTCGAACCAGAAGTACGCCGACCTGTGCCGTCGCTACGGCACGGAGAAGGTCGGCCTGCTCACCGGCGACAACAGCGTCAACTCCGATGCGCCGGTGGTCGTGATGACCACCGAGGTCCTGCGGAACATGCTGTACGCGGGCTCACAGACCCTCCTCGGCCTCGGTTACGTGGTCATGGACGAGGTGCACTACCTCTCCGACCGCTTCCGCGGCGCCGTCTGGGAGGAAGTGATCATCCACCTCCCCGAGTCCGTGACGCTGGTGTCACTGTCGGCCACCGTGTCGAACGCGGAGGAGTTCGGCGACTGGCTCGACACCGTGCGCGGCGACACCGAGGTGATCGTCTCCGAGCACCGTCCCGTGCCGCTGTTCCAGCACGTGCTGGCCGGACGCCGTATGTACGACCTCTTCGAGGAGGGCGAGGGCAACAAGAAGGCGGTCAACCCCGACCTGACGCGTATGGCCCGTATGGAGGCCAGCCGGCCCTCGTACCAGGACCGCAGGCGCGGCCGGTCCATGCGCGAGGCCGACCGCGAGCGGGAGCGCAGACAGCGCTCGCGGGTCTGGATCCCCAGTCGGCCCGAGGTCATCGAACGGCTGGACGCGGAGGGCCTGTTGCCCGCCATCACGTTCATCTTCAGCCGCGCGGCCTGTGAGGCAGCAGTCCAGCAGTGCCTGTACGCGGGCCTGAGGCTGAACGACGACGAGGCACGCCTGAAGGTGCGCGCCCTGGTCGAGGAGCGCACGGCGACGATCCCCGCCGAGGACCTCCATGTCCTCGGCTACTACGAGTGGCTGGAGGGCCTGGAGCGCGGCATCGCGGCCCACCACGCGGGCATGCTGCCGACGTTCAAGGAGGTCGTCGAGGAGCTCTTCGTGCGCGGCTTGGTCAAGGCCGTGTTCGCGACCGAGACCCTCGCGCTCGGCATCAACATGCCCGCGCGCTCGGTGGTGTTGGAGAAGCTCGTCAAGTGGAACGGCGAGCAGCACGCCGACATCACACCCGGCGAGTACACCCAGTTGACGGGGCGTGCGGGACGCCGCGGCATCGACATCGAGGGCCACGCGGTCGTGCTCTGGCAGCGCGGTATGAACCCCGACCACCTGGCCGGACTCGCCGGTACACGCACGTACCCGCTGCGGTCCAGCTTCAGGCCCTCGTACAACATGGCGGTGAACCTGGTCGAGCAGTTCGGCCGGCACCGCTCCCGTGAGCTGCTGGAGACGTCCTTCGCCCAGTTCCAGGCCGACAGATCGGTCGTCGGGATCTCCCGCCAGGTCCAGCGCAACGAGGAGGGCCTGGAGGGCTACAAGGAGTCCATGACCTGCCACCTCGGCGACTTCGAGGAGTACGCGCGGATGCGCCGAGACCTCAAGGACCGCGAGACCGAGCTGGCCAAGCAGGGTGCGGCCCAGCGGCGCGCCGAGGCGGCTGTGGCGCTGGAGAAGCTGAAGCCGGGCGATGTCATCCACGTCCCCACCGGCAAGTACGCGGGCCTCGCGCTGGTGCTGGACCCGGGCCTGCCCGCCGGCCGCTCCAACGGCCACCGCGGCTTCGAGTACCACGACGGGCCGCGCCCTCTCGTCCTCACCGCCGAGCGGCAGGTCAAGAGGCTGGCGTCCATGGACTTCCCGGTGCCCGTCGAGGCCCTGGAGCGGATGCGGATCCCCAAGTCCTTCAACCCGCGCTCACCGCAGTCGCGCCGGGACCTGGCCTCCGCGCTGCGCACCAAGGCCGGGCACCTCGTCCCCGACCGGCACCGCAAGAAGCGGTCCGCGGCTGCCGACGACCGCGAGATCGCCCGGCTGCGCACCGAGCTGCGCGCCCACCCCTGCCACGGGTGCAGCGACCGCGAGGACCACGCCCGCTGGGCCGAGCGCTACCACCGCCTCAGGCGCGACACGGCCCAGCTGGAGCGCCGCATCGAGGGCCGTACGAACACGATCGCGCGGACCTTCGACCGGATCGTCGCGCTGCTGACGGAGCTCGACTACCTGCGCGGCGACGAGGTCACCGAGCACGGCAAGCGGCTGGCCCGGCTGTATGGCGAGCTCGACCTGCTCGCCAGTGAGTGTCTGCGCGCCGGCGTCTGGGAGGGTCTCGGACCCGCCGAACTCGCCGGGTGTGTCTCGGCGCTGGTGTACGAGGCCCGGGTCGGCGACGATGCGCTGGCGCCGAAGCTGCCGTCGGGCAAGGCGAAGGCGGCGCTCGGCGAGATGGTCCGCATCTGGGGGCGCCTCGACGGGTTGGAGGAGGAGTTCCGCATCACCCAGACCGAGGGGGTCGGCCAGCGCGAGCCGGACCTCGGGTTCGCCTGGGCCGCGTACATGTGGGCTTCCGGCAGCGGGCTGGACGAGGTGCTGCGCGAGGCGGAGATGCCGGCCGGTGACTTCGTGCGGTGGTGCAAGCAGGTCATTGATGTGCTCGGGCAGATCTCGGCGGCTTCTCCTGCGGAGGGCTCGACGGTGGCGAAGAGTGCGCGTAAGGCTGTTGATGGGCTGTTGCGGGGGGTTGTGGCTTACTCGTCTGTGGGGTAGTTCCGGCGGGGTTCGTGGGGGGTGGTTG
>NZ_VJZC01000013.1 GCF_009377185.1 Streptomyces spongiae
GTGTAGAGCAGGAAGGTGGCGCCGTCGGGCAGAGGGGCGTGGGTGGTCGGGCGCTCGGCGGTGGGGCGCAGCCCCAGGAGCATGGCGTGCGCTCCGGTGAGGTGGGTGGCGGTGCCGTCGGCGGTGATGAGCAGGGGCGGGGGATGACCGGCGACGGACCAGGATGCCTGCCAGGCCCCGTCGGCGGTCTGGCGCAGGCGGGTGAGGATCGCGGTGGCGGAGTCGGCGAGGGTCAGACGGGCCTGGGCGGTGTCCAGGCGGCGGAGGATCTGGCCGGGTGTTTCGTCGGGGCGGTCGACGGCCAGGGCACGCAGCATGTTGCGCAGTTCGCTCATGCGGGAGGCGGCCTGGATGTCGTGCCCGGTGACGTCTCCGATGACCATGGCGAGGTCGCCGTCCTCCAGGAGGAACGCGTCGTACCAGTCGCCGCCGACTTCCGCGGCGTGCTGCGCGGGCTGGTAGTGGGCGGCCAGTTCGATGCCCGTGACGTCGGGCAGGTCGGTGAGCAGAGCGCGCTGCATCGTGGCGGCGATGTCGGCCTGGGCGGCGTGCAGGCTGGTCTTGTCCAGGCCCAGGCTGATGCGGCGGGCCACCTCCTCCGCCAGGACCCGGTCGGCTTCGTTGAAGGGAGGGCTGGCCGGCGCGCGGGTCAGCGTCAGCGCCCCGAAGGTGGTGGTGCGCAGCCGCAGCGGAACGACCAGAGCTTCGTGGGCTTCCACCACCGCCAACAGGTCCGCTTCCTCGTGCGCCGCGGACGCAAGGTCCGTCAGGTGCTGCGTAGCGCCTCCTTGCAGTACGTGGGTGATGGCCGCGTGGTGGGCGGGGTGCTCCGGCAGCGACTCGTCGGACCGGCCGGCCGGTAGGACGTCGGGCGTGTGGTGGGCACCGGCCGCGCGGCGATGACCACGCCCCTCGGCCAGGTCGATCAGGGCGGTGTCCGCGAGGCGGGGCACCAGCTGGCGCACCAGACGGTGGAGGGCTTCGTCCGTGTCCAGGGTGCTGGTCATGGCCAGCGTCAGCTCACCGAGCCAGGTGATCTCCGCCAGATCGTATTCGGCCTGCTCCCGCATCGTCTCGCTGTGCGCGTACCGCTCGGCGCGGCGCCCCTCCCGCTCTCGCTGGTCGGTCGCGTCGTGGAACACGACCACCACGCCCTCGCCGTGTCCCATCGACGCCGGCAGCGGCGCGGCCGTCCACCACACCTGAAGCGGTGTGCCGTCGGCGCGCACCAGTACGGCGCGGTCGCCGCTGGTCCGCCTGCCCAGCGCGACGTCCTGGAGGATCGGCCGCTGGACGGGCGCGGCGGCGGTCTCCGTGTCCAGGGAGTGCAGGGCGCGGTGGGCATCGACCCCGATCAGGGTGCCCGGTTCGTAGCCCAGCAGCTGCTCCGCCCAGGGGTTGCAGGCGATCACCGTGCCCTGGTCGTCCACGGCGTACATGCCGGCGCCCGCGGCGGCGAACAACGCGGACGTCAGCGCCTCGCCCGTGCCGACGCCGGTGACGTCATGCTTTCCCGAACCGCTCTCCACCCGACGTATTCTGCCCGCCGCCTCGGCTGTCTCCGCAAGGCTTCCTGGGGGGCGTCACGGCCACGGGGCCTCACAGGCAGCCGTGGCGTACGGGAAGATCTCGATGGCGGTGTCCAGGCCCGTCAGCTCCAGCAGGCGGCGTACCTGCTCGCCCGGTGCCGCCAGACGCAGCGTGCCCCCCGTGGCTCCGGTCCGCCGCAGCCCGTACACCAGTACGCCCAGCGCGGACGAGTCCATGAAGTACACCTGCTCCAGGTCCAGCACGATGCGTGCCCGGCCCTCGACGATCAGCGTGTCCACGGCGTCGCGCAGCACCGGGGCCAGGAACAGGTCCACCTCGCCGGTGAGGACCACCACCGCCCACACCCCACAGTCCTCGGAGCGTCGCACGCCGGACACCGGAACCATGGAGGTTCCCCCTCACTGTGGAATCTCCTCATCATCGCACTAGTCGATCGCCGCCCCGCGTCGGCATACGGTGGTCGCGGCCGTCCGATCGGCTCGCTGTCGAACGGCGGGTCAGCGGCCGAGCGCCTGTTGCAGTTGCCGCTTGTTCATGGAGGAGCGGCCCTCGATGTTGCGCTTCTTCGCCTCCTCGTACAGCTGGTCCCTGGTGGGCCCAGCGGCACCCCGGTGGGAGCGTTCGCCGCCGCGCTGGGAGGCGGACTTGGGATCGCGCGTCGAGGTCCGGCTCGATGTGCGGGATTCACCGGCGCGGGCCCGCTCCTTGTTCACCGTGCGCGCGGCGATCTCCTTCGCCCGGCCGGCGGACTCGCCCCGCTGCTGGGCGCTCTCCTTGATGTGCTCGTACTGCCGCTCGCGCTTCCGGCTCGATCCTGCGGGCATGGCGGAACTCCTCTCTCCAGGACCCCCGCGAGTACCCTGCCCTCCACGACCGAACCGCTCCGCCAGTGCCCGGCCCGCCGTCGAAAGGAGTTCGGATGTCTGCTCCCGGTGACGTCCTCGAACCCGTCCTCATCGACACGATCGAGCGGTACTTCACCCTGCTGCAGGCCCATGTCCCGGCGGAGGAGATGCTCACCGGCATCCTCACCGAGGACTTCGGGACGGGATTCGAGGGCGGGTACGTGTGGCAGGGGGAGGCAGGGCTGCGCGACTTCCTGCGGGAACGCTCGGTCTTCTTCGACGAGTCCCACGAGGTCCTGCAGATCCTCGACATCCGTCAGGAGGCGCCCGGATCCATCACCGCCAGGACCCGGTTGCGCTTCTTCCTCCGTGGGCGTGAGGCCGGGGCCGCCCGGAGCGAGGAGTACGCCGGAGAAGCGTTCCACCGCTGGCGTCTGCGCCGGCGCCCGCGGGACGGGCGCTGGTGTGTGGCGGCGCAGATCGTCGAAGGGTTCGCCGCGCTCAACACCCCGGCACGTCGGCTCTTCGCCGCTCCCGCCAAGGGCATGCGGGCAGAGAGCACATGACGAGGGGTGGCCGGGTGGCGGGCGCCCGCCCGGCCGTGCGCCTGTCACCCGGTCGTGGCTTCAGACGGCTGTCGGCTGCGCGGGCAGTACGTGGTCGCCGACGCTGTCCGTGCTCAGGCACAGGGAGCAGACATACGCGTCGTGGGTCCGGCAGGCGGCCAGGTCGGGGCGCTCGTAGGGCTGGCGGCAGACGTGGCAGTCGTACGTCGTCGCGCTCGGGTTGCCCTCCGTGTCGAGGAGCGGCTCGTCGATGCCGTCGTCGGTGCGGCGCAGGTAGTACTTGCCCTTGGTGACGATCGCCATCAGCGGGGTGAGGACGAAGGCGATGACGGCGGCGGCGACGGGGGAGTACGGCTGCAGGGTGTCGCCCAGGGCGTGGAAGTACATGGCGATGGACAGGCCGGAGGCGGCGACGAAGGCGACGACGCCGACCGGGTTGACGGCGTGGAGCATGCCCCGGCGGAACTCCGGCTGGAGCGGGGAGAGTTTCAGCAGGTACTTGTTGACGCCGATGTCGGTGGCGACGGTGACGACCCAGGCGATGGCGCAGTTGGAGTAGAAGCCGAGGATGCTGTTGAGGAAGCTGAACATGTCGGCTTCCATCAGGGCCAGCGCGAAGGCCAGGTTGACCAGGACGAAGATCATGCGGCCGGGGTAGTGCTTGGTGACGCGGGTGAAGGAGTTGGTCCACGCCAGCGAGCCGGAGTACGCGTTCGTGACGTTGATCTTGATCTGGCTGATCACGACGAGCGCCACGGCCAGCGGGACGACCATCCAGGACGGCATCATCGCGTCGAAGGCACCACGGAACTGCTGGATCGGCTCGGGCGCCGCCGTCGGGCCGACCTTGGCCAGGATGTACACGGCGAGGAAGACACCGATGGCCTGCTTGAGCGCGCCGAGTACGACCCAGCCGGGGCCGGCCATGACCACGGCCGTCCACCAAGTGCGCTTGTTGGCCTCGGTCTTGGGCGGCATGAAGCGCAAGTAGTCGATCTGCTCACCGATCTGCGCGATGAGGGAGAGGCAGACACCGGCGCCGAGGAGTACGGAGGCGGTGTTGACGCCGCCTTCGCCGTCGGTGCCCGCGTAGGAGAGGAAGCGGTCGACCGTGCCGGGGTCGGTGGCGACGAGGTAGACGAGCGGGGCGACCATCAGGACCAGCCAGATCGGCGTCGTCCACACCTGGAGCTTGCTGAGCGCCTTCATGCCGTAGATCACCAGCGGGATCACCATCAGGGTGGAGACCAGATAGCCCAGCCACAGCGGCAGCCCGAGGCCCAGCTTGAGGCCCTGGGCCATGATCGAGCCTTCGAGGGCGAAGAAGATGAAGGTGAAGCTGGCGAAGATGACGCTGGTCAACACCGAGCCGTAGTAGCCGAAGCCGGAACCGCGGGTGATCAGGTCCAGGTCGATGTTGTAGCGGGCGCCGTAGTAGGCGAGCGGGAAGCCGGTGACGAAGATGACGACGGCGGCGACGGCGATCGCCACGAGCGCGTTGCCGGTGCCGTGGGCCAGGCCGATGCCGGCGCCGATGGAGAAGTCGGCCATGTAGGCGATGCCGCCGAGCGCGGTCGTCGCCACGACCATCGGGGTCCAGCGGCGGTAACTGCGGGGCGCGAAGCGGAGGGTGTAGTCCTCCAGCGTCTCCTTGGTCGCCTGGCTCGTCGTCGTGGCGTTCGGTGGTGTGGCTGTCAGAGGTGACTCTGTACTACTCATGGCCAGCCCTTCGGGGGACGGTGGTGCTGCGTGGGGGTCTGGGTTTCCGTCGTGCAGGGGGTCGTGGTGCGGTGAGCGGTGGGACACTCCGGTTGGCGTCGTCGCCGGCCGGGAGTCGGGGCCGGGGCGTTAACTCCCCCGGGGATTACGGGGATTACGGGGATTACGGGGATTCAGAGGCGGTCGGCGTGCAGGGCCATCTGCGTCATGGCCCGCTGGGGCGCGTTCCAGCACCACGGCCATCGAGTCGCCGACATGGGCGTGCAGGCCCGGTAGCTCTCGTCGAGCCGTCCGTCACGGACGAACTCCATGATCTCGATGTGTCAGCGCGGGATTGCCGGAGGCGCGGGAGAGTTCGGCGTGGAAGCGCTCGTCCTGGACGACGAAGCGCGGGTCCGGCGTCGGAGGCTGCTCACGCATCGCGTACCAGCGGTCCAGTTCGGCGGTGAGGACCGCCGTGTCGTGCCGGACGGAGGAGTCCTCGATCGCGCGGGCGACGCCACGCAGTTCCAGGGTGACCCGAACCTCGCCGCATCTCGCCCAGCCGCTCGCGCGAGCCGAACTCGCCGCCGAGGACGGCCACGCGCAGCTTCGCGTAGACCTCCTCACGCAGTGGGGGCGCCGGGGGCGGGGCCGGATCCAGCACGGGACGCGGCACCGGATCCAGGATCGCATCCGGCTGCGTATACAGCGTTGCATCCATGATCGAACACGCTAGAAACCGCTTGTTTCCCGGGAAGCCGTCGCACGGTGAACGGCTCGTTTCCGGGAACTCACCGCGCCCCGCTCCCCAGTGCCTCGGCTTGGAGGGCGCGCGGTCGCCGCTGCGCGACACGGCTCAGGTCCTAGGTCCAACGCCTGATCGGCAAGGTGTCGCTCTTACTGTTAACGTGCAGCTGCATATCATTCGCAATAACGCGGAGGACGTTGGACATGGCGATTTACACGCTCCCGGAGCTCCCCTACGACTACTCGGCCCTCGCGCCCGTGATCAGCCCCGAGATCATCGAGCTGCACCACGACAAGCACCACGCGGCGTACGTCAAAGGCGCGAACGACACCCTGGAGCAGCTCGCCGAGGCGCGGGACAAGGAGACGTGGGGTTCGATCAACGGCCTGGAGAAGAATCTGGCCTTCCACCTCTCCGGTCACATCCTGCACTCCATCTACTGGCACAACATGACCGGCGAGGGCGGCGGCGAGCCGCTGGACAAGGACGGTGTGGGTGAGCTGGCCGACGCGATCGCCGAGTCCTTCGGCTCGTTCGCGGGCTTCAAGGCCCAGCTGACCAAGGCGTCGGCCACGACCCAGGGTTCGGGCTGGGGTGTGCTGGCGTACGAGCCGCTCAGTGGCCGCCTGATCGTCGAGCAGGTCTACGACCACCAGGGCAACGTCGGCCAGGGCTCGACCCCGATCCTCGTCTTCGACGCCTGGGAGCACGCCTTCTACCTGCAGTACAAGAACCAGAAGGTCGACTTCATCGAGGCCATGTGGCAGGTCGTCAACTGGCAGGACGTGGCCAGGCGCTTCGCCGCCGCCAAGGAGCGCGGCGACAGCCTGCTGCTCGCGCCGTGACGCCGTAACACCCCGCAGATGTCCTGCTCGTGATCGTCTTCTCAACCTTCACGGGGCAGGCGGCACAAGGATGGGCTCCCCCAAGGACGTGACTTGTGGGAGCCCTTCTGTTTGGCCGCAGTCTCAACGGTCTCACTGAGGACGGTTCTCCTGCCGGCCCCCGTCGTTCCCGTTCAGCGCTTGCGTTGCCTGGTGCTGCGTCTCTTCGGCCACCACGCGGGCTTCCGCCACGACGTCACCGCGTTCACGCACCAGGCTCTCGTAGATCGGCAGTTCGTCGTTGCGGGTCGAGTTCGGTGTCACAGGGCTGGTCCTTCTGGGTGTCGTTCTTAGCCGGCCGATCGGACGCGAAATCCATCCTTGGTGACCTCAAGGATAATCGTGATTCTCCTTCATGCCCGACTGAGCCGTGCGGCGATCCCATGACCGATGGCCAGGTAAATCAGGGCAGGCAGGCCGTAATTGAGGAGAACTCGAATGCCGTCTGTGTCCATGGTGAAAATATCCTGTGACCACCAGGCCAGCCAGTCGGCCGTGCCGTGCACGAACTCGACGAAGACATTGGCCTCGTTGGCTCCGAGCAGGTGGAGCAGGATCCACAGCCCCAGGAACCCGGCGGCGATGTCGGCGATCGTGCTGATGGTCAGGGCCGTCCGTCGGGTAGTGGCCTGGTTCCGCTCGCGGCGGTGCGGGTAGCCCTGCGGGTGGCCCGGGGGCTGGTCGTAGGCGTGCTGTCCGGGAATCGGGTCGGTATTGCTCACTGGAATCCAATCTGACGCATCGCTTTGCGGGCCGGCGTATGGCGCGGCCTCCCGGGTTGCCCGCTCCGGGAGAGGGGCGGACGGCCGCCTCGCCCATGGTCGTCACATGAGCCCGTGTAATTCAGCGCCCTGCAATGCCGCCGCGTTACAGGAGTGCGGAAGGTCCACAAACTGGGCACGAATTCCGCGAGTTGCCCAAATCTGTGAGAGTGGGATCTCTTTTCATCGGCGGCCTGGGCGGTGGTGACGGCATCGCGGGTATCCGATTCCTTTTCTGACTCCCCGTCAGTTCCCTGCTTCCTCCCCCGGTCCGCACAGGGGAAGCGGCAACAGTGGTGCGGCAGCCCGCGATCAGGGCTCAAGGAACCGCTGTCCGCCGTCCCCTCATGCCCAAGGAAGCCATGACTCCCACCCCCCACCTGACCACTCCCGGCCTCCACACATGGCATCCGGCCCGCTTCCAACCCGCCGACTCCGACCGTTCAGCGCTCGAAGGCTCCGGTACCGCGACGGTGGACGTCGTCGTCCCCGTCCACAACGAGGAGCGCGCCCTGCCGGGCTGTCTGCGGACACTCCACGCCCGCCTGTCCGACGGCTTCCCCTTCCCCTGGCGGATCACCGTCGTCGACAACGCCAGCACCGACAGGACGCTCGACACCGCCCACCGCCTCGCGGAGGAGCTGCCCGGCGTCGGTGTCGTGCACCTGGACCGCAAGGGCCGCGGGCTGGCCCTGCGCACGGTCTGGGGTGCGAGCGAGGCCGACATCGTGGCGTACATGGACGTCGACCTGTCCACCGGCCTGGACGGTCTGCTCCCGCTGATCGCCCCGCTGGCCAGCGGCCACTCGGACATCGCGATCGGCAGCCGGCTGGCCCCCGGGGCCCGAACGGTGCGCGGACCGCGCCGCGAGTTCGTCTCCCGCTGCTACAACGGGATCATCAGGCTGACGCACGGGGCGCGCTTCACCGACGCCCAGTGCGGTTTCAAGGCGGCCCGCACGGAGGTGCTCCGGCCGCTGCTGCAGGTGACACGTGACGACGCGTGGTTCTTCGACACCGAGTTACTGCTACTGGCCGAGCACAACGGGCTGCGCGTCCACGAGGTGCCGGTCGACTGGGTCGAGGACGTCGACACCCGCGTGGACGTGGTGAGCACGGCGGCCGAGGACCTGCGGGGCCTGTGGCGCATGGCGCGGCTCAAGTCGTCCGGTGACGCCAGGGTCGACCTGCCGCGCCGCCCGGCACCGGCGGCCGAGCATCCGGACGCGGTACTCGCGCCCTCCTCCGGGCGTTCGGCGCTGCCCTGGGAGGTCGTGTGCTTCGCGGCGATCGGCGTCGCCTCGACCGCGGGACAGGCCCTGCTGTACTGGCTGTTACGCGGCTGGTGGTCGCCGGCCTTCGCCAACCTGGTCTCGCTGCTCGTGCTCACGCTGTTGAACACCGAGGCGAACCGCCGGCTGACCTTCCGGCACTCCTCAGCCCGGCCCGCGCGGGCGCACCTCGGGGCCGGAGGCCTGTTCGTCCTCGGGTACCTGGTGACCTCCGGGGCGGTGCTCTGGTTCAAGCAGGCCGATCCCGGCGCTTCACCGGCCGCTGAGACCGCCGTCCTGGCCGCGGCCTCCGTGATGGTCACCGTCGTGCGGTTCACCGTGCTGCGGTCCGCCGTCTTCCGCAGTTCCGCCCGACGCCGGCCCTGACGAGAGCGAACTTCCCTCCCTCATGAGCAACTCCGCGCACACTCTGTCCGTCGCGACCTCGGGGCCCGGCCGGAACCAGCACCCGGCCGGCCGTTCACTGCCCTCCTGGTCGGCGCCCGCCGCCCTCGCCCTGATCCTCGTCCTGGCAGCCGTGCTCCACGGCTGGGCGCTCGGCTCGCTCGGCTGGGCCAACAGCTACTACTCCGCCGCCGTGAAGTCGATGGGGACGAGCTGGACCAACTTCGTCTTCGGCTCCTACGATCCGGCCGGGGTCGTGACGGTCGACAAGCCGCCCGCCGCGCTGTGGCCGCAGGTGATCAGCACCAAGATCTTCGGGCTGCACGGCTGGGCGATGATCCTGCCGCAGGTGATCGAGGGCGTGGCCGCGGTCCTCGTCCTGCACCGCACCGTACGGCGCTGGGCGGGGGAGGGCGCGGCGCTGATCGCCGCGCTGGCACTCACCCTGACGCCCATCACCGTGGCGATCAACCGGGACAACAACCCCGACACCCTGCTCGTCCTGTTCCTGGTGTCGGCCGCGTACGCGCTCACCCGGGCGCTGCGGGCCGAGGGCAGGGCCATGACCTGGTGGCTGTGCGCGAGCGGCCTGCTGATCGGGTGCGGGTTCCTCACCAAGATGCTCGCCGCCTGGATGGTCGTCCCGGCCTTCGCCGTCGCCTGGCTCGTGGCAGGAAGCGGCGCCTGGACACCGCGAGTGCTGCGGCTGCTGGGTGCGGGAGCCGTCCTGGCGGCGTCCTCCTTGTGGTGGGTCGCGATGGTGGCCCTGTGGCCGGGCGACCGTCCCTACGTCGGGGGCAGCGAGGACGGCTCGGCCTGGGACCTCGTGGTCGGCTACAACGGACTCGGGCGGGTCTTCGGCTCCGACAGCGGAGGCCAGGGCCCCGGGGGCGGTGGCGTGTCGTTCGGCGGCGCCGCCGGTCTCGGGCGCCTGTTCAACGACCAGGTGGGTGGGCAGATCAGCTGGCTGCTGCCCCTCTGCGCCGTCGCCCTGGCGGTCTCGGTGGTCTGCGCGGTGCTGCGGCGCCGAGGTCGGCTGCCCGACAACGCCGTGCTGCCCGCCTCGGGTTGGTGGCTGTGGGGGACCTGGCTGGTGGTCTGCGCGGCCGTCTTCTCCACCCAGAAGGGCATCTTCCACCCCTACTACACCACCCAGTTGGCCCCGGCGATCGCCGCCCTGTGCGGTGGCCTGACGGCCGCCCTCGTCCGGGCCCACCGCGCGGGACAGCGCTGGACGTCGTGGGTGGGCACGGCCGCCGTGGCGGCGAGCGTCATCTGGGCCGCGACCCTCATCCGCCGTACCCCGGACTGGAACGGCTGGCTGGTGTGGCCGGTGCTGCTGGCCGGCTGCGCCGCGGTCGCTCTCCTGCTGCTCGCCCGACGCCGAGGCGGTCTGCTGCCGGTGGCCGTCGGAGCCGCGGTGGCCGCGGTCCTGGTCGCCCCGGGCGCGTGGGCGGTGAGCGTGCCCGGATCGACCAGCGTGATGGGCGGCGCCAACCCCACGGCGGGACCGATGGTCCTCGGATTCGGCGGAGCGGGCATGCGGCAGCCCGGCTCCGGCGGCGGGAACCAGCCGTCGGGCATGCCGTCCGGAATGCCCTCGGGTATGCCCGGCCTCCCCGGTGGCTCGGGCTCGGGCCAGTCCGGTGAGCTCCCGTCGGGTGGGATGCCCTCCTTCCCCGGCAACGGCTCCGGCGGAGGTCCCGGAGATCCCGTAGGGCAGGGAGGTCCCGGAAGCCAGGGAGGCTCGGGTGCCCGCGGAGCCGGTGTGTTCGGTGGCGGTGCGGAACTGACGGGCAACCAGCGCAAGATCCTGGACTACGTGGTCGAGCGCGCGCCGACAGCACGGATCAAGCTCGCCGTGGAGGGCGGCGCCATGTCCACCGGCGCGTTCATCCTCGGCAGCGACGAGACAGTCATCGGCATGGGCGGCTTCACCGGCTCGGACAACGCGCCGTCGGTGTCCCAGCTGGAGAAGTGGACCAAGAACGGCGAACTGCGCTACATCTTGGGTTCGGACGCCGCCGGCGGCTTCCCCGGCATGTCCGGCAGCCCTTCGCAGGAGCGCTCCGGCTGGATCTCGAAGAACTGCACCAAGGTGGCCGCCTCCAAGTACGGAGGCACGTCGTCGCAGCGGAACGGCGAGATGATGGGATTCGGCGCCGACGTCCTGTACGACTGCGCCGCCAAGTGAGCCGCTGGGCGGCCCGTACGCACGACACACACCACAGAACGGACAGACCGGCGTCATGACACAGCGGGCCGCGGACAAGCCCCGGCGCAGGCTTCTCGTGGTGGAGGACGAACCCAGCATCCGCACCCTGCTGGAGTCCACCCTCCGCCTCACCGGGTACGACGTGAACAGCGCCGACACGGGGCACGCGGCCCTCGTGGAGGCCGAGCGCGGCACACCCGACCTGGTGCTGCTGGACGTGACGCTGCCGGACCTGGACGGATTCGAGGTGACCCGGAGGCTGCGGGCGGCGGGAAACGACGTGCCCGTGCTGTTCCTGACCGCCCGCACAGCCCTCGACGACCGGTTGAAGGGCCTGAGTGTCGGCGGGGACGACTATGTGCCCAAGCCCTTCAGCATCGAGGAGGTGCTGCTGCGCATCGAGGCCATCCTGCGCCGCACCGGCGCCGCGCTCCCGCCGCCCCCCACGGAACGCGTACTGAGCTACGCCGACCTGGAACTCGACGAGAACGCCCATGACGTGCACCGCGCCGGCGTGTACATCCCACTGTCACCGACCGAGTTCAAGCTGTTGGGCTACCTCATGGAGAACGCCACACGGGTGGTGAGCAAGGTCCAGATCCTCAACCACGTCTGGAGCTACGACTTCGCGGGCGACGCGCGCATCGTCGAGACCTACATCAAGTACCTGCGCAAGAAGATCGACCACATCGACCCGCCGCTCATCCACACCGTACGCGGGGTCGGCTACTGCCTGCGGCTGCCCCGCGACCGGTCCGGAACGGTCGACCAGTGAGAAAGTTCCTCCTGCGTCCTGCGACATCACTGCGGCGACGGCTCGTCGTCGGGGTCACGGTCCTGGCAACCCTGGCGGTGCTGACCTCGCAGGCGATCGGCTCCGTGGTGCTGCGCTCGTGGCTGCTGGACCGGGTCGACCAACAGCTCGCCGCCTTCCATCCACCGGCACCCGTCTACGCCGACGCGCTCCGCGACGATCTTCCCGGCCCGAGGACCCGCCCGAGCGTGCTGCCCTCGGACTTCCGCGTCTACTTCTACGACTCGACGGGCGAACGACTGAACCATTCCATGGGCGCGGGGCGGAAGTCGGCCCCCCTGCTGGCGGACTCCTCCGACGATCTGGGAATGGACTACGGGCGCCCGGAGACCATCTCCGCCGAGGACGGCGACGGGAGTTGGAGAGTGGTCCGGTACGCCGGACCGGACGGCATGAACGCCGTGGTCGCCCTGCCGCTGGACACCGTCGACGACACTCTGTCCCGACTCCTGTGGCTCGACGCCGCCGTGCTGGGCGTCGCGGTCGCCGCACTGATCGCCGTGGGGCGCTGGGTGGTCCGCCTGGGGCTGCTGCCGCTGACCCGTATGGAGCGCACCGCAGAGGACATCACCGCCGGCGACCTCGACCTGCGGTTGACCGACACCGACGCGCGCACCGAGATCGGACGGCTCGGGCGGGTGCTCAACACCATGCTCGACCGGCTGCAGCGGGCACTGCAGGAGAGGGAGGCATCGGAGGCGCGGATGCGGCGCTTCGTGGCCGACGCGGGGCACGAACTGCGTACCCCGCTCACGGCGATCCAGGGCTACGCGGAGCTGGCCCTGCGTCCTGAACGGCGTTCCGCGGGTGAACGGCAGGAAGCGGACCGGGTGGTCGCCCAGAACGCGGAACGCATGAGTCTGCTGGTCGACGACCTGCAGTTGCTCGCCTCCCTGGACAAGGAACCCTCCTACCGGCACGAACCGGTGGATCTGCTGTCGCTCGCGGCGGACGCCGTCAGTACGGCGGCCCTCCAGGACACCACTCACCCCGTCGATCTCGGCCCGGTGCGTCCCCCGGAGGGTTCCGCGGGCACGTCCGAGCTGGAACTCGTGGAGACCATGGGCGACCCGCACCGCCTCCGGCAGATCGTCGAGAACCTGCTGTCCAACGCGCGGATTCACACTCCACCGGGTACCGCCGTCCACGTCCGGGTGGGCACCGCCCGCAGCGGTGCGGCCGGCGGATCCGGGCGACCGGGGCGTACCAGCGCCTCACCGTCCCTGTCCGAGGACACCGCGGTGAGCATCGTGGAAGTGTCCGACGAAGGGCCCGGACTGACCGCGCACGACGCCGCGCACGTGTTCGAGCGGTTCTACCGGGCCGATCCCTCCCGCTCGCGGGCCCGCGGTGGCAGTGGACTCGGACTCGCCATCGCGTCCACCATCGCCGAGGGCCACGGCGGCCGCCTCGAACTCGACACCGCACCCGGCGAGGGCTGCACCTTCCGTCTCGTACTGCCCGGCGAGATGATCAAACCCTCTGCGGCACCGGAGCAGGGCGCTCGCCCGAGCCCCGGACGATCAGGCGGGTGGGGACCGTGACGGTGCGGCCGCGCGAGCGGTCGCCGTCCAGGCGGGCCAGGGCGGTGGCCGCCGCCGTTCTGCCGATTCCCTCGGGGTTCTGCGCGACGACGGTCAGGGCAGGTTCGAGTGCCTCGGCGAGCGCCACGTCGTCGAAGGCGACGACGGCGACGTCCTTCCGCCTGCTGCGGGCGAGTTCGGTGACGATGCCCAGCGCGACGATGTTGTTGCCGGCGAACAGGGCGGTGGGGGGATCCTCCAGGCCGAGCAGCTGCGATGTGGCGGCCGAAGCGCCGTGCTGGTCATGGGCGTTGGTGATCAGGGAGCGGTCCTGGGGGAGGCCGGCCTCCTGGAGTGCCGCGCGGTATCCGGCCAGACGCTCACGGCGTGTGTAGAGCCTGGTGGGAAGGTCGCCGACGAAGCCGATGCGCCGGTGGCCGTGGGCGATCAGGTGGGCGACGCCGTCCTGGGCGCCGGCACGGTTGGAGCTGACGACGCTGTCCGTGGCCAGACCGGCGCCCGGACGGTCGACGAAGACGACGGGCAGCCCCGCGGCGCGGTGGGCCTTGAGGTGGGAGTGGTCGGCGCCGACGGACGGCACGACCAACAGGATGCTGATGCGGCGGGCGAGGAACTTGTCCGTCAACGCGCGTTCGCGGTCGGGGTCGTCCGCGGAGGACCCCATGACGAGGGTCAGACCGCGGTCGCGCACCGTGTCCTCGATGCCGCCGGCCACGGCTCCGAAGAAGGGGTTGCCGAGGTCGGGGATGACAAGTCCGATGCTGCTGTCGGGCCCGCCGACGCGGATGTTGCGGGCCATCAGGTTCGGCTGGAAGCCGAGCTTGGCCACGGCGGCGAGTACCTGTTCCCTGGTCCGCGCCGAGGCCGGTCCGTCCTCGTTGAGGACGCGGGAGACGGTCTTGGCACTGACGCCCACTTCTCGGGCGACGTCGGCCAGGGTGGGGCGGCGGTTCGCTGCCATGGAGGTAGGTGTCTCCTGTGCTCGTCGGGTCCGGCCGCGGCCTCGGCCGGAACCCGTGCGTGCTTCCGTCGTACCGAGCGCCGTCAGCTCGCCTGGACCCCGGCCGCCTTCGCCGCCTCGGAATCCGCCACGACCGTACCTCCGGCATCATCGACGGTGAGCGCGCCGGTCATGATGGCGACGACCTCCGCCATGGAGTAGTCGGAGGGCTTGATCACGGCGGCGCGCCGGCCCAGCCGGTGGACGTGGATCCGGTCGGCGATCTCGAAGACGTGAGGCATGTTGTGGCTGATCAGGACGACCGGCATGCCCTTGTCCCGGACGCGGCGGATGAGGTCCAGGACCTGACCGGACTCCTTGACGCCGAGAGCGGCGGTGGGCTCGTCCATGACGACGACGCTGCGGGCCCAGGCGACGGAACGGGCCACCGCGACGGCCTGTCGCTGTCCGCCGGAGAGTGTCTCGACCGCCTGTGTCAGCGAGCGCAGGCCGATCTTCAGGTCGGCCATGTGTTCGGCGGCCTCCTCACGCATCCGTTTCTTGTCCAGCATGCGGAAGACACTGCCGAGGACGCCGGGGCGGCGGAGTTCCCGGCCGAGGAACATGTTCGAGGCGATGTCCATGGAGGCGGCCACGGCGAGGTCCTGATAGACCGTCTCGATGCCGTGGGCGCGGGCGCTTTGCGGACCGGAGAAGGTGATGGGCTTCCCGCCCAGGAGTATCTCGCCCGCGTCGGGGACCAACGCGCCGGTCAGCGCCTTGATGAGGCTGGTCTTGCCGGCTCCGTTGTCGCCGATGACGGCGAGGACCTCGCCCGGCAGCAGGTCGAAGTCGGCGCCGTCGATGGCGGTGACGTGGCCGTAGCGTTTGACCAGACCGCGGGCCTGCAGCACGGGGGTGGGGGAGTTGGCGCTCATCGGGCCTTCTTCCGGGAGATCTGGTCGACGGTCACCGCGAGGATCACCAGGACACCGGTGATCAGGGTCTGGTAGATGGAGGCGACGCCCATCAGTTGCAGGCCGTTGCGGAAGACGCCGACGATGAGGACGCCGATGAAGGTGCCCAGGACCGAACCGCGCCCGCCGAAGAGGCTGGTGCCCCCGAGGACCACGGCGGTGATGCTGTCGAGGTTGTCTGTCTGGCCCGCCTGCGGGTCGCCGACCCCGGTGCGGGAGATGAGCAACAGGGCGGCGATGCCGTACAACAGACCCGCCACGGTGTAGACGCCGACGGTCAGCCGGGAGGTGCGGATGCCGTTCAGCCGTGCCGCTTCCGGGCTGTTGCCCACCGCGTAGACGTGCCGGCCCCAACCGGTGTTGCTCAGCGCGTAGGCGAGGAGGAGGAACAGGGCGATGGTGACCAGGGAGCCGTAGGTGATGTCGGTGCGGCCGAGCGGGAAGGTCTGCCCGAGCGCCGTCAGCGGGCCCGGCAGGTTGGTGACCGTCTGCTCCTCGGAGTAGATGTGGGTCAGCGCGAACGCCACGTTGAGCATGCCGAGGGTGACGATGAACGGCGGCAGCGGGATCTTCTGCACCAGCAGCCCGTTGAGCAGCCCGAAGGCGCCGCAGACGCCGATGCCCACAGCGATGGCGACGAGCGGGGGCAGCGAGCCCTCGGCGGCCATCTTGGCGATCATGATGCTGCCGAACGCCATCACCGCACCGCACGACAGGTCGATGCCCGCCGTGAGGATGATCAGGGTCTGGCCGATGGCGAGCGTGCCCACGACCATGACCTGCTGCACGATCAGCGAGAAGTTGCCGCCCGTGAGGAACTGGTCGGTCGAGAAGGAGAAGAAGGCACAGGCCAACAGGAGGGCGACCAGCGGGCCGGTGGTCGGTGCCGTGAGCAGTCTGCGGGCCGTCGTCGGTGCCTTGAGCCCGGCGTACGGCGAGGAGGTGCCCGGGGGCGTGCTCGGGGGCGTGGTCGTGGCTGTCATGCGAAGTCCTTGTCGGAAGACAGAAGCCTTGTCCGTCCTGGTCGGAGGACAGATGTCGTGGTCCGTCCCTGTCGGAGGGCAAGGGAACGAGGGGGCGGCCGCCCCGGGTCGGGGAGTTGGGGCGGCCGCCCCGCTGAGGGGAAGGCGTTGTCCTACGGTTCGAACCGGGCGGCTCAGCCCCAGCAGTTCTCCAGGCCGTAGGCGGTGTCCTTCGACGTGACCCCGTCCTGCGCCTTGTCGGTGATGAGGGTGACGCCCGTGTCCGTGTAACCGGACGCCTTCTTGCCGTCCTTGGCGTACGTCACGACGGCGTTGACGCCCTGGGAGGCCATCTTCAGCGGGTACTGCTGCGAGGTGGCGGCGATCTTGCCGTCCTTGACGGCCTTGGTTCCGGTGCAGCCGCCGTCGACCGAGACGATCAGGACGTCCTTCTCCCGGCCCTTGGCCTTGAGCGCGGTGTACGCGCCCAGCGCGGCCGGCTCGTTGATCGTGTAGACGACGTTGATGCCGGGTTCCTTCTGGAGGCAGTTCTCCATGGCGGTCTGGCCCTTGGCCTGGTCGCCCGCGGTGTCCTGGGAACAGACGACGGAGGGGTCGCCCTCCTTGATGCCGAAGCCCTTGAGGAAGCCGTCGTGCCGCTGGACGCCGACGGACACGCCCGGCGCGAGGTCGAGGGTGGCTATCTTGGCCGACTTGCCCTTCATGGCGGCCTTGGCGTACTCACCGATCAGCTCGCCGGCCTTGAGGTTGTCGGTGGCGAAGAGGGCGTCGACCGCGTCGTCCGGCTCGGTCGGGGTGTCCAGGGCGATGACCAGGACGCCCTTGGCGCGGGCCTTGGCGATGGCGGGCACGATGGCCTTGGAGTCGCTCGGGGTGATCAGGATGCCCTTCACGCCCGAGGCGACCATGTTCTCGATGGCCGTGACCTGACCGGCGTTGTCGCCGTCGAACTTGCCGGCCGCGGTCATGAGCTTCACGCCCTCGGCCTTCGCGGCCTTCTCCGCGCCCTCCTTCATCTTGACGAAGAACGGGTTGGTGTCGGTCTTGGTGATCAGACCCACCTTGACGTCGCCCGAACCGGCGCTGGAGGAACCCGATCCGGAACCGGAGCCGGATCCGCAGGCCGTCAGGGTGAGGGCCGCGATGCCCGTGCACGCGGCGGCTCTGAGGAGGGACATGGGCAGACGAGTGGTGCGAGACATGAATGACTCCTGCGGGATCGCGAGCGGCGCGGGCGGCATCCGAGCATGCCGTTCCGAGGTGTCATCGTTGACTTATGTCATCGTTGACACTGCATGGCGAGGATGATGGACTCCGTCTCCCGGAAACGTCAATGCCCTGCACTCGTCACAAATCGGCAACGCCCGGGGCCGACGTCCGTCCGTATCCGTCGCCGCCTCACGCGATGGATCCCGGCCATGGAGGACACCACACCGTGAACAAGACCCTGCTCGCCGAGTTCACCGCCCGCGAGGGAGCGGAGGACGAGGTCGCCCGCCTGTTGCTGGACTACGCCGAGAAAGTGCGCGAGGAAGAGGGCAATCTCGCCTTCGACGTCTACACCAAGGCCGCCGCCCCGCGCGCCTACTGGATCTTCGAGGTGTACCGGGACGAGGACGCCTTCCAGGCGCACCTGAAGGCCCCGTACGGTGGCCCGTTCAACGCCGCACTCGCCCCGCTGATCGAGGAGGACGCCTCGGTGCTGACCTTCCTGGATCCGGTGACCTGAGCTTCTTCGCCGCCCGGCAGGAGGCTGAAAAGCGATGTTGGCAAAGGGCCGTGGCCGCACTTCAGTGAGGTGCGGCCACCGAACGCCGGGCCAGGCGCTACGGACACGGACACCGGGAGGCGAGACCCATGGCTTCATCGCGGAGCGGCAGCGGCTACCACCTGGGCAGTGACCCCGAAGAACTGGAACGGCTGGGCCGTCAGGGCCGGGCCATCGCACCCGCCACCCGGACGTTGCTGCGGGCGGCCGGGATCGGGACCGGGATGCGGGTGCTGGACCTCGGAGCCGGGGCCGGTGACGTGTCGTTCGTCGCCGCCGAACTGGTCGGTCCGACCGGAGCGGTGGTGGGCATCGACCAGTCGCAGGACGCGATCACCACTGCCCGGGCACGCGCCCGGCACCACGGACTCGACAACGTCAGCTTCGTCGTGGGCGACATTCAACAGCCCGCCCCCGGGGGCCCGTTCGACGCGATCACCGCCCGCCTCGTCCTGCTCTACCTGCCGGACCCGGCCAAGGTCCTGCGGACCCAGGCCGCACAGCTGCGTCCCGGTGGCGTGGTGGCGCCCATCGAGGTCGACCTGTTCAGCGGCGGCCCCCGGCCCGCCACCCCGCTGGCCACCCGGCTGCTGTCCTGGCAGGCCGAGGCATCCGACCGCGCGGGCATCACCCACTCACTGGGCCCGCGCCTGTGGACGCTCCTGTGCGAGGCAGGTCTGCACCCCTTGGGCATGCTGGGCATGCAGCCCCACTTCGCCCCCGGCGACCCGGACGGCCCGGCCCTGATGGCCGGGATCATCCGGGCCATGCTCCCGGTGATCGAACAGACCGGCGTGGCCACAGCGGAAGAAGTCGGGGTGGACACACTCCAGGCCCGTCTGAGCGAGGAACTGGCCACGTTCGAGGCCGTGTTCGCCTACCCGCAACTCATCAGCGCCTGGGGGACCACGCAGCCGGCGGAGCGCACGCCCTTGACCGCGGAGAGGTAGCTGTAGCCGTTGTCGGGCATCGCGCTCCTTCGAGCTTCCTTTACGCAGTACGAGTGAATCAGCCGAATCTTTCGTCCGGCGCCGCTGGTGGGTCCCTTACGGTCTCGATGTTGTTGGCACAGCGCTCACTGTCAACGGGTGGTGGGCGGTCGAGAGTGGGGCGGCGCGCTTGACGGGTTTCGGTCCGGCCGTCGGATGCTGGGCGTTGACGGTCTCCCTGGCGCTCCGCGCGTCCGGGGTGAGGGGGCGGGTGCGGATGCGCCTGCTCCTGTTGGCGGGTTCGGCGGCCGCGGGGGGTGTGTACCGGGCCGCGGTCGACGTGCTGTCGGCTCACCCCTGGGCATGGGGCCCGGACGTGCGGTCGGTGCTCGGTGCCATGGTGATCGCCGGGGTGACGGTCGCGGTCGGCCTGGGGACGGCGGGTCTCGTGGTCGCGGCCGATGCCGGTACGGGCCGCCGCATGTGGCTGCGGCGCGTGCTCGACGGGGTCGTCACCGCCGGGTCCGTGTTCATGACCGGGTGGGTACTGCTGCGGGGACCCGGTGACGGGTGGCAGCTGGGCACGGGAATGGTGGGTGCCCTGTGGGCCGCGGAAGTCGTGTTCCTCAGCTTTCTGCTCGCCCTGCGCCCCCTCGTACGGGACGACCACCGCGCCACGCTGTGGGTGTCGGTCGTCGGGCTGTCCGTCACGCTGATCGGCGACACCCTGCGGCTGTGGGGCGCCGGCCCGGACATCCCCGAGGTGGTGTCCGGTCAGCTGGCCGGTGCCTTCAACACCGCGGGCCTGCTGGTGGTCGCCGCCGGTCCCTGGGTGCCCGGCGGGGCGAGCGTCCTGGGTGCCGGTCGGTCGTCGCTGCGGCTGGGTATGGAGGGTGCCGCGGCGTTCGTTCCCCTGATCGTCTTCACGGTGATGGCGCTGGGATACGCGCTGGCTCCTCTGGCCCGCGACCCGGTGCCGCTGTTGGTCGGGGCGACGGTACTGCTGGGCCTGTGGGCGCGCCGGACGTTCCTGCCGGGCGAGACCACCGGGAAGGGCGATTCAGAGGGCTCTGCCGCGGGCACCTTTCGCTGATCAGTCGTCGGCGGTCATGTGGTTCGGGCGTCGTCCACCCGCTCGCCCTCCGCCTGGGACGGCTCGGTCCGGGGGACGTCCGGATGCTGCTCCACGGCTGTGCGCTCGGCCGTTTCGTCGCGCTCACCCTCGGCCTGGGAGGGCGTGTGCGAGTACAGCCAGCGGTCGTCGTCCGAGGCTCCGGTCTTCATGGCGGGCCTCCCTCGCTCGCTCATCTCCCATGCTCCTCCCGAAGCCGCGCAGAGGCGAGAGATCAGGTGGCGGTCGTGGTGAACCCGTCCCTGACCTGGTCGAAGACGGGGCGGTAGGTGTCCCACTCCGCGGCGGGTGCGGACAGGTAGATGTCGTATTCCCGGTCGCCTTCCCTGCCGTAGCCGAGGTCGATGGCACGGAAGAGGCGGGCGCGTCCCTGGAAGGTGAACTCCCACACGGCCGCGGGCCGGCCGCGGAAGGTGGTCCGCTGCATCCGCAGTCGGCGGTACGTCGGGTAGTTGTCCTTCGTGTTGGCCTCGATGTCGGAGAAGTGCGTCACGGGGTTGCTTCCCGCGGGGGCCACGGTGCCGATCGTGATGCCCGCCAGTCCGGACGGGGCGGCGTACGTGACCTCGTCGGGGGTCCGCTTGCCGATCTTCCAGTCGTCCGGCACGGGGAAGGCGACTCCGAGCCGCGTGTCCCGGACCAGGCGGTAGCCCTTGGGCGCCGAGGACGGCGCGGGCGACGACGCGGCTGGGCGTCGGTTCGCGTGGGAACCGGTGCTGTCCGGGCCGCGGTGCGACATCGCGTAGAACGAGGCTCCCGCGGTTACGGCCACGGCGGAGGCCGCGACCGCCGCGACGACACCCGCGCGACGCCGTCGTCTCCCGCGGCCGCGCCCGGCGCCCCGGGGAGACGCCGGTGGCCCCGGCTCCGAGCCGGGCGGTCGGCCAGGCCCGTGCCCGGACGCCCCCGCACGCCGCTCGGCCGCCCCGGATCGGTCGGTGTCCCCGGAACGATCGGGCGACGCGGACGTGGGGGCCGCGGACAACGTGGACACCGCGGACGTCGTCGCGCCCGAGCGCGCCGCGTGCAGGGCTCGTTCCGTCTGCTCCGCCGAGGGCCGCTCGTCGGGGTCCTTGGCCAGGAGGGACTCGATGAGGGGTTCCAGCGGCCCGGCGTGTCGCATCGGGGCCGGCGGATCGACGACGGCGGCGTACGCGGTCTCCACCGCCGTGTCCCTGCGGAACGGCGGCCGCCCTTCGACCGCCTGGTACAGCGCGGCGCCCAGCGACCACAGGTCCGAGGCCGGGCCGGGCTGCTGCCCGCGGATGCGTTCCGGAGCCATGTAGTCGATGGAGCCGACCATCTCACCGGTCTTGGTGAGCGTCGACGTGCCGGACGTCATCGCGATGCCGAAGTCCGTGAGCACCACCCGGTCCTCGGCGCCGAGCAGCACGTTGCCGGGTTTGACGTCGCGGTGCAGGACACCGGCGGCGTGCGCGGCACGGAGGGCGGCGATCATGCCCAGGCCGATACGGGCGGCCTCCCCGGGTGCGATGGTCCCGCCGCCGCGGAGAAGATCGTCCAGCGTGCTGCCGGGGACGTACTCCATCACGATGCAGGGCCGCCCGTCGTCCTCCACGACGTCGTGCACGACGATCACGCTGGGGTGCGTGACGCTGGCCGCACTGCGCGCCTCGCGCCGCGTCCGCTCGAACAGCGTGGCGAGGTCGTCGGAGGACAGATGCGGATGCATGTGCAACTGCTTCAGTGCGACCTGGCGGCCCAGCACCCCGTCCTCGGCGCGCCACACCGTGCCCATGCCGCCCCGGCCGATCAGTTCGGTGAGCCGGTAGCGTCCGGCGATGAGCCGTCCCTCGTCCGACACCGTGTGCCCTCCGCTACCTGTGCCCGCGTTGCGATACCCCTGTCTGCCGTCGTCACCATAACCGCTGCCGCATGTGTGCTTTCGTGAATCAGGTCACGTCGAGTCGCGGTCGGCGCCGCGCCGGGTCACCCGCCGCCGTCGAGGTCGGTGCGCTGGCGCAGTACCCGTAGCTCGTGCCCGACGAGCTGCATCTCGTACAGCTTCCCCCGCGCGTTCTCGAAGGGGCGGTGGAGGATCATCATCAGCCGGTCGTCGAAGGTGTGGAACAGCATGCCGTGACCGCTGTCGTCCCGGACCAGGGGCCGGTGCTGCTGCCACGGCCCCGTGAGGTCGCCGGACGGCGAGACCGCGTAGGTCTGCACGTAGCCCCCGCCGACGGTGCCGTCCTGCTTGGCCGCGTTCTTCTCGTACGTCGACCACAGCATGAGCAGGGACCCGTCAGGGGTGGGGTACAGCTGAGGGCCGTCGGTGACGTAGGGCGGGAGCTGGTGCGGTACGCCGCTGGGGATCTGCTCGCTGATCCAGGACGCGTCCGAGCCCTTGAACAGGAAGACCGGTGTGCCGACGGTCTCCGAGAGGTCCGGAGCCAGCCGGATCGCCTCCATGGTTCCGTCGATGGTCTGCAGCCACTCGTGCGCGTACACCATCCAGGGCTGCCCGGACGGGTCGACGTAGAGCGTGCCGTCGAGGGTCATGAGGTTCTCGGGCGGTGTGGGGCGTGACGGGTCGACGACCGTGAAGGGGCCCAGCGGCGAGTCCGCCACGGCCGTGATCGTGCCCCGCATGTGGGTGGCTGTCGGGAACGGCGTGCCCCATGGGCCGGGGGGTGGCACGGGAAGGGGGCTGTGCTGGTCGTGCAGCGTGGTGAACAGGTAGTACCGGCCATCCCGTTCGTGCACCTCCGGAGCCCAGCCGCCGTCGGTGGCCCAGATTCCTGGCTGCTCGGCCGCCAGGAAGACCACGACGGGGGGCGTCCAGTCGCGCAGGTCGTGGCTGCGGTAGACCATCGTGCCGGTGCCGTCCACGCCCGACACGGACGGGTCGTTGGAGGTGTAGAGGAAGTAGGTGCGGGTCCTCTTGTCGGCTACGACGAAGGGATCGTGCAGCGGCATGTCGGGAAGCCGCATCAGCTCGGTGTCAGCCACGGTCGAAGAATACGGTGGGGCAGGTTCAAGGCGTCCGCGGGTGCTCCTCAGGGGGAGGGGGCGGCTGTGTACCGGGCGGCGGTGCGGGGCGTTCGTCGTCGTACGTGTTGTCCGGCTTCTCGCTCTGGGGTCGCCGCGTCCGGTACGCCGCCCGGTAGGCCGCCGGGGACGAGCCCAGCTGGCGGTGGAAGTGGCCGCGCAGGGCGACGGGCGAGCGGAAGCCGCAGCGTCCGGCGACCTCGTCGACCGAGTAGTCCGAGGTCTCCAGCAGACGTTGGGCCTGCAGCACGCGCTGGGTGATCAGCCACTGGAGTGGAGCGCTCCCGGTGAGGGAGCGGAACCGGCGGTCGAAGGTGCGGCGGCTCATGTAGGCGCGCGCGGCGAGGGTCTCCACGTCGAACGGTTCGTGGAGGTGCTCCAGCGCCCAGGTGACGACCTCGGCGAGCGGGTCGGCGCCGATCTCCTCCGGCAGCGACTGGTCGAGGTGGCGCTCCTGGCCGCCGCTGCGGCGGGGTGGGACCACCAGGCGCCGGGCCAGTGCGCCGGCCGCCTCGTTGCCGTGGTCGGTGCGCACGATGTGCAGACACAGGTCGATGCCCGCGGCGGTGCCGGCGCTGGTGAGGACGTCTCCGTCGTCGACGAACAGCTCGCGCGGGTCGACGTGCACCGACGGGTAGCGCTTGGCCAGTGTCGGTGCGTACATCCAGTGGGTGGTGGCCGGGCGGCTGTCCAGCAGTCCGGCGGCGGCCAGCACGAAGGCGCCGGTGCCGAGTCCGACGATGCGGGCGCCCTCCTCGTGCGCCCGGCGCAGTGTGTCGAGCGCCTCCTTCGGCGGTGGTGAGGTGATCGAGCGCCAGGCGGGCACGACGACGGTGCCCGCCCGGGAGATCGCCTCCAGCCCGTTCGGCGCGGTGAGTTCCAGGTCCCCCGTGGTCCGCAGCGGGCCCTCTTCTCCCGCGCACACCAGGAGCCGGTAGCGCGGCACTCCGGGGTCCTGGCGGTCGCTCCCGAACACCGAGAGCGGTATGGAACTCTCGAAGACGGGGCTGCCGCTGAACAGCACCACCGCGACGGTCTCCCGGCGACGCCGACCCGACGACGGCCCCCTGGAGGCGCCCTGGGGGACACGCGAGAACCGACGCAGCAGACGGTCGAGCCGGGTGGCTGCCTGTGGGTTTCCCCGCAGGACATGCCGCAGCCGCAGGCGCAACTCGGCTTCCACCTCCGCGACCGCGCCCTCGTCCCCGCGATCGAGAGCGTTGGCGAGGGCTTGGCGGGCCTGCTCCAGTTCCCGCCCGACCTCGTCGCCACGACCTCTGCCGCCGGGCTCGTTGTCCACGAGGAAGGCGGCGACGGCGTCACGGAGGAGGGGCCAGGAGTCCTCCTGCATGTGCTTCACCAGCGCGGCGGCACCGGTCGCGGCGAGCTCCGTCAACACCCCTGCCTTCGTTAGCCAACTCTGATCGTACGAGCCGAAGTTGAGATTGTATTCAAGGCTACTGCGTGGCGGTCGCCGCCCCCGCACGTGGCGTTGCCGCCGGCCGCCGCGGCAGGCGGGAGGGCCGCCGGCGTGTCGTGTTATCTCCATGCCTCGACCGAATTCGGCCACCAGTCATGAAGGAGGCGTATTTTCCTATAGTCATGGGAATCGAACTCGCTCTCGATGTGCACACAATTGATCGGGGTAACGGTTTATCGGGAAACCCAAGGTCGCTGGTCAACGGCCTGAAAAAACGCTTGGACTTCCCGGGCCCCGCCGCGGGAAACTGCGATTCCACGCGTTCCCGCGGCGGGGCCGCCACATGACCACACAGGATTGGGATGGGAACTCCTGAATCGCGTGACGCAACGCCGAGCAAGGGCTCGGTACTCCTCGCACTTCGCTACTACGGACGGGAGCTGGCCCGGCTCCGGCGGCTGACGGTCCCCGGGATGCTGCTGCCGGCGCTGGGCAACATCGGCATCTACTACATCGCGCCGCTGGTCGTCGCGAAGCTCGTCGGACGCATCGCCGGCAACACCGGTGCCACCGTCGGCTCGGCACTGCCGTACGTCTTGAGCTTCGCCGGAGTCCTGCTGTTCGCGGAAGCGGTGTGGCGCGTCGGCCTGCACTGTCTGAACCGGCTCGACGCCCTCGGTATCGAGCACCTGTACGTGATCGGCATGGACGAACTGTTCGCCAAGGACGCCACGTTCTTCCACGACAACTTCGCCGGATCGCTGACCAAGCGGGTCCTGAGCTTCGCCTCCCGCTTCGAGCCGTTCGTCGACACACTGACGTTCTCGGTCGTGGGCAACTTCGTGCCGCTGCTGTTCGGCGCGGTCGTGCTGTGGCGCTACGAACCGCTGCTCGTCGTCGGGCTCCTGGTGATGATCGCGGTGACGGCGCTGTGCGTGGTGCCCCTCATCCGTCGCCGCCAGGCACTCGTCGCCCAGCGCGAGGCGGCGATCGCCCGGGTGTCGGGCCATGTCGCCGACAGCCTGATGAACATGGACACGGTCCGGGCGTTCGCCGCCGAGGACCGCGAGGCCGCGGAGCACCGGTCGCGTGTCGCGGAGTCGCGGCGGCTCTCACTCAGGTCGTGGGACTACGGCAACCTGCGCATCGACACCCTGGTCGCGCCGATGTCCGTGCTGACCAACGTCCTGGGCCTGCTGCTCGCGGTCACGCTCGGCGGCGGCGGGCACGGCGTGGAGGCGGTCGTGGTCGCCTTCACGTACTACACCAACGCGACCCGGATCATGTTCGAGTTCAACCAGATCTACCGTCGCATGGAGGGCTCGATGACGGAGGCCGCGCAGTTCACCGAACTGCTGCTGGAGTCGCCGACCGTGCTCGATCCCGCGTCGCCGGAGCCGCTGCGGCCCCGCGCGGCCGATGTCCGCTTCGAGGACGTGACCTTCGCCCACGCGGGCGCGGAGCCGCTCTTCGAGGGGCTCGACCTGATGGTGCCCAGCGGGTCGAAGATCGGTCTCGTCGGCCGCTCCGGCGGTGGCAAGACCACGCTCTCCCGGCTGTTACTGCGGATGACGGACATCGACTCCGGCCGCATCCTGATCGGAGGTCAGGACATCAGCAGACTGCGCCAGGCGGACCTGCGCAGTCTGATCGCCTACGTACCGCAGGACCCGGCGATGTTCCACCGCACGCTGCGGGACAACATCGCGTTCGCCCGGCCGGACGCCACCGAAGCCGAGATCCGCCGAGCCGCCGAGGCGGCGCACGTCACGGAGTTCGCCGATGTGCTGCCGCTCGGCTTCGACACCATGGTGGGAGAGCGCGGGATCAAGCTGTCCGGCGGACAGCGCCAGCGGGTCGCCCTCGCCCGGGCGATCCTCCGCGACGCGCCGATCCTGCTGCTCGACGAGGCCACCAGCGCCCTGGACTCCGAGAGCGAGCTCCTCGTCCAGGAGGCGCTGTGGCGGCTCATGGAGGGGCGGACGGCGCTCGTGGTGGCGCACCGGCTGAGCACGGTCGCCACCATGGACCAGCTCGTCGTCCTCGACCGCGGACGGATCATCGAGCAGGGCACGCACCAGGAACTGCTCGCCTCGGAGGGCGCCTACGCGAAGCTGTGGCAGCACCAGTCGGGTGGCTTCCTCGACGACAGCTCCCTCAAGGGCGGCCCCGTCGAGGACAGCCTCCTCGACGACAGCTCCGCGCCGGCCGACCTGCACTGAACACGGACCCGGGCGGCAGTCATGTGCTGCCGCCCGGGTCCGCCCGTGTCGATCGCCGCTGATCGCCGCCGATCAGTGCCAATCAGTGCCGATCAGTTCCGGATCGTCAGCCAGTCCAGCGCGGCCACCTGCCGTCCGCCCTCCGCCACCAGGTAGAGGTCGTGGCTACCGGTGACCTCACGCTTCAGCCGCACCGACTGCTCCCGCCAGTCGCCGTCGTCGTCGGCCCGGACGGGTACCACCCCGACCAGCGGACCGTCCGGCGCGTCCAGGCGCAGCTGGAGCGAGCAGGTGCGCGCGCAGGAGGACTCGCTGCGTACGGTCAGCCGGTCTCCGGCGAGGTTCACCTTGCGGAAGCCCACCCAGTCGCCCGAGCCGAGCACCCCGGTGGCGGCCGTGCCGCGCTCCACGCCGCGTACGGCGATGGCCTGTTCGGCCTGGAGCGTGGAGGCGGCGTCGGGGCCGTCGCCGTACAGGCGCAGGTCGTTGACGACCCACGGGACCGGCCCGCTCGCGGTGAGCGTGATCCTCAGGTAGCGGGCCGTGGTCTGCCGGGGGAACACCGCGTCCTGGGTGAAGGAGCGGCCGGAGTCCTCGGCGAGCGGCTCGCCCCAGTGCGTGCCGTCGCGGCTGACCGAGACGGAGAACCCGTACGGCTGGCCACTGGTGTCGCGTCCGGCGTCGAGCGAGAGCCGGCCGAAGGTCTTGGACTCACCGAGGTCGACGGTCAGGTACTGGCCCGGGGACTGTGGACTCGCCGCCGTCCAGCGGGTGTTGATGTCTCCGTCGGTGACGGCGGAGGCGTCGGTACCGTCGCTCGCGGTCGCCGTCCAGGTGCCGTGCCGGACGCGCTGCCGGCAGCCGGGGAGGTTGCAGCCCGTCGACCAGATCGGTGCGCCGTACTCGTACGCGCCCTGGTCGGGGCCCGCGCCCCGGATGTCGGTCGTGATGCCGTCGATCGTCTCGCCGGCGTCGATGGCGGGGGAGTCGGCCGTGAGCCACAGTTCGCCGTTCACGGCGTCCGTGTAGCCGGGCTGTTCGCTGATCAGGTTGGAGCGGACCACCGGCAGCGGGTCGCCGGTCTGGGTGGCGCTGATCGGTTTCGGGCCGATGATGTTGCTGATGTACGAGCCGGAGGCGTCCGTCGCGCCGCTGAGCAGCACCGAGTTGCCGTTGATGCCCACGCCGTAGCTGGAGTTGTGGTCCTCGTTGGCGATGCTCGGTCCGGTGTGTCCGTTGAAGAAGGTGCCCCGGGTGCCGGTGTTCCAGGCGACGTTGTGGTGCAGCCGGAAGTGGCCCGAGTAGTTGTCGACGTAGAAGCCGACCTGGCCGTCCGCGTCGTGCGAGGTGTTGTGGTCGATGGAGGTGCCGGTGCCGTTCAGGCTGCAGCACACGTAGAAGGGGGAGCCGTCGCGTGATGTGCGCATCGCTTCGGAGAGGTCGTTGTAGGCGATGCGGTTGTCGTGGAACTCGGGGCCGTTGAGCTGCCAGGCGGTGTCGATGGAGCCGCGTCCCGTGCGCCGGACCGTGTTGTGGGTGACCGTGTGGCCGTTGCCGTTGACCTCGATGCCGGGTGTGTAGCTGCCCATCCAGCCGACGTCGTGGATGTAGTTGTTGGTGATGGTGTTGCCGGTGCCGCGCAGCAGGACACCGTCCCCGGCCGACTGGGAGATCTCGCTGTTCTTCAGGGTGTTGCCGGTGCCGAGGATCTGCACGCCCGAGTCGAGGATCCGGGAGGCGACGATGTTGCCTTCGAAGGGCGGGATCGCCAGGTCACTGTCCGGCGGCATGGGCAGGGTCGAGAACTCCGAGATGTAGGTGGCGCGCAGCCGGTCGACCGTGACTCCCGTGCTGTCGTTGCCCGTTCGCAGGGAGGTGCCCCAGAGGTTCAGTCCGCGCACGGTGACGTACGAGCTCTTGCTCAGGTCGACGCCCCAGAGCCGGTGCTTGGCGGTCACCGTGTGTCCGTCGATGCCGCCCTTCGGCGGGACCATGTACAGCCGCTTCGCGCTCTCGTCGTAGTACCACTCGCCCGGCTGATCCAGGGCGGCCTTGGAGCCGACGAGGTAGTAGTTGCGGTAGTTCTGGTTGCCCATGCACAGCGGAGGGCAGCGGTAGTTGCCGCCCTTGAAGTCCAGCTTGCCGGACGCGGTGGCGGTGACCGTGCCGGTCTGCTGGGCCCACGGGTTGGAGCCCGCCCACAGGTGCACGGTGGCGCCGGTCCAGTCGGCGTCCGGCAGGTCGGGGTCGTCGATGTGCTGGTCGGTGGAGGTGGCGCCGGCCTCGGCCCAGGTGGTGTTCAGCGGATCGGGTCCGGAGTTGGGCCAACGGCCTTCCTCCGCACGGTCGTCGTCCATGAACAGCGCGTTGAAGTCCGGGTCGAGGGGCAGGTCGGTGTCGGCGGCGACCAGGCCGTCGCCGGCGTCCTTCCAGCCGGTCACCCGCTCGGTGCCGTCGACGGTCACCGGGCCGTCGCCGTACGCGGCGAGGGTGATCGGCGCGTCCTTGGCGCCGGAGGGCGGGGTCACCTGCTCGCGGTAGGTGCCGCGATGGATCAGACAGGTGTCGCCCGGGCGGACCCGTGAGAGGCAGTCGCCGATGGTGCGCAAGGGGCTCGCCTGGGAGCCGGACGCCCGGTCGCTGCCCGAGGGGGCCACGTGGTAGGTGCGGCCGGGGCCCGCCGCCTGGGCCTGGCCCTGGACGGGGAAGGCCAACAGCGCTGTCGCAGCGGCCAGTACGGATAGGTGTCTCAGTCTCATGTCCCGCCTCCGGTCGTCGTCATGTCCCGTCCGGTCGTCCTCATGCCGCGCCTCCGGTCGTCCTCATGTCCCGCCTCCATTGGTCGGGGGTCGCCGCCAGGCCGCCTCGGTGTCGGGTCCGCCGGGAGCGCCCAGCACCGCACAGCGCAACCAGTGCTCGCCGGGCGGGAGTTGACCCGTCAGGGCAGGAAGTGCCGTGCGCCGGGCGAGGACGTTCGTGCCGGGCAGGCAGTCCACGACCTCGCCCTCGCGCAGGCCGTCGAGGTCCCGCAGTCCGCTGAACCCCGCCCGGGCCGACACACGGGCGTACCCCGTCCCGGCCGACCGCTCCGCGCTCATATCGCGGCCCACGCCCGCGTCACGGTCCACGGCGAAGGCGCCCTCCGCCGTGTGCAGCGCACGGTCGGTCCGGACGCGGTGCGTGCGCAGATGCCAGGGCGGGGCGGCCGTCAGCCAGGTGGTGATCTCCACGTCCGGCCAGGGCCGCCAGGTGCAGCGGATCGTGTCGCCGTTTGCCTCGGGGCCGGCCGGCTCCTCGCGCACCCGGTAGTGCGCCCCGCCGTCGTCGCTCAGCGCCAGCATCGAGTCGTACGCGCCCTGCGCGAGCCCCAGCGAGCCGTTCGGGAGGCTGAAGCCGAAGCGGGACGAGTACGCGAACTTGGCGTACTTCTCCGCCCCATGGCGCACCCAGGCATGGTGCTGGCGCCCGGCGAGCAGCGTGACGTCGCCGGAAGCGCGCATCAGCACCGCGCCCGCGTGCGGCTGGGCGCTGACGGCGGGCAGGGAGGGAGCCGGCTCCTCCGCCGCCGTCCAGAACGCGTGATCGTCCGGCAGCGCGAGCGGCAGGAACGCCTTCAACGACCAGTACGGGGAGCCGGGCGCGTTGTACTGCTCGGCGAGGGCGGGCTGCGGATAGCCGTAGCCGATGGACAGCAGCCCGTCGGGCCCGCTCACCGGTCGCCCTTCCCACCAGCGCAGATGCCGCAGCAGATACCCCTTCACCACGCCCCAGGGCAGCGCGTCGACCTCGGCGAAGGGCAGGGCGCCCCAGAAGGCGGCCTGTGCCCAGCGGTAGGTGAGGCTGCGGCCGTAGGGGACGGCGGCGCCGTCGTCCGCGAACCAGTGCCGGAAGTCGTGGGCGAACCGCGCCGCGCGCTCACGGAAGCGTTCTCCGTACCCGTCACCGTCCCCTGCGAGCCGGGAGTACAGCAGCCCGTAGAAGTGCATCGCCCACGGCACGTAGTAGTCGCGCCGTTCGGTGGGGCCGTCGGAGTACCAGCCGTCGCCGAGCCAGAACGTCTCCAGGCGCGCCAGCCGGGCGGCGACCAGCGAGCGGTCGTACGGCACCCCCACTCGGTGGAGGCCGAGGCCGATCAGCACCGGGAAGAAGTGCCAGTTGTTGTCGGCCGTCTCGCGGGGGAGTGCACTGCGCAACCACCGTGCGAGCCGGTCCCGTTCGGGGCCGCTCAGCGGGTCCCACCACTGCTCGGGGGCGAGCGCCAGAGCGAAGCCGATGGCTGCCATCTCGACGATGCGCTGGTCGCGGTCGCGGGGCTCGCCCCAGTACTCGGGATGGGCGGGGTCGCTGCCGTGGGCGAGGCCCCGTAGCCACAACTCCCCATGCGGTACGGCCCCCTTGCCCGCCGCGAGCGGGGCCAGTCCCCACAACGGGCGGGCGAACGCCTCCAGTTCGGCCGCGGTGTCGTCGTGGATCGCGGTGTTCACGCCGAGGCGTACGCGAGCCCGGCCGGGGCTGAAGTGCGGCACCACGGGAGCCACCAAGTCCCGTACCCGGTTCTGGAGTTCGGCGCGCATCAGCCCTTCTCCGCCCCGGCCAGCAGCCCGGTGCGCAGGAAGCGCTGGGCGAGGACGAAACCGATCATCAGCGGTGCGCACGCCACGAGTCCCGCCAGGGCCGCCTCCGGCTGGTGGATGTCGAGGTCGGCGAAGCCGCTGGAGTTGTTGACCGCGCCGGTGGACTGGAGCAGGGACATCAGCCCGAGTTGGAGGGTGAAGGTGCGGTCGTCGGAGAGCATCACGAAGGGGAGGAAGAAGTCGGTCCAGCAGCGCACGAAGCCGAAGAAGGCGATCAGCGCGATCGCGGGCCGCGCCAGCGGGAGCGCCACCGACCAGAACAGCCGCAGCTCGCTCGCGCCGTCGACGCGCGCGGCGTCCAGCAGACTGTCGGGCAGGTTCGCCTGGAAGTGCAGGAAGGCGAGGTAGACACCGAACGGGTAGAAGGACAGCGGCAGGATCACCGCCCAGATCGTGCCCGCGAGGTTCACCGCCGACATCTCCAGGTAGAGCGGCAGGACCAGTGCGGCCGGCGGCAGGATCATCGTCACGATCGAGAGGGTGAGCAGGGTCCGGCGGCCCGCGAAGTCGTGTTTGGCGAGGACATAGCCCGCGGGCACGCACAGCAGCAGGGCGAGGGCCACGCTCGCCGCCGCGTAGACGACGGAGTTGCCGATCCACAGCGTGATCTCGCCGTCGTTGTACGACATCAGATGCGCCCAGGCGTCGCCGACCCGGCCGAGGGAGCCGAAGCCGAGCGGTGAGCCGGTCGTCAGGTCGTCGGCCGTACGGGTGGGCGCGAGGAGCAGCCACAGCAGCGGCAGTCCGAAGAAGGCTGCCGCGCCGAGCAGGAAGAGGGCGCGGGCGCCGCGGGACAGAGCAGTCATCGCATCGGTCATGAAAGGTCATCTCACCTGGTGTCCGTGGCGTACATACGGGTGCGGGTGATCACGATCCACGCGGCCAGCAGTCCGACCGCGAGCATGGTCAGCGACAGTGCGGCGGCCTTGCCGAAGTCGCCGTCCTGGGTGGCGTACACGTAGGCGAGCTGGTTGACGGACCAGGTGGGGCTGATCTGGCCCGGCGCGCCGGTGGACAGCACGGTGGGCTCGACGAAGACCTGGCTGCCGGAGGCGAAGCTGGAGATCAGCACGAAGGCGACGTACGTGCGGACCATCGGCAGCTTGACGTGCCACATGGTCCGCCAGGCCGAGGCGCCGTCGACCTGCGCCGCCTCCAGGACGTCCTTCGGGAGCGCGGTGAGCGCCCCGTACAGGACGACGATCCAGCCGCCCGCGTGCACCGCGACGCCCATCACGGCGAGGACGGCGACCAGGCTGCCGCCGGAGAGCGCGTCGGTGGCGGTCTTCACGTCCATGAGCCTCAGCAGCGGTCCGAACGGGCTGCTGTCCGGGCTGACCATGAACAGCCAGAGCAGGGCCGCCGCCGAGCCGGTGACCGCGCCCGGCAGGTAGTAGACGAGCTGGAGCGCGCCGGTCGCCCTGCCAGGCCGGGCGTGCAGGGTGAAGGCGAGCGAGAGCACGGTCAGCAGCAGGACCGGCAGCCACAGCAGGAGGTACGTCGTGACGTTGCCCGCCGCCTCGCCGAGCCGGTAGTCGTCGAAGACGGCCGTCCAGTTGCGCCCGCCGGAGAACGAGCCGTCATGGACGAAGGAGGTCCACAGGGCATAGCCGGCGGGCGCGAGCCCGAAGGCCGCGAGGAACAGGGCGTACGGGCCGACGAGGAGCCATGTGGCGACGGTACGTCCCCGGCGCTTCACACGCCGGGGCGCGGCCGGGGACACGGTCTCCACCGCGGGCGGACGGGTCGGTGTCAGGGTTCTCATCCGACCGTGTACTCACCGGTCTTGGCCGCCGCGTCCAGCTTGTCCTGCCAACTCTCCAGCGCCTTGCGGAGGTTGCCGCCGGAGTCGGCCGTCTTGCCGAAAGTGTCGTTGAAACTCGCCTGCCAGTCGGCCTCGAAGCGGACGGCGCCGAATCCGGGGCGCAGGGCGCCTGCCGCGGCGGTGAGGGCGGGCATCGGGTCGGAGGCGTAGTACGGGTCCTTCGCCTTGGCCTCGCCCCACTTCTGGGCGGCGGCTGTGAAGGCCGGGTAGGTGGGCTGCTTGGCCTGGAGGGCGACGTCGGTGGTCATCCAGCGCACCAGGTCCACCGCCTCCTTGGTGCGGTCACCGGCGTGCGCGGAGACGAGGAAGGCACCGCCGCCGACCTGGCCCGCGAAGGACGTGGTCTCGCCGGGCCAGGTCGGCATGGGGGCCGCCGCGATCCGGCCCTTGGGGATCTTGAAGGCGGGGCCGAACATGAAGTCGCCGAACCAGGCGGGGCCCGGCAGCATCAGGATCTTGTCCTCCTTGCCGAGCTTGGCGAAGGCGGGGTCGGTGGGTACGACGGTGGTGACGGCCTTGGCCTTGGCCATCGGCTGGAGCAGGTCCGCGACCCGGGTGCAGGTCCGCTGGGTGAGGTCGATGTGGACCTTGGTGAGGCTGAGGGTGTCCCGGGTGGGGCAGCCGCTGCTGCCGAAGTAGGTGCCGGCGCCGTACTTGCCGTTGATCGCGCCGACGATCGTGCCGGGATGCTTCTTGGCCGCCTTCAGCCCGACCTGCTCGTACTCGGCCCAGGTCTTCGGGACCTCGTAGCCGTACTTCTTCATCAGCGAGGCGTCGTACCAGAGCACGGTGGGGGCGATGTCGTTGCGCAGGCAGTACGTCTTCCCGCTGAACGTGCAGGTGTCGAGGGAGCCGGGCGCGAAGCCGTCGCGGACGGACTTCGGTACGAGGCCGTCGAGCGGTGCCGCGTAGCCGAACTTGTCGCTCGCGAGGGTCGCCGCCTCGGCGGGGTTGGTCAGGAAGACGACGTCGGGCCAGCCGCTCTTGGTGCGGTTGGCGAGGGAGACCTTGGTGGGGACGTACCCGGCCTCGGGCGGGACGGTGACGACACGGATCTTCAGGTCGGGGTGTGCCTTCTTGTACTCCTGGGCCGCCGGTGTGCGGGTGTTGTCCACCCAGACCAGCAACTCGCCCTTGTCATCGCCCGACTTGCCGCTGCCGCCACCGGTACCTCCGCACGCGGAGAGCGCCAGTGCCGCGACGGCGGCCAGAGAAGCGGCGCGCCATCTCTTCATCGAAGACCACCTTTACTCCCGGGAGCATGGTTGCGATAGTTTTCGCAACTCGCGACCGCTCGGAAAGGTAGGAGATTCATCCGATGACGTCAACGGTTCGGACGGGATCAGGCCCAGGAAGGCGGCGGACGCTGGCTGAAATCGCCGAACAGGCTGGGGTTTCGGTCTCCACTGTCTCCAAGGTGTTGCATGACAGATCCGATGTCTCTGCGGAGACCCGGGCGAAGGTGCAGCGTCTGCTGGAACAGCACGGCTATCTGGCGAAACACCGCCCCACCGCCACCGCGGCACAGCCCGGCGGGCTGATCGACTTCGTCATCAACGAACTGGACAGCCCCTGGGCCGTGGAGCTGATCCGCGGCGCGGAGGACGTGCTGCACGACGCCAACATGGGCCTGGTCGTCTCCGCCACACACGGCCGGACCAGACGTGCCCGCCAGTGGCTGGACTCACTGGCCACCCGCTCCACCCGCGGCGCCATCCTCGTGGTGCCGGAGCTGACGCCGGAACAGCACGAGGAGCTGGGCCGACTCGGTATCCCGTACGCGCTGGTGGCGCCGATCGACGAGCCCGCGCCCGGGACGCCGTGGGTGGGCGCGACCAACTGGCCCGGCGGGCTGGCCGCCACCCGCCACCTCATCGAGCTGGGGCATCGCCGGATCGCGATCATCAGCGGCCCGGAGCGCCGGCTCACCTCACGGGCCAGGGTCGACGGCTACCGCTCCGCGCTGGCGGAGGCGGGGCTCCCCTTCGACCCGGCGCTGGTCCGCTACGGCGACTTCACGCACAACCCCGCGCATCGGCACGCGCTGGAGCTGCTGGCGCTGCCCGAGCGTCCGACGGCGATCTTCGCGGGCAGCGACCACCAGGCGCTGGGCACCTACCGGGCCGCCGCCGAACTCGGGCTGCGGATCCCGGACGACGTCAGCGTGGTCGGCTTCGACGACCTGCCGTTCGCCGACTGGGTGACCCCACGGCTGACGACGGTCCGCACCCCGCTGGCCGACATGACCGCGCTCGCGGCCCGGATGGTGCTGCGGCTGCTGTCCGGGGAGCAGCCGGAGACGACCCGGGTGGAGGTGGCGACTGAGCTGGTGGTGCGGGAGAGCAGTGGGCCGCCGGCCCCCATGGCTCATGAGTAATCCATCGGATGAATTTCCGTGCCGTCGGGTGTATTGACGCACCATTGGCCACTTCCTACCCTCCGGACTAGCCAAGTCATCGGATCAATGAGACGGGAGATCGGTGATGGGAGTCAGCAGACGGGGATTCCTGGGCCGCGTCGCCGCAGGCGCGGCCGGAGCGACTACGGCAATCGGCGTCGCGGAACCGGCCGTGGCCCAACCGGGCTCGGCCGCCGGCCCCGTGGCCCTCACCGGCATGCGGACCGACCGCGAGTGGCGGGACTTCCTCGCCGCACAGGACCCGCGCTGGCGACGACTGCCGGGCGCCTGGTACGAGGGGCCGTTCCTCGGCAACGGTCTGCTCGGCTCGCTCGTCTACCGGGAACCCGGGGCGAACGCCCTGCGCTTCACCGTCCACCACAGCGAAGTACAGGACCACCGGCCGGAGTTCGGCCACAACTGGGGCGTCGCCCGCCTGCCGGTCGGCAATCTCCTCCTGCGCCCCGTCGGCGCCATCACGGGCGCCGACCTGCGCCTGGACCTGTGGAACGCCGAGGTCAGCGGCACGGTCACCACGGACAAGGGCACCATCGAACTGCGCGCCCTGGTCCACAACGACCGTACGTTGCTGCTCGTCACCGCGACGGCGAGCGCGGGGGAGCGGGACTTCCGCTGGGAGTTCGTCCCCTCGCCCGCCGTCAGCCCGCGCATCGTCCGCGAGGACCCGCCGGCCGGCCTGAAGCCCAACCCCGACCCGGTGACCACGCGCGATCCGGACGGCACGGGCGTCGTCGTCCAGTCACTGGTCGCGGGCGGCCAGACCGTCACCGCCCACCGCGAACGCACGCTCGGCGACGACCGCGTGTACGTCCTGGCCGTCGCCCACTCCCACCCCGGCACCGACGCCGAGGGCCGCGCCAGGACGACCGTCCGCAAGGCGTCCGCCCTGCCCGTCTCCAGCCTGCTGCGCACCCACCGCGAGTGGTGGCACCGCTTCTACCGCAAGAGCTTCCTCTCCGTCCCCGACGGGATGCTGCAGAGCTTCTACTGGATCCAGCTCTACAAGCTCGCCTCCGCGGCCCGCGAACACGCGCCCATCATGGCGACCACCGGCCCCTGGCTGGAGTCCACCCCCTGGCCCGCCGTGTGGTGGAACCTCAACGTCCAGCTGGAGTACTGGGCGGTGCACGGCTCCAACCACCTGGAGCTGGACGCCGTCCCGCACACCCTCGCCGAGAACACCGACACCCTGATCGGAGCCCTGCGCCCCGAGTACCGCGCCGACTCGGCCGGGGTGCGCCGCGCCACCGACGCCACCTGCGACACCAGCGGCACGGTCGCCGTTCCGGGCGTCGGCAGCACCCCGGAGGTCGGCAACCTGCCCTGGGCGCTGCACAACGTGTGGCTGACCTACCGTCACACCATGGACCGGGGCGTCCTGGAAGACGTCCTCTACCCGCTCCTGCGCCGGACCACCAACTACTACCTGCACTTCCTGTACGAGGGCGACGACGGGCGACTGCACCTGCCGACCACCTACTCACCGGAGTACGGCAGCGCCCCCGACTGCAACTACGACCTGGCGCTGCTGCGTTGGAGCTGCGCGACCCTGCTGGAGACCACGGACCGGCTCGGCATACGCGACGACCTGGCACCCAAGTGGCGCGAGGTGCTGGAGAAGCTGACCGACTACCCGGTGGACGAGAACGGCTTCATGATCGGGGCCGGGGTCCCCTTCGACAAGTCCCACCGGCACTACTCCCACATGCTCTCCGTCTACCCCCTCTACCTCGTCAACTGGGATCAGCCCGAGCACCGTGACCTGATCGAACGCTCGCTGAACCACTGGATCGGCTTCGAGGGCGCCCTGCGCGGCTACAGCTTCACCGGCGCCGCCTCGATCACCGCCCAGATGGGCCGGGGCGACGACTCGCTGACGTATCTGCGGGAGCTGGTCGACCGGTTCGTCCAGCCCAACACCATGTACTACGAGGCGGGTCCCGTCATCGAGACACCGCTGTCCGCCGCGCAGAGCATGCACGACATGCTGTGCCAGAGCTGGGGCGACACGATCCGCGTGTTCCCGGCCGTCCCCGGGGCCTGGAAGGATGTCACCCTGCACGACTTCCGCACCCAGGGCGCGTTCCTGCTCAGCGCCGTCCGCCGGGGCGGGACCACCCGCTGGGTGCGGGTCCGCAGTCTCGCGGGGGAGCCGTGCCGCATCCGCCACTCCCTGCGCGGACGGGTCACGGTCGCCGGGGTCGGCGGCCCGGCCCCCGCCTGGCGCGACCTGGGTGACGGCGTGGTCGAGATCGACCTGCCACGGGACGCGGAGGCGGTGATCCACCCGGCCGGTTCACGCCCCGACCTGCGGATCGCCCCGGTGAAGGTGACCGTGCCCGCCGACCCGTGGGGCCTGCCGGAACCGCCGCAGAGCGGAACCGTCACCCAGATCGACCTCACCGGCGTCTTCGACAACGACGGCATCACCACCGAGATGTACTACGGCGACGGGGACTTCGACGGCGCCGGCCGCACGTACCCCATGGCTCAACTCCCGCAGACCGGCCAGACGACGGACAACGGGATCGCCTTCCTCTTCACCAACGGCAGCGAGGGAACCAACAACAACGTCGTCGCGGCCGGACAGGAGATCACGGTCCCGCAGGGCGCCTACACGAAGCTGCACGTGCTCGGCGCGGGCGACACGGCGGGCGTGACCGTCCCCGCGGTGGTGCGGTACGCCGACGGAACCAGCGCGAGCGCACCGTTCTCCCTCACTGGCTGGCTGGCCTTCGGACCCGAGAACGGCGAGACCGAGGCGGTGACCACCAGTCAGATCCACGCCCGGAGCGGGCCGGTGTCCACCAAGGCGGCCGTCTTCCACCAGGTGGTCGAACTCGACGCGGGCAAGCAGCTCACCACGATCACGCTCACCGCGCCGGAGGGGGCGGCGAGGGGGCATGTGTTCGCGCTGTCGCTGGAACACTAGGCGCTCCGCTGGTCGCAGGAAGTGAACCTGCGTGCTGTGGGGCTGGTCGCAGTGGATGAACCTGCGGGCTGGTCAGGGCTGGTCGCGCAGTTCCCCGCGCCCTTTGCGGGGCGCGGAGAGTGTTTCCGCGAGTGACCGGGCTTCCTCCGGGTCGGAGCCGGCCGCGTACGCCCTGTCGAGCCAGTAGAGCGCCTCCTCGGGCAGGCCCTCGGCCTCGGCGACGCGGCCGAGGAGGAGGAGCATGCCGGGGCCGAGGCCGGCGAGGAGTGCCGTGCGGGAGGGAGACGGACCGGGCAGGGGCGTGGGTCGTACCGGAGACTCGGGGACGGGGGTGACGTCGGGGCGCCGGGACGGGCGGTGCCCGGTGGTGGTGTCGTCCAGGGCGTCGAGTGCCTGGGCCCTGGCATCGGGGGCGTCCGACGCGACCGCCTGGCCGAACCAGCCCCGCGCCTCGTCGACCTGTCCCTCCAGCATGGCCAACTGCCCCAGGATCACCAGGGCTTGGGGGCGGTGGTCCGGATCGTCCGAGCCGGCCAGCGGGAGGAGGGTCTCGCGGGCCTCCGCCCGGCGGCCGAGCCGGGCCAGCGTGCTGCCGAGGTAGCGGCGGGTCATCGGCTCGATCGCGGGGGTCTCGGTGGCAAGGGCCTCCGAGAGGGCGGCCCGGGCCTCGTCCAGTTCGTTCTCGGCGAGCATCGCCACGCCGAGCAGGGCGAGCGCCTTCGGCGAGACCTCGGGGTCCTCCAGATCGAGTGCGGCCCGCAGATACTGCTGGGCGGCCGCGGTGTCCCCGACCTCCACCAGGTACTCGCCCCGGCCGGCGAACGCCACGGCTGTCGCGTCCGTGTGTCCCGAGGCGGTCGCTTCGTCGAGCAGTTCCAGGGCGTCGTCGATCTCGCCCTGCTGAAGTCTGAGCGCACCCAGATGGGCGCGGGCGAGCGGCGCCACCGAGGCGGCGATCTCACTGCCGGAGGCCAGCAGGGCTTCGAAGCGCAGGGCCGCCTCCTCCGGACGGCCTTCCTGGGCGGCCATCTTGGCCAGTTGGACACTCGCGAGGTCCGCGGCCTCGACCCAGTCGGACCCCGCGATCCGGGACAGGATCGGGCGTCCTTCCTCCACCCGCCCCCGCAGGACGAGAAGGATCCCCAGGAAGGCCTCGGCGAGCTCGGCCATGGCGGACCTCGACTCGACCTCCTCGGTGAACAGGGCTTCGGCCCGGTCGAGCTCCTCGCGCTCCGCGAGCATCAGGGCCAGATCCACCCGGGCCACGCTCGACCAGTGCGCGTGCCCGGAGTCCATGGCCTGCTGATAGGCGGCCTCGGCACCGGCCCAGTCGCCCCGGGCGGCCAGCGCGTCGCCGAGCAGGTCGGCGGCGCGCGGTGCCATGTCGGGCTCGTCGGAGTCCGCGACCTCGGCGAGCAGACCTGGTCCTCGTTCGTCGCCCAGCCGGGTGAGCATCAGGGCGAGGTCCAGCCGGGCGATATGGGCCCACACGGGGTGGCCGGAGTCGATCGCGGCACGGTACGCGGCCTCCGCGCCCGGCCAGTCCTCCAACGTCGCCCTGACGTCGCCGAGGAAGTCCGCGGCCCGGGGGCCCTGGTCGGGGTGGCCGGAGTCCGCGATCTCGGCGAGCGCCCGGCGGGCCCGGTCGTAGTCGCCGGCCTGTGCCCAGTTCATCCCCTGGTCGGCGCGGGCGAGGGCGGACCAGCCCGCGTGCTGGGAGTCGACGACCGCCTGGAGCTGCTCCGCGGCGGTCGTGTACTCCCCGCGAGCCGCGTGCACCATGCTGAGCAGACAGTGCGCGCGCAGCGACTGGTCCGGATTGGTGAAGTGGACGGCGCGCGTCAGGATCTCCTGCGCCTCGTCGAGGCGCTCCTCCTGGCACAGCAGCCAGGCCAGGGTCACCTGGGCGTGCTCGGCGGCGAGCAGGTGCCCGGACTCGGCGGCCGCGTCCAGCATCTCGCGGGCCTTCGCCGGCTCGCCCCGCTGGATGTACAAACCCCCGAGGTTCGCCTGCGCGAGCGGTACCACCCACGGGTTCTCGGAGGACAGCGCCGTGTGCAGCAGTTCGTAGGCGCGGTCCAGCTCTCCCTGGTCGACCAGTGCCGCGCTGAGATTGACCTGGGCGAGCGGCACGGCCGACGAGATCGCCGACTCGCGTACCGCCCGCGGCAGGCTCAGCGCCTCGGTGCCGCCGAGGGACGGCTGCCCACCGGAGGGGAGCGGACCGGAGGTGTCACGCTTGGTCAGGGAACCCGCCTTGGACATCTCCTGGCGCTGCATGATGAGACCGCCGAACCCGGTCTGCACGAGCGGCACGACCTGGGCGTCCCCCGATTCCAGTGCCGCTTCCAGCAGTTCCCGGGCCCGCGTCGTCTCGCCCTGGCTGAGCAGCAGCCCGCCCAGGCCGGCCCGGGCCAGCGGAGCCGCCTGCGGATCACCGGAGTCGACGGCCGCCTCCAGCAGCCGACGCGCACCGGCCAGGTCGCCGGCCAACTGCAGCGCGGCGGCCAGATCCAGCTGCGCCAGCGGTGCGACGTCGGCCGCCCCGGACCCCGCGGCCTCTCCCAGCAGCTCCTTGGCGCGGTCCAGGTCCTGGTCGACGTACATGGCCAGCTCGCCGAGCATGAGCGCTGCCCAGGCCGTGACACCGGTCTCGGTGGCGTCGGAGTGGGCGCGTTCCAGCGCGCTCACGGCGGCGTCCCCCTCCTCCCGGGTGAACGCCGCGAACGCCACCCCGAGCAGGTGGTCGGGCGGTGTGTGGAACACCGCCAGCTCCCAGGCGAAGGGCGGGACGCGCACGGTGTCCGGGTCGTTCCGGCCGTCGAGGTAGCCGGGCAGGTAGGCGAACGCCTCGTAGCGCAGGCCCTCCCGGTCCTCGTCCCCCGTGGCGTGCGGGGGCGCGCCCACCTCCCCGTACTCCGTGAGGAGCGCGATGTTGCCGACCACCGCTTCCGCCGCCCACTCGATGCCGTTCTGCAGGAGGTCCTTGGTCGCCGCGCGGTTGCTGGGGCCTGCGGCGAGATACCGCGTGAAGAGATCCGCCAGCGCGGCCCTGGTGAGCGGCACCTCACAGCCCATGCGGTGCCAGTCGGCGGCGGCCCGGGCCACGGCCCAGCCTTCGGGACAGGAGTCGTGGCCTCCGTTGAAGCGTTCCTCCACGAGCGGCGCGGCCACCATCTGTTCGCCGATCCCGCGGTTGGTGAAGTCCTCCTCCGGATAGAGACGCTGCGCCTCGTCCCGTTCCTCTTCGCTCAGCAGCCGCGCCAGCTCGATGGTCCGGGCTTTCTCCAGCACCTTGCTCGCTGTGCGGTTGACCTCCCCCTTGAGGGCCTTGAGGCTGGTGAGCCGCTCGCTGGTGATGGTGGCGACCACCCTGAGGTGCGGAAACATCTTCTGGCAGGTCACGATGACTCTGGTGTCGACACCACCGGGCCTGAGGTACTCGTCGATGTCGTCGAGCCACAGCACGGCGTCGTCGCCGCCGGTCGGCAGGGGGAGGGAGGCCAGGTCTCCCGGAGCCGAGGGAATGGGTCTGGGTACGACGATCCGGGTGCCGGGGGCCAGAGCGCGGCGCAGGACCTCGATGAGGGTTCGGGACTTGCCGGCCTTGGAGTCGCCGGTCAGAACGACGAACGACCTCTCCCTCAAGGCCTCTTCGAGCTCGCGGTCCTCTTTGAGCCGAGGAACATAGGGCGGGTCCGGCCGCTCCTGAAGGATCTTCGGCGGGGTGACGCCGATGTCGTAGATGTTGATGTCGTGGAGCCGGGGCAGTTCGCCGGTGTCGTCCAGCGGGAGCCCCAACAGGCTGTCGATTCGCTCCCGTTGCGCTTCGGTGATCGGGGCGCGGATCAGTCCCCGCAAGGGCGGCCAGTACTGGGCGAGCGCGTCGACGGAGATCGCGTAGGCGGTCCGGGTGTCCTGACCGCGGAACGGCTTGTCGCGTGCGACGACGATGCCGACGACGCCGCCCAGCGTGCGGTCCCACACGGGCGACCCGGAGAAGCCGCGGGCGAGACCGTGTCCGATCTGGGAACTCGACTCCAGCCCGATCCGCTCGTGACCCGAGGCACCGCGGAGCGAGCCGTACGCGGGAATACCGCCGCGGTGGTGCGGGCCCTCGGGAAAGCCGTACACGTGGAACTCGTGGCCGGCGGTGGTGTCCGTGGTGCTGACGAGCGGCGCGCGCCGGGCGCCCTCCGGCAGCGGGTCCCGGAGTTCCAGGACCGCCAGGTCGCCCCGCTGCTCCTCGCTCTCCGGTGGGTGCCAGCCGTCGGCGACGACCACCGCGGGCAGCGGATCGTGCTCGCCCGCCCACTGGAAGCGGACGAACAGCGGACCGTCCGGCGGCTCGGGACCGGCTGCCTCCCTGACGACATGGGCGCAGGTCAGCACATGACGGTCGGTGACGAGTACGCCGGCCCCCGCCGGTGCCCGGCCCTCGCCCAGGGCGATGCTCACCAGCCAGGGGGCCTGCTCCCAGCCCGCCACGGCGCCCGCTCCTAGCCCGCCTCGGCGGTGCCGTCACGGCGCCAGCCGAGCCGTACGTTGAAGTGGCCCTCGGCCGCCGTCTTGGCGACCACCACTCCGGCCTCGGCGTTCAGCTTGATGCCGAACTCGACCTCGTACTCGTCGGGCGCCAGCTGGCGCAGCAGACCGAGCACGGACTCGATCGTGGGACGGGCGCCGGTCAGCATCTCGTCGAGGCGGCGACTCGCCTCCAGGACGCCGTTGTCACCGTGCCCCACGTTCTCCAGGCCGGGCGACGTGTCCTCGACCTCGACGACCATGGACGCTCCGTCCGTGGTCTCGAACCGCACCAGCTCGCTCATGCGCCGCCCCCCGCTTGCCTGTCCGGCCCGCTTGTCTGTCCGGTTGCCTCTCCGGCCCGGCTTCAGTGCGCCCCGAGTGTAGTCCTGACTCATCGCAGTTGATTCTGAAATCACCTCATCTTCCAGAAACGGGGCGTGTGTTGACGGAAAGGACTACTCTGGGCCGACCGGTGCGCGCGGGGAGCGGACGGGCGTGTGGTGGGCGCGAACGGTGGTGGCCCGTGTTCGTGGGAATCGACGTCGAGGCGGGGATCGCCGTGACCGGCGGCAGGGACGGCGTACGGCCGCCGGAGCCGCTGCCCGGGGGAGCGGCGCGGTATCTGCGTCAGTGCCGGGAGCAGGTGGAGGGCCTCGTCCTCGCCCTGCCGGACCAGTGCTTCGACGAGCCCGGCGCCGTACGCCGGGAGGCGCTGTACGGGGAGTTCGCCGACCGACTGGGGCTGCCACTGCGGCAGTTCGTGCCCCGGTCGGTGGCGGCCGTGGCCTCGCTGCGGCGGTCCGACGGCGAGGTGCTCGTGTGCCGGGCGGACGCGGACGCCGCCGAGGCCGTGCTGTGCCGTGCCTCGGGGGAGACCGTGGAGTCGCTGGGCGCCCAGCGGCGTGCGGTGACCGGCCGGCCACGGGCCGAAGCCCTGGGAGAACCCACGGGCCGGGCGGCCCTCCTGCTGGCCAGGGCGCGGACGCAGCCCCGCTACCGGGCCGCACCGCTACGCACTCCGGGGAACCCGACGGCCGGCGCGGTGCTCGACGCCTTCGAGCCTGTCGAGGAGGCGCTGCGGTCGGCGGTGACCGACGCCCGCGCCCGCCACGAGGACACGCCCGTCCTGATGGACGGTGCACTGGGCGGACATCCCCTCGCCCGCGGCGCCGTACAGGAGGTCACGGGAGGCCGGCAGCCCGGCCTGCTGGAGACGCACGCCGCGGCGCTCGGGGCGCTGCTCGTCGCCACGGACTCCGTACGGGTGCGCACCGCCGCCCGTCACTCGGTGAGCCTGACCGTCCACGGTGTCCGACGGGGGCTGCTCGTCGAGTCGGACATCCCGCTCACCGTCCTCGGAGAGCCCGTGCCCATGGCCGTCCTGGAGCGCGGGCGTGCCGTGACGGTGGACGTGCCCGAGGCACAGGGCCCCGACGTCCGCGTACGGCGGGACGGGCGGGAGACCGACGTGCCGTGCCCCGGCCTGCGCGGCGGGCGGCACCGGCTGGGGATGCACACGTCCGGGGACGGGCCCGGCGTACTGGTGTTTCGACCGGACGACGGCGGGGAGCCGGTGCTGCTCCCGCTGGGCGCACCGACCGCGGGAACGACGGGGGCGACACGATGAACGGCGACACGATGAACGACGAGGCGAGGACGCGGATGGCCGAGGCGCTGGAGGGCGGTGAGGACCATGACGCGCTGCGGGCCCTGCGCTGCTCACTGGAGTGGTCGGCACGGGTCGTGGCCCGGATGGCCGGCACGGCGACGGACACCGAAGCCGTCGAGGCGGTCTTCCTCCTCGACGACGCCCTCAGCGTGAGTGCCGAACTGGCCCGCGCGGTACCGGGACTGCTGGCCGCCGCGGAACCCGGGCCGGACGTGGAGGCCTACCTCGCGGACCGCGAGCGTGAACTCACCGACCTCGGCGGCATGACCCGGGCCGCTCGGCAGGAACACGAGCGACTGGCCCGGACGGAAGCCCAACTGCGTGTCCGCCTTGAGGAATTGGACGGCCTTCGCACCCAGATAACCGAACTGCGCCGCCTCGAAAGACTCGTGGAGGCACTGGACGACATCCGGGCCCAGCAGACAGCCGTCGAGGAGCGGCTGGCACTGCTGACCCGGCACGCGGGCGGCACCGAGGAAGCCGTACGGCTCGGCAGCACCGAACTGCTCCGGCTGACCGAGGACCAGCTGACCCGGCTGGCCGGGCCCGTGCGGGAGACGCTGGAGCGCGCCACCACGGCACAGCGGGAACTGGCCGAGGCGGAGGCCGAGCTGACCGAGGCCGAGGGGCGCGCGGCCCAGGCATCGGCGCGGCTGGCCGCGGTGGAGGCCGAGCGCGACAAACGGCTGGCCGAACTCGCCGCCCGCACCGAGGCGGACCGACACCTGGCCGACGCGCTCGCCGCATTCGACACCCCCGAGCACCGGGGGGCCGAGGACGGCACCGTGGAGAGGGTCCGTGCCCTGGCCGACGACGTCGAGAGGCGGCTGCACGATCTCGACAGGGCACTCGGCCGGGCCATGGACGCCCGCGACCGGGCGACCGCCCCGGGCCGGGCCGTCATCGCCTGGAGCGACGAGGGCCCGGCTCCGCACCCCGTACGGTGACGTCGGGCGGTGCGGGACGTCGGGTGGCGTGGTGATGTCGTGCTGCGTCAGGAAATGAGCAACTCCGCGTCGTCGGCGAGTGCTTCGAGGTCCTGGGCGATGCCCTTGGAGATCTCCTCGACCAGCACCTGACCGCCACTGTCGAGGAACTGCGCACTGAACGCCCGCGCCAGCTCGGCCTCCTGGGTTTCCGCCCCCTGGCGCAGCTTCGTGACCAGACCGCTCTCGCTGCGCACCTTGCGCAGCATGATCGGGATGTTCGCCTGCCGGGCCTTCGCCATCGCTGCCTCCCGTGTCTCGTTGGCTCCGACGAGCAGCACGACGAAGGCGATGATGACCGCGAACGGCCCGGTCGTCGCGATGATCGCGGTGCCGGCCCCGAACAGGGCCATGGCGATCACCCCGGCCACGACCACGTTCACCACCTTGGCGATGTTGTCGAGGACCTCGGTGGCGGCCGCCGAGTCGAAGGGCACGTTGACCTGGCCGCCGCTCACCTGTACGGCGGGCAGCTCCATCGCCGAGGGCGGGATGTGCCTGCGGAGGCAGATCGGCCGGGTCAGTTCCTCCAGTTCCGGCCGCAGCCCGTTCTGCCACTCGGCGATCGCCGCGGTCAGCCTGGCATTGCCGGGCTCGGTGAGTTCGGCGTGCAGCGCCCGGGAGATGCCCGCCGCCATGTCGTCGAGCGTGGCGATCTCCCCGTTGCGCCAGCGGCGGAAGGCCGGGATCACATGACGTTCGGTCATGCCGTCGGCGACCGCCTCGCCCAGCCGCTGCCCGAGGTCGCCCAGCCGGTCCTGCACGAGCGACCCGATCCGGTCGCTCTGGAGCAGCTCGCGGATGTCGGCCCGGAACCCGTCGGCCCGCACGCTCATCCGTCCGGCCAGCGCCAGCCCCTTGGCGATGGCGACCTCGGGCTCCAGGCCGAGCAGCACCCGGTCCGCGCCGAACGCCTCCCGGGCCTCCTCCTGTACGAAGTGCATCCGGGAGGCGCCACCGGTGAGCAGGACCATGTCCGGCTGCTGTCCCATCGTGCGGGCCACGTCGTCGAGCGAGTCCCGGAAGGCCTGGCGCCAGGTGCGGCCGCCGAGGCTCGGCTGGGGCGCGTTCACGGCCGCGTCCATCTCCGCGGCCGTCAGCTCGACCTCGAAGTAGACGCTGCCCGAGCGCGTGGGCATCTTGCGCACACCCCCGACCGTGGCCTCGGGGTCGTCCACGAACCGGCTCCGGTCGGTACGGAAGAACGTCTCCTTCGCCTCCCGGCACATCAGCTCCAGCCGCAGTCGCTCGAAGCGTGACTCCTGAAGGATCTCCTGGAGCTGCTCGTTCATCGGGTGCCGGTCGAGCTGACGCTCCAGAATGGTCCGGTCGATCAGGCCGGCACCCAGCTGCAGACCGGTGTCGAGGGGCGGCCCGGTCTGGTAGCCGAGCAGGCTGGTGAAGTCGGCGGTGGACGAGCCCAGGTCGATGACGAGGACGGTGCCGCCCAACTGGCCCTGCTCCACCTGGACCTCACCCGCGTCCCGGGCGTACAGCATGGCGGCGCGGGACTCCGGCACCACCTCCACGTCGCCCAACCCCGCCTGACCGAGCAACTCCGCGTAGGAGCGCCGCAGTTCCTTGTCCCAGCCCGAGGGCGCGCCGAACACCCAGCGGACCGTGCGGCGCCCGGAGAGGTCCTGGTCCCGCTCCCGGGCGTCGCGGCCGACCTTGTCGACGAAGAGGTGGATCGGTGTGCGGACGTCGTCACGGTCGATCTCCGGCGACTTGAACGCGAGGTAGAGCGAGGTCACCCCGCTCGCGTCGATCGCCTCACGGCCGACCAGCACCCCGCGGGTGGGGTGTTCGCCGACCGCGGTGACGTGCTGCCGGCCCGAGCCCGTCGACCCGAGGTCCACGACGACGGGTGATGCCGTCTTGTCGGTGTAGGTCTTGGCGAGCGCGGTCTCGCCGTGCCCGAGGTCGAACCCGACGACCACCACGCTGCTGGACGCCTCAGTCATGGTTGTGCTCCTTGCCCCCGTTGTTGTAGCTCTCGCTGCCCTGCCCGGACCGTTCGTCGTGTCCGGTGTCCGTGTCCGTGCCGGTGCCAATACCGGTGCCGGTGCCGGTGCCTGTGTCCGTGTCCGGCGCCGGTGGCCCGGTGGAGGGTCCGACCGCTTCCCCGCGGCGCAGGATCCGCCCGTCCCTCATCACCAACGCGGGCTGCGTCGTCCGGTAGCCCCCGCCCGTCACGCCGGGACTGGTGCCCAGGGTGAACATCCACTCGTTCGACCCGTCGAAGTCGACCACCTCGATGTCGTGCCGCAGCGCGAGATCCTTGCGCAGCCGGTCGATCCGGCGGAGCGCCAGTTCCCCGTCGCCCTCGCTGTGCGCCGTCATCAGATCCCGGATCAGATTGACCAGTTCGGCGTCCTCGTGCCAGTCGATCGGTACCCGCACCGGCGGTGGCACCTCCGCCTCGGCGAGCAGCCGGTCGGCGGCCTCCAGCGCCGCCTGGACCTGGTCCAGCAACGACCCGGTGTGCACGACGGGCCGGCGCGAGCGCAACAGGTCCTCCTCCCGCTCCCGCGCCCAGCGCCGCTCCTCGTCGTCGGAGCCGAAACCGGGGAGCGGAATCCGGAACGGCGACCGGCGCGGCCGCGGACTCCGGGGCTCTGGCACGGCCGGGGCGCGTACGGCGGACAGGGTGCCCACGACAGCGGCACGCAGCAGGTCCACGGCGGCGGAGAGCTGTCGCCGTACGGACGCGTCGAGGTCCCTGTCGTCCTCCGCGAGACGGCCCAGCCGGGTCAGCACGGCGCGCAGCGCGTGCGTCACGTGCTCCGTTCCGGTCTGCTCGTCGAGGGCCAACTGCAGTTCGGTGCGCGGCTGTCGGAAGGCGCCACTCAGATAGTTCTCGCTCACGGCCCCTCCTTTCCTGAGGTGTGGCGTGCGTGGGTGCGGGGCAGGGGCCAGGTCCGTACGAGACCGTCGCCCCCCGCGCCGATCAGGTGGCCGTCCCCCGTGAGGGCCAGGCCGCGTACCGGTGCCGGGTGGGTGCCCAGCACCACGGCCGGTCCGCCGTGCGCGGCGCGGAACCGGACGGTGGAGGCGTTGTCCGCCGTGGCAAGCGCTCCGTCGGCGTCGAGGACGACATGACGGACCGCGCCGGAGTGGCCGTCGACCTGCGACTCCTGCGCGCGGTCGCCGTACAGACCGAAGACGCGTACGACGGAGTCGGCGCAGCCGACCGCCAGGAGCCGCTCGGCCGGGTCGAGCGCCAGGGAGGTGACGGCGTGGCCCCCGGCGAGGCGGGCCAGGGGCCTGCCGGTCGTGCCGTCCCACAGGCCCACCCCGTCCGAGCCCCCGACGAAGACGGTCCCGCCGTCCGAGGTCGCCTCGATCGCGTCGCCGGAGGCCCAGCCGACCTGGGCGAGCGGAGCGCTCTCGGTGCCCGCCGCGCCGATGACCGACCGGCGGAGCCGGGCGTCGTCGCCGACGCTGAAGACCACACCGCCCCGCCGGCGCAGCGCGCTGACCCAGCCGTTGTGCCAGGTCAGCACCCGCACACGGCCCGAGCCGCCGAACGACCACAGGCGGACCGCCCCGTCCTGCCCGCCCGACACCACGGACAGCCCGTCCTCGGTGAGGTCCACGCAGGTGATCCGGCGGTTGTGCAGGGCCCGGGTGGCGAGCGGCTCCGGCTGCCACAGGCGCCACACCGTCACGGAGCCGTCGGCACCGCCGCCCGCGAACCGCACCTCGCCGGGTGCGGGACCGCCCCCGCAGACGGCCGCGGTGAACCCGGCCGGATGGCGCAAGGGGCCCGGTTGCGGCTCGGCGGCGGGCAGATACAGAGGCCGGGCGTCCGGCAGCCGCCGCCTCAGCCGGGCCAGCAGGCGTTCGGGTACCGGCCAGCCGGCCAGTCGGCTGACCAGTACGGTCGCCCTGGCGGCGGCGCCGAGGTCGGCCGGCTCGCGCACCTCCGGGAGGGCCGTCGTCCGCTCGCCGATGCCGCCCGCCAGCCGGAACAGCGCCTCGTCCTCGTCCCCCGGCAGACCGGACACCAGGTCGGCCCACGGCCACTCGGCGGTGGCGGCGTCCTCGATGCCGTCCCGGACGACCACGGTCCGCAGCCCGCGCGGGGTGATCTCGGCGACTACACCGTCCGGCAACCGCCCCGGAACGTCCGGCCCCGGTACGTCGTCGAGTGCCAACTCCCGCAGTACGTCGTCCCGTTCACCGGGCACCGCGGGCCCGCCCCGGACCAGGGACTCCAGCCGCCCCAGTCGCTTCGGGTCGCCCTGTGCCGGGTAGCCCGCCGCCCGGGCGGCGGCCCGGAGGTCGAGGCGGCGGCGGGCGGTGGCGAGCCGCTCGTCGAAGGCGGCCCGGATCCCGGGGGTGGCACGACCGAGGACCAGGGGCCCTTCGAGGGCCCAGCGGCAGTGCGCGCACACCGCTTCGCCGACGGCGGGCGTAAGACACACCGGGCAGACCGCGTCGGGGGCGGCGGTGGCCGTCGCCTCACTGGTCGCCATCGGGCACGTCCTCCGGGGCGAAGGCCGGCGCACGACCGGCGGACACGTCGGGACCGAGCCGGCGCGCCATCCGGGCCTCCATCCGGTCCAACAGCACACGGACGGTCCGGCCGTTGCCGAAGTCGGCGGGATGGGCGACGCGTTCGCGGTCCAGCCAGGACTGGGCCCGTCGTGCGACGGCGTCCGACAGCTCGTAACCCGGCTCGCGGCCGCGCGCCATCCGGCGCAGGATCTCCACCAGTTCGGGCCCCGAGTAGTGCGGGAACGGCACGCGTTCGGTGAAGCGCGAACGCAGACCCGCGTTCTCGGCCAGGAAGCCCTCCATCGGGCCGGGATAACCGGCGGCCACGACCACCAGCCGGCCCCGCAGGTGCTCCATCTCCCGGGTCAGCGTGTCGACGGCCTCCATGCCGAAGTCCCCGTGCCCGCCGCGCGAGAGGCTGTACGCCTCGTCGATGAACAGCACTCCGTCGAGGGCGGACCGGACGGCCTCCTTGGTCTTGAGGGCGGTCTGGCCGACGTACCCGGCGACGAGTTCCGCCCGGGTCACCTCGACGAGATGGCCGCGGGCCAGCAGGCCGAGCGAGCGGAACAGTCCGCCGACCAGCCGCGCCACGGTCGTCTTTCCGGTGCCCGGCGGGCCCACGAACAGCAGATGCGGCGGCGGAAAGGCGGCGCCGCCGTGCGACCGGAGCAACCGCAGCCGCGCCACCAGGTCACGGATCATCTCCTTGACGGGCGCCAGGCCCACCAACGCGTCGAGTTCGGCGAGGAGTTCGTCGACGTCGGGCACCGCCGTACGGACATGGGCCCGGTACCGCTCCGGCAGATCGGCGGGCTGAACGGGCTCGGTGACGACTCCCCGCACCCGCTGGGCCCAGCGGTCCTTCAGCTCCTGCGTCAGGTCGCGCATGGCACGCGCGTTGCCGAACTCCTCGTCGCGCGTCGCGTACAGTCCCCGCGTCACTTCGCCCAGCAGCTCCTCGACCTCGGGCGTCCAGGTCAGGCCCACGGCGCGCAGCTGGGCGAGCAGGATGGCGTGCAGCTCGGCCGGCTCGTAGTCGGGGAAGCGGATGACGTTGCCTGCCGGAACCCGGCTGCGCAGGCCGGGGTTGGACCCGAGGAACTCCTCCACCTTGTCCGGGTAGCCCGCGGCGATCAGGACGAACCGGCCGCGGTCGTTCTCCATCCGGGTGAGCAGGGTGTCGATGGCCTCCTGGCCGAAGCCGCGTTGCTGGTCGCTGAGCCGGTAGATCTCGTCGACCAGCAGGACCCCGTCGAGCGCCCGGTCCACCGTACGGTTGGTGCGGATCGCGGTCTCGCCGACCACCCCGGCGACCAGGTCGGGGACTTCCGCCTCGACCAGGTGCCCGCGCCTCAGCAGCCCGAGGTCGCGGTAGATCTCCCCGACCAGTCGCGCGACCGTCGTCTTGCCGGTCCCCGGGTTGCCGGTGAACACCAGATGCGGTGAGCCGCTGTCGGCCGCCGTGACCAGGCCCCTGGCCCGCAGTTCGGCCTCGGCCGTCACCCGCCAGCGCAGCCGCTCCAGGTGCTCCTTGACCGAACTGAGCCCCACCATGTCCCGGATGCGGTCGGAGACCCCCCGGTCGTCCTGGGAGCTGCCGCCGACCCAGTGCCGTCGGCGTAGTTCGGCCAGGTCGAGCGGGCGTTCGTCCCTCACGAGCTGCCGCAGCATCGCCCGCCAGTTCTTCGCCCGCTCGGGTGCGGCGGCCATCGCCCGCACGGTGAGCGGCAGTCCGCGCCAGTCGCCGATCCGCAGCCCCTCCCGCAGCCGCAGCACATGGACCAGGCGCTCCAGCTCCGCCGCGTGCGGGAGACCGATCGCCGCGGTGGCGCCGCGTGCGGAGCGCCCGCTCTGGTCGCGCAGGTAGCTCTCCAGGAGCGGCAGGCCGCGCAGTTCGCCGACGAACTCCTGTACGTCGTCGAGGGTGTTCCGGCTGAAGAGGAGGAGGCACAGATTGTGGTCGTCGCCGTGCTGGGCCCACTCCGCCAGCGCACCGGCCAGCGCGCGCTCGGCCCGGTCGTGGCGCAGCGACTCCTCGGCGTGCCCGAGCACGACGGCGGTGCGGTGCTCGGTCTGCTTCATGAGGTGGTCGAGCATCATCACCCGGTGCTGATCGGTGAGGGCCGGCGCCGCCGGACCCGGCACCGTCAGCTGCCCTTCGTCGGGCGGAGCGCTCTCGCGCACCACGCGACGGCCCAGGGGACCGCTGAACTCGGGCCGCATCATCCTGCGCTCGGCCGCGGGGGCGGTACGACGGCGGGGACGGGAGAGGTCCCGGGACGCCACGTCGCGGAAGTACAGCGGCTGCGACAGGGAGGAGTACACGATCCGGGAGAACCCCGCCTGGTGCAGCACCTCCCACAACAGTTCCTCGATGCCTCGTACGCGGTAGTCGTGCCCGACGAAGACGTCGTCGACCCCGAGGCCGTGCACGACGAACAGAGGATCGCCGGCCGGCAGCCGGAACCCGTTCAGGCGCTCGACGAGCGGGCCGGTCATCCCGGCTCAGCCTTCCGTGGCCGTCTGCGTGTCCGTGGCCGTACTCGGCAGCGCCCGCCGCCTGCTCAGCGCGTCGAAGTCGGTGTAGGCGGGGTCCGGCCTTCCCGGCTCCTCCTGCGGGTCCGCCGCCGGAATGCCGTGTTCTCGCAGGGCCCGGGTCAACTCGACGCCGCGCTCCTCGAGTTCGGTGCTCGAGGCGGTGTCGTGGTCGTACGACAGCACCCTGAGGACCGACGCCCCGGAGTCGGGGGCCGCCGGGGCGACCTCCACGACGATCGCGTTGCGGTTGCCGTGGACGAGGCGGGCGAAGTAGGCGTCCCGCTGGTCGCCTCCCGCGTAGGTGGTCGCGTCCAGCTCGTACGCCGTCATGCGTTCGAGGGCCCGGACGACCGACTCGGCCAGGTTGACCCGTTCCTGGGAGGCGAACTGGCGGCGGCCCGCGCGCTCGACGATCCGTTCCAGGCGCTCCCGCAGGGCGGGCGCCCGGTCTCGCAGGACGTCACGGAGTTCGTCGGCGGACGGCGGACGCTCCTCGTCCTCGACGCGCCGTCTGAGGGCCTCGGTCTCCTCCAGCAGCGCGGTGAGCTCGCCGTGCGTCCAGTAGTCGACGTCGAGGTCGAATCCCTCCAGCGCCTCGTCCTTCTCGTCGCGTGCGGTCTGCCGTGCGCTGTCCTCGACCAGCCGCTCGATCAGGAGGAGCCCTTCCCGTGCGTATACGCGCAGTGTCTGCCGCTCGAGCTCGCGGTGCTCCACGTCCAGGCGCAGTTCGCCCAGCTCCTGACGGGCGCCCTGCGCGGTGGCCAGGGCCGCGTCGAACCGGCCCTGTGCGATGTTGACCTGTGCCCGGTCGAGGGTCACCTCCAGGCCGTCGAGCCGGCCGGGGGCGTACTGCTCGTGCGGCAGGGTGCCCCGGATGAGGTTGTGCAGGGTGCGTGCGTCGGAGAGTGCCTCGCGGGCGAGGACGGCCGCGCGCTCGCGGTCCTCGACCAGTTCGCCCAGTTCGCTGTCGATCCGCCGGATGTCCCTGCGGCGCTGCTGCCGCTCGGCCTCGATCTCGGCCCGCAACCGGCTTTCCTGCTCGGCGAGTTGCTCGCGGGTCTCCTTGCGCAGTTCCCCCGCGGTGGCCCGCAGCTCCTCGGCCGTCCGGCGGGCCTGGGCGCGTAACCGCTCCTGGGTCTCGGTCTCCAGCCGGCGGGTCTGCTCGCTGAGTCCCTCGAAGGCCTGTTCCACCGAGCGCTGGCGGTCCTCGATGACGCCGAAGACCCGTTCCAGGTCGTCCTCCGTCTGCCGGCGCACTTCGCGTATCAGCGCCGGAAGGTTGCGGATGACGTCCTTGTGCCGTGATGCCTCGCGTTGCAGGCGGTACCACTCCGACTCGTCCACCTGGATGCGTTTTCTACCGCTCATGGTCTCCCCCGATGTGTGACTGCCGCACCTGCTCGACGGCCGTGTCGAACACGGTGAGCAGGGCGGGCGGCGGTACGCCGATCAGCAGTGCCTCGTGGCCGTCGACGACGATCTCGGTGCTGCGGGAGCGTCCCTCGAAGTCGTAGCCGCAGTCCGCGAGGCGCCCCGACAGGTGGTGCACACGCTGGTTGCCGCTGCCGCGCAGTCCGCGGCCGTCGTCCTGCGCGGCGACGTACAGCCCGTCGATGAGGACGTCCACCTCGTCCAGCAGTTCGGCCACGCCGGGCGCGGGCGGCCGGTGGCGCAGCCGCTCCAGGCGGTAGCCGGTGAAGCAGACGAGGGTCGTGTCCCGGGTGCGGCGGGCCGCGCGGATCACTTCGGCGAGCCCCGCGGCCTGGTGCGTCGGCTCACCGCCGGAGAACGTCAGGCCGTCCACCGCGGGATCGGCCAGGAGCTCGGCGGCCAGCTCGGCCGGCTCGACCGAGCGGGCGGGCACGTCCGGTATCCAGTCCGGCGACATGCAGCCCGCGCAGTGGAAGGGGCAGCCCTGCACCCACACGACGGAGCGCCGTCCGGGACCGAGCGCGGTGGTGCCCACCCATGTTGTCGCAACGTTGAGAGCCCCCATTGAATCCCCCCGACCGGCCCGATGGGCGCCGAATTCGGCGGCTCCGCCGGGCCAACCCAGAATCCACCGCCTTGTGAGGGCGGTCAAGGGGCCGAACCACGACGTCAGCGGCGCCGACGGGTTCTTTCATACCGCCTTTCCCTCTCGGTGACGGAGGCCGCTTTCGAGGTCTTTCAAAAGAGGGGAAAAACTGATCGGAAATGATTGGGAAAGGAGTAAGTAGGTGAGCGTGAGGTGCGTGCTGTGGCTATCGGTGATCCGCCGGGATTTCATGCGCCCGCAATGATCTTTCGCTCATCCGCCTGTTAGACAGGGTGGGTGAGCCTTCCCCTTCCTCTCGACAACGCCGTCTGGGCCGCGTTGGCGGGCCCGCACGCCCACTTCGCGGAGCGGGTGGGCCGGGCCGCCCGTTATCCGGCGGACGTCTACGCGTACTGCGCGCTGGCCGATCCCGCGGACCCGGCCGCCTGGGCCGACCTGTACGCGCTCGTCGGGCCGGCGACCACCTTCCGCATCAAGGGAGTCGACAGCGTTCCCGACGGATGGGAGACGGTCGGCGGCGGGCGGGGCGTCCAGTTGGTCGACACCGGCCTGCGGGCCGAGCCCGCCCCCGAGGCGGTACGGCTCGGGCCCGCCGACGTGCCGGAGATCCTGGAACTGGTTGCCCGCACCAGACCGGGCCCCTTCCGCTCCAGGACCGTCGAACTCGGCACCTACCTCGGCATCCGGCACCGGGGACGGCTGATCGCCATGGCCGGCGAGCGCCTCCGGCTGCCCGGGTGGACGGAGATCAGCGCGGTCTGCACCGACCCGGCGTACCGCGGCCGGGGCCTGGCCACCCGGCTGGTGCGCGCGGTCGCCGCCGGCATCAGGGAGCGCGGGGAGAAGCCGTTGCTGCACGCTTCCGCGGCCAACACGGGGGCGATCCGGCTGTACGAGTCGATCGGCTTCACCCTGCGCCGCCGGACGACCATCCTCCAGTTGCGTACGCCCGGAACGGCGACGGGAACCGCGCCCGCAACAGCGCCTGGAACAGACCGCGGCGCCAGGCCGTTGTGACTCACGACGAGATACGCGGTACGGCGCTGCCCCGGCAGGCGCGACGGACGGAGGTGTGGCCCATGCGACGCATGTCCCACCCCCTGTCTCTTATACACAGCT
>NZ_VJZC01000131.1 GCF_009377185.1 Streptomyces spongiae
ATCCGGGAGGGCGGGCACGATTTCACGTTCCTCACCCGCGATCTGCACCACTACCTCCGCGCGGCGCCCGAGGGGGCAGCGCACCCGCTGCTCGGCGCACGCAACGTGATCACTGTCGACACCAACGACATCGACGCCCTGCTGCTGGAGACCGAGCGGCTACACGAGGCACTGCGCTTCGACGGTGTGATCACTTCCTGCGACTACTACCTGCCGGCCGTGGCGCGGATCGCAGGGCATCTGGGTCTTCCGGGCTCGCCCCCGCAGGCGGTGGAGGACGCCTGCCGCAAGGACGCCACCCGCCGCGTCCTCACCGATGCGGGGGTCCCCGGGCCGCGCTTCGCCGTGCAGGAGGAGTGGGCCGACATCGCCCGGGCTGCGCGGGAGATCGGCTACCCGCTGGTCGTCAAGCCGGTCGACCTGTGCGCGGGCATGTACGTGCGGCGCGTGGACGACGAGGAGCAACTCGCCGCCGCCGTACGGGCGCTGGCTGACTTCCCGGTCAACGCCCGCGGACAGCGCCGGGAGCGCACTGTCCTGCTGGAGGAACTGCTGGACGGCCCCGAGGTGAGCGTCGAGACGGTGTCGCACGCGGGCGCGGTCCACGTGCTGGGCGTGACCGACAAGAGCATCGGCGGGGCGCCCGCGTTCATCGAGACCGGGCACATGTTCCCGGCCGCCCTGCCGGCCGCCGACGTCGAGGCCGCCGAGCAGACCGCCCTTGCCGCGCTCAAGGCCCTCCGCCTGACCGACGGTGTGGTGGCGCACACCGAGATCAAACTGACCCCCGCCGGTCCGCGAGTGGTCGAGGTCAACCCGCGGCCCGCCGGGAACCGCATCACCGAGCTGGTCCGCCATGTGACCGGCATCGATCTGGCCGCGGCCTTCGTGGAGGTGGCTCTCGGCCGCGAACCCGACCTGCGGCACAGCGACACAGGGCTGCGCAGCGCGGCCATCGGCTTCCTCGTGCCGGATACCGCGGGCACCCTCGAGTCACTGGACGGCGGCGAACTCCGCGACGCGCCGAGTGTGCTGGAGATGCAGCTCGCCGCGCCCGGCAAGCAGGTGAAAGCGGCGGGCAGCAACAACGATTACCTCGGGCACGTCATGGCGGGTGACGCCGAAGGGCTGGACGCCCGCGACCGCGTCGAGGTCCTGCTCGGTGAGCTGCGGTCCGGGTTGGTGATCCGATGACCCCCGTCACCGGCATATCCCGCACGGCGACATTCGAGACGTACGATGCTCTGCTGGCTCACGTCCGCGCCGGTGAGCTGGGGCCGGACCCAGCCGCGCAGCGCGTCGCCGTGGCCTTCACCACGCGTCAGGCGGTACGGCACGACCAGCGCAGCACCGGCTACCGCAACGAGGTCCTCAGCCTGCGTCTCGCCGAGGCCGTCGGCTCGTGCGCGGTCGAGCCCGGGGCCCTGCCCGAGGGTGCGGTCGAGGACTGTGCGGGCGCAGACGTGGCCCGCCTGCTGGAGCATCCTCTGCTGCCGGTGCGTGTGGCCGCGCTGGATGCCTATCTGATGCACATTGCCCCGCACACTCCGCGGAGCGGGGCGCGGCCCGTGCCGCTGCCCGCGGGAACATCACTGGAGAAGTCCCGGGCCCGGGCGAAGGTCGTCGTCGAACTGATCGATCTGCCGCCGGGCGCGACCGTACTGGTGGTGGGAGTCGTCAACTCCCTGCTGGAGGCGTTGCGTTCGCGCGGGCTGAGATATCTGCCCTGTGACCTCAAAGGCGGGCTGACCGAGTGGGGTGAGGCGGTCGTCACCGACGCGCTTGCCGAGGCCGGACGCTGCGACGCTCTGCTGGTTTCCGGGATGACGCTGGGCAACGGCACTTTCGAGCCGCTGCGGCGGCACGCGCTGGCGCACGGCAAACAGCTGGTGATGTTCGCCCAGACCGGCAGCGCCGTCCTGCCGCGCTTCCTCGGTCACGGGGTGAGCGCGGTGTGCGCCGAGCCGTATCCCTTCTTCTGGCTCCACGGCGGTCCCGGTACCGTGCACCGCTACGGCGGCCCGTGTCCGGAGCGCGGACGATGACGACGACGGCCGTACGTCCCCTCGCCCGTCCAGAACTCCTCGCCCTGCTCGGCCGCACCCCCCTGGTCCGCATCATGGCCGGCCTGCCCGGTCCGCACCCCGGCTTCTGGGCCAAGCTCGAAGGGCTCGCGGCCGGCGGCATGAAGGCGCGAGCCGCCGTGTCGATGCTGCTGGGGGCCCGTGAACGCGGCGAACTCCGGCCCGGCGCACCGGTGGTGGAGTCCACCTCGGGCACGCTCGGCATCGGGCTCGCCTTCGCGGGCCAGGCCCTCGGTCATCCGGTCGTACTGGTCGGTGACAGTGAACTGGAGCCGAGCATGCGGCAGTTGCTGCGCGCTCATGGTGTGCGGCTGGAGATCGTGGACCGCCCGGCGCCCCGGGGCGGCTGGCAGGCGGCGCGGCTTACCCGGCTGCGGGAGTTGCTCGCGCTACTGCCCGGCGCGTACTGGCCGGACCAGTACAACAACCCCGACAACAGCGCCGGCTACGCCGCCATGGCAGCCGAACTCGTCACCCAGCTGGATCACTTGGACATCCTGGTGTGCAGCGTGGGCACCGGCGGCCACAGCGCGGGCATCATCGGCCCGCTGCGGCGGCGCTGGCCCGCGCTACGGCTGATCGGTGTGGACTCGACCGGCTCCACCATCTTCGGCCAGCCCGCCCGGCCGAGGCTGATGCGCGGCCTGGGCAGCAGCATCCACCCACGCAACGTCGCCTACGACGCCTTCGACGAGGTTCACTGGGTCGGCCCCGCCGAGGCCGTGGACAGCTGCCGCCGCCTGGCCCGCGGCAGTTTCGTCAGCGGCGGCTGGAGCACGGGCGCCGCCGCCCGCGTCGCCGCCTGGGCCGCCCGCGTCCACCCCGGCGCGGTCGTCGCCACCGTCTTCCCCGACGGCCCGCACCGCTACCTCGGCACCGTCTACGACGACGACTTCGCCACGGCCCATGGCCTCGACCCCGCCACGGCGGCCACCCGCCCCGTGGAAATCGCGCACCCGTACGCCGCCGAGGCCACCGGCTGGGTGCGGTGCACCCGCGTCACCGACCCGCTGAAGGCCAACCCCCGTCAGGAAAGGACACCGTGAAGGCCAGCCTTCGCACCGTACGCCTCGAACTCACCGAGCCACTGCGCATCTCCCGCTCCACCATGACCGCCCGCGACGCCGTATGGCTGAGCATCGAACACGATGGAGTGATCGGCCACGGCGAGGCCGTCACCAGCATCTACTACGGGCTCGGCGTCGAGGCTCTGACACGGCTCATCAGCGCCGTCGGCGCGCGACTCGCCCGCTTCCCCGACCCCGAGAGTGCCCTGGAGGCCCTGCGCGCGGGCGAGTTGATCAGCGAGGGCACTTCCCCGGCCGTGACCGCCGCCGTCGAGGCGGCTCTGCTCGACCTCGTCGGAAAGCGGGCGGACCGTCCCGTCCACCGGCTGCTCGGTTCCCGGGAGGCTCCGGTCGCGGCCACCGCCCGCACCATCGGCATCACCTCCCTCACTCACGCGGCAGCACAGGCCCGCCGTCTCGTGGCAAGCGGCTTCGAGATCATCAAAGTCAAGGCGGGAACCTCCGACCCGGAGGACGACGTGGAGCGCGTCCGCGTCATCCGGGACGCCGCGCCCCATGTCCGGCTGCTCCTCGACCCCAACGGCGCCTGGACCACGGCCCAGGCCGAGGCGCTGCTGCCCCGGTTCGCCGACCTCGGCGTCGAGGCCGTCGAGCAGCCCGTCGCACCCGGCGCCCCGGAGGCGCTGGGCACGCTCGCCGAGCGCTCACCGCTGCCGGTCATCGCCGACGAGGACGCCGTCGGCCTGGAGGACGTACGCCGCCTGGCCGGCCGCGTCCAGGGCATCAACGTCAAGCTCGCCAAGTGCGGCGGGGTGCACGCGGCCCTGCGCATCGCCGCGCTGATCGAAGGCAGCGGAACCGAACTGATGCTGGGCTGCCTGACCGCCAGCAGCCTCGGACTCGCGCCCGCCGTCCACCTCGCCGACCGGGCCCGCTGGGCCGACCTCGACGGGCACCTGCTGCTTGCCCACGACCCGTGGACCGGCATCGGCGGCGAGAACGGCGTCGTACGCGCAAGTGACCGTCCCGGCTTGGGAGTTCAGGAGGTGAGGGCATATGAGGACGTGGCGTGAGATGCGCCGTTTCCCGCTCGCCGTCCAGCTCCTGCTGGTCAACCAGCTCGGCGTCAACACCGGCTTCTACCTTCTCATCCCGTACCTCGCCACCCACCTCACCGACAACCTGGGTATGTCGGCGGCCGTCGTCGGCGTCGTGCTCGGCGTGCGCAACCTCAGCCAGCAGGGGCTGTTCATCATCGGCGGCTCCGCCTCCGACCGGCTCGGCGCGCGCGGCGTCATCATCGCCGGCTGTGCCCTGCGCACCGTCGGGTTCTCCCTGTTCGCTCTCGGCGACAACCTGGCCGTGCTTCTCGCCGCGTCCGTCCTCAGCGGGCTCGCCGGGGCACTGTTCAACCCCGCCGTGCGCACCTACATCGCGCAGGAGGCCGCCGAGCGCAGGGCCGAGGCGTTCGCCCTGTTCAACGTGTTCGCCACCACCGGCGCCCTGATCGGCCCTCTGCTGGGCAGCGCGCTGCTGCTCGTGGACTTCCGCACGTCCGCTCTCACCGCCGCCGGGATCTTCGCCGCCCTCACCGTCGCACAGGCCCTCGTGCTGCCGGCCAGGGATGTCGAGCCGGGCAAGGGCACGGTCCTCGCGGACTGGCGCGAGGTACTGGGCAACCGGGTCTTCCTGGCCTTCGCGCTCGCCATGGTCGGCATGTTCACCCTGGAGAACCAGCTGTACCTGCTCCTGCCCGACGGTGCCCGGCAGGCCACCGGCTGGGACGGCGCGGCAGGGCTCGTCTTCCTCGTCGGCACCCTCGCCAATCTGACGCTGCAACTGCGCATCACCCATGCCCTCAAGGAGCGGGGGCACCGGACGCGTTGGATCGCTACGGGCCTGGGGCTCATGGCGCTGGCGTTCCTGCCGCCCGCCGTGGTGACGGTCGGCTCCGGCGGTCCGGACGGCGCGGCCGACGCGGTGCTGCGCGCGCTGCCCGTCCTGGTCGGCGCCCTGCTGCTCTACCTCGGGGTGATGGTCGCCCAGCCGTTCGTGATGGAACTGATCCCCCACTTCGGCCGCCCGGAGCTGACCGGCACCTACTTCGGCATCTTCTACGTGGTCTCCGGCATCGCCGCCGCCGTCGGCAACACCGTCGTCGGCTGGGCCATGGACACCGGGGAGCGGGGCGACGCCGACTGGCTGCCGTGGGCGTGCTGTGCCCTGTTCGGGCTCGTCTCCGCACTGGGCGTGGCCTGGCTCCACCGGCTCGGGTCGCTGCCGACGCCGTCGAAGCCCGCCGTGCCCGCGACGGCCTGAGGGGGGACACCGCATGACTTCTACGACGGCTGCGCACAACCTGCTCACCGACAACCCCGAGCTGTACGAGGCCCGCTTCCCCGACCCCGACCGGCTGGCCGGGCGCTGGACGGAGGACTGCCTGCGGCGGCACGGCACAGGAGAGCGCGTGCTCGACATGGGCTGCGGTACCGGCCGCGACGCCGCCCACCTCCACGGCGCCGGGCGCACGGTCACTGGTGCCGACATCTCCGAGGCGATGCTCGCCCACGCCCGCACCAACCACCCCGGACCCGTTTACGTCCGTGCCGACCTGCACGACTTCGACCTGGGCCGGGGCGTGTTCGACGCCGTCGTGTGCCTGGACAGCGCCCTGCTGTACTGCCACACCAACGACCAGCTCGACGCGTTCTTCCGGTCCTGCCGCCGCGCCCTGGCCCCTGACGGCCTGCTGGTCGCGGAGATGCGCAACGGCGCGTACTTCCTCGGCCGTGTCGACCTGCTCGATGCGCCCGCCGTCAATTCCCTCGCCTGGCAGGGCACCGCCTACCGGTCCCACACCACACTCACCGTGGACCGTACCGCGCAGCTCCTGCGCCGTACGCGCGTATGGACCACTGACGACGGCTCACCGCCCGTCGAACAGCGCTCGGCATGGCGGCTGCTGTTCCCGCAGGAGCTACGGCACTTCCTTGCCACGCACGGCTTCGAGGTCCTCGAACTCCACGACGGGCCCGGCCCACGCACCGAACCTCCCTGGCAGGAGGGCCAGTTGCCCGGCGACACGACGGACGCGGACCGGCTGCACGTCGTCGCACGCCTCACCACTCCCCACTGACCGTCCCCACCACACCCCAAGGAATCCCATGCACGACGAACGCCTGCCCGGCCTGCGCCGCCGCGGCTTCCTCACCGCCACGGGCGCCGCCTCACTCGGCACGCTCGCTCTGACCGGGTGCGGCGGCTCCGGCAGCGAAGGCCCCGACGCCAAGGGCGACGGCACTCCGAAGCGGGGCGGGCGACTGCGCGCCGCGTTCGCGGGCGGCGGCGCGAGTGAGACCCTCGACCCGCACCTGGCCAACCTCTTCGCCGACGCCGCCCGCGCCAAGGCGCTGTACGACAAGCTCGCCGACTACGGCGCCGACCTGTCCGCCCAGCCCCGTCTCGCAGAGAAGTGGGAGGCGAACAAGACGCTGGACCGCTGGCAGGTGACCCTGCGCAAGGCGACCTTCCACGACGGCGAGCCGGTCACCGCCGCCGACGTCCTCTACAGCTACCGCCGCATCGCCGATCCCCAACAGGCGTTCCGCGCCAAGGCTTCCCTGGAGCCCATCGACCTCGACGCCAGCCGGGCCACAGGCCAGCGGAGCATCGAGTTCGTTCTCAAGCGGCCGACCGCCGAGTTCCCCAACGTCCTGGCCGCGTTCGGTGCCTACATCGTCCCGGAGAACGCCTCCGACTTCGACAAGAAGCCGATCGGCTCAGGCCCCTTCCGGTTCGTCGCCTTCACCCCCGGTCGCTCCGCCGTCTTCCGCCGCTACGACGACTACTGGGAGGGCGCCCCGCACCTCGACGAGCTCGAGTTCGTCGTCGCCAACGAGGAGTCCGCCCGCGTCAACGCCCTCCTCGGCGGCCAGGTCGAGTACGCCCACGAACTCGACCCCACCACCGCCCGCGCCCACGAGGGCAAGGGACAGGTCGAGATCGTGCGGCTCCGTAACAGTGCCATGCAGGCGTTCTGCATGAAGACCGACCGCGCCCCCTTCGACGACAAGCGTGTGCGCGAGGCGTTCTTCCTCATCGCCGACCGCAAGGAACTCATCGACGGCGCCCTGTCCGGCGCGGGTGTGATCGGCAACGACCTGTTCGGCAGGGGCTACGAGTACTACGCCGACGGCCTCCCCCAGCGCGCTCAGGACCTCGACCGCGCCCGTTCCCTCCTCAAACAGGCCGGTGCCGAGAACCTGAAGGTCACCCTCGACACCTCGGCCGTCGCCGCCGGGTTCACCGAGGCCGCCAGCATCTTCCGCGACCAGGCGAAGAAGGCGGGCATCACCATCGACGTGAAGATGGGCAGCAAGGACTCCTACTGGGCCGACATCCTCGACAACGGCACCCTGTGCTGCTACCGCTCCGGCGCCATGCCCATCGAGGCCCACATCGCCCAGCGCCTGCTCACCGGCTCCACCACCAATGCCACCAAGTGGCAGCACAAGGACTTCGACGCGCTGTACGAGCAGGCACAGTCCACCCGCGACAAGACCGAACGAGCGGCCGTCTACGAGCGGATGCAGCGCCGTCTGTACGCGGAAGGCGGCTTCCTCATCTGGGGCTTCGCCGACTGGATCATCGGAACGGCCGGCACAGTGAAGGGAGTTGAGGCGAAGGCCCCCGCCAACACACTCGACTGGGCACGCTTCGACAAGGTCTGGCTCACGTGAGCGGACTGCGCTCCTTCCTCGCCCGGCGGCTGCTCCTCGGCGCCCTGCAGACCGTGGCCGTGGTGCTGCTGGTGTTCGCGCTCACCGAGGCGCTGCCGGGCGACGCCGCCGTCGCCCTGGCCGGCGACCAGCCCGACCCCGCCCGGATCGCCGCCATCCGCGAGACCATGCACCTCGACAGGCCCACCCATGAGCGACTCGCCGACTGGGCGACGGGCCTGCTGCACGGTGATCTCGGCACCTCCCTGACCTCCGGCCGCCCGGTCGGCCAGTACATCGCCGACGGCTTCGGCCCGACCCTCCTCCTGGCGACGCTCACCGTGGCACTGCTCGTCCCGATCGGCTTCGGCCTCGGCGTACTCGCCGCCCGCCACGAAGGGCGCCTCGCCGACCGGCTGATCAGCTCGGCCACGCTCGCCGTGTACGCGGTGCCCGAATTCGCCCTCGGCGTGCTGCTGGTGACCGTCCTCGCCCTCCAGCTGGGCTGGCTGCCGCCGACCGCCGTCGGATACGGCACCGACCTGCTCGGCCACCCGGCCGCGCTGGTCCTGCCCGTGCTGGTCCTGCTCTCCCGCCCGGTCTGCTCCCTGTCCCGTCTGGTGCGAGCCGGCATGATCGACGCACTCGCCTCCCCCTACGTGGCCCAGGCCCGCCGCTACGGCATCTCCGGCACCCGCATCCGCTATGCCCACGCCTTGCCGAACGCCCTCGCCCCCGCCGCCCAGCAACTCGCCCGCACCATCGACTGGCTGCTGTGCGGCGTCATCGTCGTGGAGGCGCTCTACGTGATCCCCGGACTCGGGACCGTCTTGCTCAACGCCGTGGCCGAACGCGACGTGCCGGTGGTCCAGGGCCTCGCCGTGGTGTTCGGCGTGCTGACCGTCGTACTGAACCTGGGTGCGGATCTCGTCGCCCACGGTCTCGCACCCCGGGCGGGGGCGGCCGCATGACGAAGCCATGGACAGCCCGCTTCGCCCTCGGCATCTCGGTCGTCGCCGTGCCCCTCGTGCTCGCCCTGCTGGGCCCACTGCTCGTCGGCGAACCAGGAGCACGGACGGCGTCCTTCACCGTCGGCGACGGTCACTGGCTCGGCACGGACTTCGTGGGCCGGGACGTATGGCAGCAGGTGCTGCACGGTGGTCGGCCGGTCGTGCTGACCGCCCTCGCGGCCACCACACTGTCGTATCTCGTCGCGCTCCCCGTCGGCCTGGTGGGCGCGCTCACCCATCGCCGCTGGCTGGAAGAGCTGCTGATGCGTCCCCTGGACGTCCTGCTCGCTGTCCCGTCTCTGCTGCTGATCCTGCTGGCCGCCACCGTGCTCTCCCCCGGCCCCGTCGGTCTGGCCCTGCTGGTGGCATTGGTGAACGTGCCCGACGCGGCCCGGCTCGTACGCGCCGCCGCCACGGAGGCCGCCGCCCGCCCCGCGGTCGAGGCGCTGCGCATGCAGGGCGAGACCTGGTGGAGCATGGCCGTCGGCTACGTCGGCCGTTCCATGCTGCGCACCCTGGCCGCTGACGCGGGAACCCGGCTGACCGGCGTGCTCTACCTGGTCGCCACGGCCGCGTTCCTCGGTGTCGGAGTCGCTCCGGACGCCGCCGACTGGGCGGTCATGGTCGACCGCAACCGCACCGGTCTGTCCGTCCAGCCGTGGGCCGTGGCCGTCCCCGCCCTGCTGATTGTCGCCCTGACCATGGGCACCAACCTCCTCTTCGACGCCGCGCTGGCGAACAACCGCCGAAGCGACCGGGGCCGGGGCCGGGGCACGAAGCTCCCGGACGCGACCAGGACCGCCCACAACCCGGCAGGGAGTGAAGCACGCCCGTGAACCACGCAGACGACACAACGGCTCAGGTCGGCGACACCACCGCTGCGCCCGTGGCCGAGATCCGGAACCTTCGCGTCGAGGTCGGTGGCAGGGCGATCGTCGACGGAGTGAGCCTCAAGGTCCTCCCCGGCAAGGTCACCGCCCTGGTCGGCGCCTCGGGCAGCGGCAAGACCACCACCGGCCTCGCCCTGCTCGGCGAGTACCCGCCCGGCGCCCACGTCGCCGGCGACGTACGCCTGGCAGCCGACGGCCTGGTCGGCTACATCCCCCAGCACCCGGCTGCCGCCCTCAACCCCGCCCGTCGGGTCTCCGCGCTCCTGACGGACATCGCCCGCCCCCAAGTACGCCACCTGCCCCGCGGCCGGCGCCGGACAGCGGCCCGCGAACGCGTTTTGCACGCCCTCGCCCAGGCTCAACTCCCGGACGCAGAGGTCCTGTTGCGCCGCTACCCGCACCAGCTCTCCGGCGGACAGCAGCAACGCGTCGTCCTCGCCCAGGCGCTGCTACTCGGTGCCCAGGCCATCGTCGCCGACGAGCCCACCACCGGTCAGGACGCGCTGACCAAGAGCCGTATCGTCGACCAGTTGGCGGCCGTCGCGGCACATGGCATCGCCGTCGTCCTGCTCAGCCACGACATGGACGTCGTACGGGCGCTCGCCGACGAGGTGAGCGTCATGCGGGCGGGCCGAGTCGTGGAATCGGGCCCTGCGCAGCGTCTGCTGCTCGCACCCCGGCACGAATGGACCCGCGAACTGCTCCGCGAGCAACCAGAGTTCACGAAAATTGGCAGTGCGACCGGGACCGGCCGCCCTGTCCTGCGGATACGCGACCTGACCGCCCATCACCGCAACACCACAGGCGGCACGACCGAGGTACTGCGCCTGACCGAACTCGACCTGCGCGCAGGGGAAAGTCTGGCCGTAGTCGGCCGCTCCGGAAGCGGCAAGACCACCCTCGCCCGCTGCCTGGCCGGACTCCACCGCGACCACGACGGAGAGATCCTCATCGACGGCACACCGCTGCCGCGCAGCCTGCGCGACCGCACCCGCACCCAACTGGCGGCCGTCCAGTACGTCTTCCAGGACCCGCGCGCCGCCTTCGACGAACACCGCCCCGTCCTGCACCAGGTCGCCCGCACCGCGATACGGCTGCGCGGCACTGAGACCTCCGCCGCGACGCAGGAGGCCCTGGCCACATTGACCGGACTCGATCTCCCGGAGCACCTGGTGCGCAGGCGTCCCTGGCAGCTCTCCGGCGGCGAACTCCAGCGCGCGGCCCTCGCCCGCACCTTGCTCGCCCGGCCCCGCGTCCTCATCTGCGACGAGATCACCTCCGGCCTCGACGCGATCACCCGCCGGGGCATCCTCGGCGTCCTCACCACCCTGCTCCACGACCGCGACGACCTGTCCCTCCTCCTGATCACCCACGATCTGGAAACCGCCTCTCTGGCTCACCGCATCGCCGTCCTGGACACCGGCGAACTCATCGAACAGGGACCGGCCCAGCAGGTTCTCACCGCACCGGGCCACCCGTTCACCGTGTCTCTCACGGAGACAGCGACACGGCTGAGGGCGCAAACGGGCGCTTGACCTTCGCGCCGCCGACCCAGGTATGCGAAAGTCGCCATGCATGCACGTGGACACGCGGCCTGCGAGGCGCCAGCCGCAGGCCCTCCGAGAGCACCATCTGGAGCGCCACCACCGAACACCGCACACACGACGACCACCCCCACACCCACGGCGAAGGCTGCGGCCACCTAGCCGTCCCGCACGAGGACCACATCGACTACGTCCACGACGGCCACCGCCACGCCGCCCAGGAGGGCCACTGGGACGACCACTGAGGCAAACCGAAAATCATTGTCACATGCTGATGTGTGCATGTGATGACGACCTACCCGGCAGCCCCGACGGACGAGCCGACACGCGCGCTGTATGCGGCCAGTGACTCCCGAGGGCACTGGCCCGTCCGCACAGGCATCGTGCGCGAGTTGTCCGAGGGCGGGAAGTACGTCCACCAACTGGACGTCTCCCTCGAAGTGAACCAGCCGCTGGTTTCCCAGCGGCTGCGCGTGCTGCGCACCTCTCGCATCGTCACAGCGCAGCGCCAGGCCCGGGAGATCCGGTACGTCCTCACCGAGGATCACGTGGCCACGTGCGGGACGCCATCCGGCACGCCCAGGAGGAGGAGCTCGTCGGTTGAGGTGGGCAACCCGCCGTGGAGCGAAGGCCAAGCGAAGCCGGTCGGACAGCATGCCGTCGTCGGGCATTCCGGCCCGCAGCCACACCCCGACCGCCTTGGCGTCGGCCACCGTGACGACCGGCCACACGCACACGACAGCAGCGGTGGATCTGCGGTCCACCCTGCACGGCAGCACGGCCGCATGCGAGGCCCGAACAGGTCACCTCATCTGCCGCCCTCTTGTAAGTTGCGCGTGCGTATCCACTCCAGAGGCGGCACGGGGCTGCGGATGGCCCGTCTCGGGGCAGGCAGGCTGTGACGATGTGAGTGCTCACGCAGAGTGGCGCGCTGGTGCGCGGATGGCCAGGGCGGGAGTGTGCTGTTGTCCCCGTTCAGGACGAACTGCATAGCGATAGAGATACTTGTGCTGTGCGGGCGAACGCTCAGGTCGGCGCAGCTGACAGGGCGTTGCTCGGGTCGATGAGAACGCTCGGCATATCTATCTGCTCGATGAGCCGCCCTGCTGGACGGCGACCCGGCCACAGGCTGGTCCAACGCCTTCGCCGCGGCGGCCACCGCCCTGCTGCCCGCGTTCGACGGGGCCCGGCCCAAGGACTGGGTCTCGGTGGACTACGGGCGCACCCGGGACTTCGACCGGGCGGAGGTGTCCTTCACGGTCGACGCCACGCACAACCTGCCGGTGTGACCTGCAGCAGCCCATCGTCGACCCTGAGACGACCTTGCTTGCTCTGTCCTCTGCTGGTTGAGCCGCCGCACCGTTCCGCAACGATCCACACATCGAGGAGCCTCCGTGAAGAAGCACCGAGTCATTCGATCTCCGCTCCTCATCTCCGACGGCACGAACGCGGCACCCCTCCAGCAGAGCGTCGGCACCGCCTCGATTGTCTACACCTATGACGCACCTCCTGGGCACTATGACGTCATCGACACCGCCGCCGGGCAAGTCGTCCGCCGCACCTTCACGGTCAACGTGCGAACCCCGAGTCGCAGCGAAACGGATTTGCAGGGCCCGGAAGGCCGGGGCTGAACCTGACGTTCAGCGGCCCAGCCCCAGCAGTTTGATCCGTCGAACTCGTTCCCGCCGCACCCTCGACGCAGCGCTTGTTCTTGCTCGACGACTCAACCGTCACTGACCAGCCGACGTTCCCCCGTTATGTTCTTCGCGGTCCTGCAAGAGGGCCGCTGGCCTCCGGGCCCGGCATGGCTGTTCCCCCCTGTCGAAGGCATGACAATGCCGTTGCTTTTGGGGTGTGTGGGGTGTTGAGCCGTGCGTGTTGGTGTCGCGTCTGGAGCGGCTGGGGTTGGGGATCCTGACTCGGTCGTGTCCTGCTGAGCTCGTGGACCAGGTCGTTGCCGAGGCCGGGTGCGTGGAGAAGCGCCGGCGTGTGCTGTCGGCCCGGTTCACGGTGTACTTCGTGCTTGCACTGTGCCTGTTTCCGCAGGCCGACTACCTGGAGGTCTTGCGGCTGGTGAAGGTCGGCGAGCCCATACTTCGGCCGTGGGCCGGGGTGAACAAGTCATCTCTGACACGGGCGAGGCAGCGTCTGGGCTGACCGGTGATGCGAGAGCTGTTCCGGGCCGTGGCCCAGCCGCTGGGCCGGAGCACGGAACTCTTCCACGGGCTGCGAGTCCTGGCCCTGGACGGAATGCTGCTGGCGGTCCCCGACTCGGCCCACAACCGGGAGACGTTCGGCAAGTCCGGCTCGCAACGCAATCCGATGGGTTATCCGCAGGCCCGGGTGGTCGCGGTGACGGAGTGTTCCTCGCACGCGGTACTGGACGCGGTGATCGGCGGCTGGAAAGACTCCGAGCGGATCGTGTCCGACGAACTGGAAGCCCACATCGGGGCCGGGACACTGGTCCTGGCCGACCGCGGTCTATGGGGCCTGGCCCGCTGGCACCGCTTTCGCAACCGGGGTGCCCACCTGCTGTGGAGGATCGAGCGCCGGGCCGCCCGCAGGGTCCAGGACGTCCTGCCGGACGGGAGTTATCTGGCCCTGATCCAGGCGAACAAGCACGCCAAGGCCGCCGGAACCGTCAAAGCTCCGCCAGCTCTGGTGAGGGTGATCGAGTACCGCGTCGACGGCCAGACGGACGTGATCCGGCTTGTCACCAGCCTGATCGACCATGAGGAGTATCCAGCCGCCGAACTCGCCACCCTCTATGCCCGGCGTTGGGAGATCGAGATCGTTTTCGATGAGATCAAGACTCACCAGCGCGGCAGACCGGTCCTGCGCTCGCAGACCCCGGACGGGGTCAGGTAGGAGATCTATCCCCACCTGATCGTCCACCACGCGACCCGCGACCTGCTCAACGAGGTGGCCCGGATCGCGCAGACTTCCGCCGAGCGGACATCGTTTACCCGGGCCCTGCATGTTGTCCGCCGTTCGGTGATCGCGCCGTGCGGCTTTTCCCCCTCAGCCCGGAATCATGACCGCCTTCTCGGCCTCGCCGAGATCCGCTGGTCCCTGCTGCCACGACGACGCTCACGCGACTGCCCCCGCAAACTTAAGTCGTCGATCACCCCGTTCAGCAGCAAGGCCCCCGACGAACCTGCCAGTCACCGCCGTCCACCAGCCGTCATCACCGTGAACCACAGATGGCAGTAACCACCAAAAGCAACGGCATTGGAAGGCATGACCTGGGGGGTGGTGTCACCGGGTCCGGGAGGCGCCGTTGGAGACGCTGATGAGAGGTCCGACTACCGCCTGGCCTGGCGCAATGCCCGGCCGCTCGCGGGCGGCAGGTCTGCATAACGTGGATGCGCGCATACGGCGCCGAAGCCCTGGCCGGCACCGCACTGACACCATTCGGGAGGATGAGTTGGACGACATCGACGACGTGGGCGTCTTCCTCGGTCTGGACGTCGGCAAGAGCGCCCATCACGGGCACGGGCTGACCCCGGCGGGCAAGAAGGTCTTCGACAAGCAGCTGCCCAACAGCGAGCCTAAGCTGCGGGCCGTCTTCGACAAGCTGGCCGGGAAGTTCGGCACCGTGCTGGTGATCGTGGACCAGCCGGCCTCGATCGGGGCCCTGCCCCTGACCGTCGCCAGGGACGCCGGCTGCAAGGTTGCCTACCTGCCCGGTCTGTCCATGCGGCGGATCGCCGACCTCTACCCGGGCGAGGCGAAGACCGACTCGAAGGACGCCGCGGTGATCGCGGACGCCGCCCGGACCATGCCGCACACCTTGCGCTCGCTGGAACTGACCGACGAGATCACCGCCGAACTGACGGTCCTGGTCGGCTTCGACCAGGACCTGGCGGCCGAGGCAACCCGCACCTCCAACCGGATACGCGGCCTGCTCACCCAGTTCCACCCCAGCCTGGAACGCGTCCTCGGCCCCCGTTTGGAACACCAGGCCGTGACCTGGCTGCTGGAACGCTACGGATCCCCAGCCGCGCTGCGCAAAGCCGGTCGCCGCAGGCTCGTTGAGGTGATCCGGCCCAGGGCTCCGCGCATGGCCCAGCGGCTGATCGACGAGGTCTTCGACGCGCTCGACGAGCAGACCGTCGTCGTCCCTGGGACGGGCACGCTCGATGTCGTGATCCCGTCGCTGGCCCGCTCGCTCACGGCCGTCCACGAACAGCGGCGAGCTCTGGAAGCGCAGATCGGGCAGTTGCTGGAGGCTCACCCTCTTTCCCCGGTCCTGACCTCGATGCCAGGGGTCGCGGTCAGGACCGCCGCAGTCCTGCTGGTCACCGTCGGCGACGGCACCAGCTTCCCCACCGCCGCCCACCTCGCCTCCTACGCCGTCCTCGCCCCGACGACGAAGTCGTCGGGGACCTCGATCCACGGCGAATACGCGCCCAGAGGCGGCAACCGGCAGCTCAAACGCGCGCTGTTCCTCTCCGCGTTCGCCGCCCTGCACGATCCCGCCTCCAGCACCTACTACGACCGCTGCCGGGCTCGGGGGAAGAGCCACACACAAGCCCTCATCCGCCTGGCCCGCCACCGCATCAGCGTGCTGTTCGCCATGCTCCGAGACGGCACCTTCTACGAACCCCGAACCCCACACCTCGCTTGACGAAAGACATAGAGGCACCCCCCCGTGACTGGCCGGCCGCCCGGCACCGCGAGTGGCGAACCGGGCCACCGCCCTGCTCCTCCTGGGCGACGAGGACGGGTGGCGGGCCGCCAACGAGATCCAGAAGGCCGCCCTCGCAACCGGCGCCACCGGCTACGGCCCCCGACTCTCCCCGCGAGAACGGCAGGTCGTGGCGCTCGTCGCACAGGGAATGACAGCGCTCGAGACCGGGGTGCTGTCGGTGGAGTCCGAAGAGTCGGCACCGCGCGGCTAATTTTTCAGTCGACTGCCCGATCGCCCCACAGCCCGGCCGTCCCGGACGCTTGTGTGTCATGCGAGTCGACCCACACAGCCAGCCGCGCCACCCCGGACATGACGCGCAGGACGCGCAAGGCGAGCCGGGCGATCCCTGTCCGCCCGACCTGCCCGACAGCCCCGAGTCTCGGCCTTCAGCGGGCAGGTACCCGGGACGCCACCGTCCTGCCGACGGCCACGGGTGAAGGTTGCCACGCCCAGGCAAACGCCCCGCGCCCGGACAGGCAACACGAGAACGGAGTGGACCCCGTCGTCGCGTACCCGCCGCGGGTTCTCGTCGGCCGAGGCGCCGACAACGTCCGTCGTCTGGCGGACCAGGGCTACGTGGAGCAGGTACGCCACGAAAGAGATCGCCGGCGCACCATCCTGTACCTCACACCGGACGGCACACGGTTGCTGGAAGAACTCATCCCGCCCACCCGGCGCATCAACCAGCAGATGCTGGATGTCCTGGCCCCCAGGACGGGGCCACAGCACTGCGGTTGCTCAAGACCCTGGCCGAGGCTGACCTTTCCTGACGCTTCTCGGGGCCGACCGTTGCTCGACAGCCGGAGCACCGGCGTCATGCCTGACCGTTGCCGGCGATCCCCAGGGCCGTCCGAGTGGCCGTGGGTTCGTACTCGGGGGCGATGTCCGCCAGCACGCTCAGAGCGGTGCGCGCCAGATGACGGGCGACCACACGCGCGGCTTCGGCCGGGTCGCTCTGGCGCAGTGCCTCCAGGAGCGCCTCGTGCTCCGCGTATGCCTTGCCCCATGAGGCGGGCGCGCCCAGCTGAGCCAGGCGGATGTAGCGCTCGCTGTGTTCGCCGAGCGAGGCGATCATGCGCTGTAGATGTGGCCCCACCGCCTGGGTGGCGATGCTGTGGAACTCGTGGTGCGCCGCGTGCCACTCGTCCGGCTGGTCGTCGACCACCAGCCCCTGCATCCGTTTCAGGGCATCGCTCATGCGCTCGATGTCCTCGCCCGTGAACGACTTGGCCGTCATGCTGACGGCCAGCGTTTCGAGCATGATGCGGGCCCCGTAGACAGCGTCGAGGTCCTCGGGGTCCACCGACCGCACCCGCGCTCGCTGGTCGGGCCGGGCGTCGATGAGCCCCTCTTCCTGGAGCAGCCGGAACGCCTCGCGCATGGGTGTGCGGCTGACACCCAGCCTCCGGGCCATTTCGGCCTGTAGCAATACGGATCCCGGTGGCAGCTCGCCGTTGAGGATCATGGTGCGCAGCCGCCCGTGGACGTCGAGAGCCAGTCGGCGCCCGCCCGCGGCGACGGCTGGACTTCCGCCCGGAGGCACTGCCTGGACCGACCCCTCGCTTCCGTCGTCGGCCGACTGCTGTGCCTCGGGGGACGTGTTCCTGCTCCTGCTCACGCAAGGATTCTACCCAGTGTGTATGCAGCCGATTCGAGCAACCCCCTCAACTCCGGGGTGATGCCTCGCCTGACTCCCGCCTCCTGGGCTTGTACGACGCGCTACTGTATCCACCTGTTCGGTCTTACCCAAGGCCATGGCCTCGTCGGCCGGACCGGCCGGCGGCTTGTGATTCATCGCTCGAGAACGACGGCAAGGCCTTGCCCAACGCCGATGCACAGGGCCGCCACACCGAGGCCCGAGCCCGCGGCGGCGAGCTGGTGGGCGACGGCGCCGGCCAGCCGGGCGCCGGACGCGCCCAGAGGGTGGCCGATGGCGATGGCCCCGCCACGCGGGTTGAGGATCGCGGGATCGAACTCCGGCCATTCGGCCACGCACCCCAGTACCTGGGCGGCGAACGCCTCGTTCAACTCGATGACGTCCAGGTCGGCGAAGGCGCGGCCTGCTTTGGCCAGCGCCCGGTTGACCGCTTCGACGGGCCCGAGGCCGAAGTACTGGGGGTCGATGGCGGTCACGGCGCAGGTGGTGACCCGGGCCAATGGTTCACGGCCGGTCGCCCTGAGACCCTCGTCGTCCGTGAGCAGGAGGGCGGCGGCGCCGTCGTTGAGGGGCGAGGCGTTGCCCGCGGTGACGGTGCCCCCCGCGGGGCGGAAGGACGGCTTGAGCCTCGCTATCGCCTGCGGGGACGCGTTCTCACGTACGCACTCGTCGCGGGCGAGGAGCACCGGATCGCCCTTGCGCTGCGGAACCGGGACCGGTGCGACCTCGGCGTCGTACAGTCCGTCCTTCCAGGCCGTGGTGGCCTTCTCGTGACTGTTGAGCGCGTACGCGTCCTGCTTCTCACGGCTGATGCCGTGCTTCTCCGCGATCAGTTCCGCGCTCTCCCCCAGCGGGACGGTCCACTGCGGCGGCATCGCGGGGTTGACCATGCGCCAGCCGAGCGTGGAGGAGCACAGCTCGGTATGTCCGGCCGGGAAGGGGCGGTCGTTCTTGGGCAGGACGTAGGGCGCGCGGGTCATCGACTCGACGCCGCCCGCCACGGCGATGGACGCGTCGCCGAGCGCGATGGCCCGTGAAGCCTGGACGACGGCCTCCAGACCGGAGGCGCACAGCCGGTTGACGGTGACACCGGGCACGGTCACCGGCAGACCGGCCAGCAGCCCCGCCATGCGCGCCACATTGCGGTTCTCCTCACCGGCACCGTTGGCGTTGCCGAGGAATACGTCGTCGACCCGCGCCGGATCGAGGCCAGGAGAGCGGTCCAGCAGGGACCGTACGACATGGGCGGCCAGGTCGTCGGGACGCACGGCCGCCAGACCACCGCCGTACTTACCGACTGGCGTACGCACCGCGTCGACGACGTAGACATCACGCGGGCTCATCGGCCGGCCCCTTCTGCGATATGGATCTTCGGCTCGGTGTGTTCCCGCACCTTGTCGGCGGTGACGCCGGGAGCCGTTTCGACCAGTACGAGGCCGTCGTCGGTCACGTCCAGCACGGCGAGGTCGGTGATGACACGGTGCACGCAGCGCCTGCCGGTCAGCGGCAGGGAGCAGTCTTCGACGATCTTGGGGCTGCCGTCCTTGGCGGTGTGGGTCATCACGACGAGGACGGTGCGGGCCCCGTGGACCAGGTCCATGGCGCCGCCTATGCCGGTGACCAGCCTGCCCGGGACCGCCCAGTTCGCCAGGTCACCTGACGCGGAGACCTGCATGGCGCCGAGTACGGCGACGTCGATGTGTCCGCCGCGGATCATCCCGAAGGACAGCGCCGAGTCGAAGAACGAGGCCCCGGGCAGGACCGTCACGGTCTCCTTGCCGGCGTTGATCAGGTCCGGGTCGACCTCGTCCTCGGTGGGATAGGGGCCGGTGCCGAGAATGCCGTTCTCTGATTCGAGGGTCACCTCCACACCGTGCGGCAGGTGGTTGGGTATCAGCGTCGGCAGTCCGATGCCGAGGTTCACGTACTGGCCGTCCCGCAGTTCGCGTGCGGCTCGGGCGGCCATCTCCGTGCGGCTCCACGCCATCAATGCCCCACCGCCTGCTGCCCGCTGGGCACGGAAACCGTGCGTTGTTCGATCATCTTTTCCGCGGCCTCCTGGGGGGTGAGGGCAATGATTCGCTGTACGAAGATCCCCGGCAGTTGCACCGCATCCGGGTCGATCTCTCCGGGCTCGACCAACTCCTCGACCTCGGCGATCGTCACCCGTCCCGCCATGGCCGCGACGGGGTTGAAGTTGCGCGACGACTTGCCGAAGACGAGGTTGCCGTGCCGGTCGCCCTTGGCCGCGCGCACGAGCGCGAAGTCGGTGCGGATCGCGCGCTCCAGTACGTATGCGGTGCCGTCGAACTCCCGCACTTCCTTGGGGGGCGAGGCCAGCGCGACCTGGCCCGGGCCGTCGTACCTGGCGAGGGCGACCAGTGCGGCCGACACGCTCTCCGGCCGCAGGTGAGCTGTCCGGCCGCCCGCGGCAGCCTCGCCGCGGGCGCGCATTCCGAGCCTGGCGAGGATGGTGGTCGCGACCGCAGGGCCTTGTCCCCGGCGTACTCCCCGACGACGACACGGCTCGCCGCGAGGCGCATCGGGAGGTCGACCGGCTCGAGGGGAGGAGCGTCCTCAGCCGCACCGCCGCGATCTCCCGCTCACCCCGCCAGCTCGTGCGCCACGGCGGTGTCCGGAGCGTCAGCCAGGACCAGGACGCAGCCGGCGGCGGCCGGTTCGGGGATGACGGCAAGTACCTGCTGGGCAGCCCCACCGAGCCCAAGGCGTCCGGAGCTGGACGTACCGGACGGGAGCCGGAGCCGACCCCGGCGGCCGGGTCGGCCG
>NZ_VJZC01000132.1 GCF_009377185.1 Streptomyces spongiae
GGCGGGAGGCGCGGTTGGCGGGGCGAGAGGCGCAGGTGGCTCCGCGTGTTGCGGTTCGTCCACCGTGATACCGAAGTCCGTTGCCAGCCCTTCGAGGCCGCTGCCGTACCCCTGCCCGACGGCCCGGAACTTCCAGGCGCCCTGACGGCGGTACAACTCACCCAGGACGAACGCGGTCTCCACGCTCGCGTCGGCGCTGTCGTAGCGCGCGACCTCGGTGCCGCTGCGGTCGTCGACCACACGGATGTACAGGCCCGGCACCTGCCCGAAGGAGCCGCCGTCGGAGGAGGCGGCGAGCACGACGGTCTCGATCGTGGGTTCCACGCGCGTGAGGTCGACGGACAGCGTGTCGGTCACCTGGCCGCCCTCGGTGCGCTTGCCCTCGTGCCTGACCGCGCCCGAGGAGTGCGCGGGTTGGTTGTAGAAGACGAAGTCGGCGTCGGAGCGCACCTTTCCGGCGTTCAGCAGGAGCGCCGAGGCGTCCGCGTCGGGCACGCCCGGGCCGGCGCGCCAGCCCAGTTCGACACGCAGGGCGGCCGTCGGCACCGCGACATTCGATCCTTTGGGCATTGACATGTTCGCCCCCATGCTCACCTGCGCGCCGCCGGGCCGTGCCCAGGGCCGTTCGATCCGTTCCCGCCAAACCTATTCCCTCGGGGGCGTCAACCCACAGAAGCCGTACAGGGTGACGAAGGACCCAACCCGCTGGTAACCCGCCCGGAACTCGGCCTTTACAAGAAAGCCACTTTCGATGTCGCCCCTTTTCGCCAAGTTCGCTCGCATTAGGGGCCCCACGTCACTGCCGACACGGAAAACAACCCTCTTATCGGTCTCCCCAACCAGCACATCGTTGGCTTAACTTATGTGCCATGACCTCCCCCCGCTCCACCTATGGCGGCGGTTACTACTCCGCCTCGTCCTTCGCGGACACGCCCATCTACGACCGCCTCGTGGCGGAGCGGGGCACCCCGCAGATCGCCCCTATCCGGGTCCCCGCGATGTACGACACGCCGGGCGGCAACCTGCCCGCGCTGCCGTCGGCGCTCCCCGCACTGCCGGCCGGACCGTCGCAGTCGGCCCCCTCGTACGGCTATCCGCAGGCCCAGCAGCCCTCACCGCTGCAGCAGGCCCCGGCGGCGTACATCCCGCAGCAGACCGGTGCCCCGCGCGGATACCCGGGTGCCCAGCCGCAGCAGCCGCGCCCGGCGGCGAACGGCACGGGCTACGAGGCGATGCGCCCCGCCGCCCCGCGCCCGGCCCAGGCCCCCTACCAGGACCCGTACAACGGGCAGCAGTACCGCGGATACTGAGGCGCTCCGCGAGGGGTTGTCGGTGCCTGCTGGCAGGATGACCCCATGGGGAATCCGTCGCTGCACTCGATCCATGTCCATCCGCTGAAGGCGGCCCGGGGCGTCACGCCCGAGGAGGCCGTGGTGGAGCCCTGGGGGCTGGCGGGAGACCGGCGTTGGGTGCTGGTCGACGAGGCGGGCAAGGTCATCACGCAGCGCCCGCATCCGCGCATGGCGCTGGCCGCCGCCGAGCCGTTGCCCGGCGGTGGCCTCGTGCTGTCCGCGCCCGGCTGCGAGCGGCTCGCCGTCACGGTGCCCGAGCCGGCCGGCACGACCACGGTGGAGATCTGGCGGGACAAGGTGGAGGGGGTCCTCTCCGACTCCGCGGCGCACGCCTGGTTCAGCGACTACCTGGGGATCGACGTGCGTCTGGTGCACCTCGACGACCCTGCCACCCGCCGTCCCGTCGATCCGGATTACGCGCGTCCCGGAGAGACCGTCAGCTTCGCCGACGGGTTCCCGCTGCTGCTCACCACGCTGGCCTCGCTCGACGCCCTCAACTCCCTCGTCGCGCAGGGCGACCACCCGGACGAGGGCCCGCTGCCGATGAACCGGTTCCGGCCGAACGTGGTCGTGGCGGGAACGGACGCCTGGGCCGAGGACGACTGGCGGCGGATCGCGATCGGCGAGGTCACCTTCCGCGTCGCCAAGATGTGCGGGCGGTGCGTGGTGACCACCACCGACCAGGGCACCGCCGAGCGCGGCCGGGAGCCGCTGCGCACCCTCGGCCGCCACCGCCGCTTCGGCGACAAGCTGGTCTTCGGCCAGAACCTGGTGCCGGAATCCGTTGGCACGGTCCGGACCGGCGATCCGGTGCGCGTCCTCGAGTAACCGGACCTGGCGGCAGGAGCGGCGGCATCTGATTCGTAGAATCACCTGTGGTGGGAACACAAACCAGGGCCGTACTCGTTGGGCCTTGATGAGAAGTTCATGAGAGGCCGCTGGGAAGGGTGACTTCGCTCTCTCTTCACCGGGCCCGCGCGTGAACGGCTCCAACTGGGGTTATCACGGACGCGGAAGGGGGGTACCGGACGGTGCGAGCAATGGGCGGACTCTGGCGCTGGCGGCACAATCCGCTGCGCCGCACGACGGACCTCGTCGAGGCATGGCTGGCCCTCGCCACCCTGGTACTGATCCTCGTGGCCGTACCGGTGATCGGTGCGGTCGTCGGGTCCGCCGCACAGGACGCCCTGCAGCAGTCCGTGAGGGAACAGCACCAGAGCCGGCACGAGGTGACGGGCACCGTCGTCAAGAAGGCCGACAACTCCCCGCTGGATCCGGACCCTGAGACCTCGACCGCCCGGGACCGCAGCAGCCGTGTGATCGCCGACTGGACCGCCCCGGACGGCACCCAGCGGCACGGCATGGTGCTGTCGAACCTCAAGAACCCGCGCCCCGGCGATCACTTCACGCTGTGGACCGACCAGCAGGGCCGCATAGTGGGCCGCCCGCTGGACTCCGCCACGGCGTCGACGCATGCGGTGCTGGCCGGATTCGGCTCCGCGGTGCTGGCCGCGGGGGCCGTGGAAGGTACCAGACGACTGATCGTCTGGCGCATGGTCCGCCGCAGGTACGCCCGTTGGGACCAGGCTTGGGACAAGGCGGGCCCTGACTGGGGCAGGACGGGCACGGGCAGCTGACGGCCTTCCTTCTCTGGTCAACCGCCCGTCCCCGCGCACGCTACGGTGGACCAGCCGAACTGTTCGGCGAACGACCCGCGTTCAACGAGGTGGGGGCACAGCAGCGCCATGGCACAGGGCACGGTCCAGGTGACGCACACCGGAACATCGCGGTGGCGGCGCCGCACGGGTGAGTACACTTCGCTCGCCGCAGCCCTGGAGGCCGCGAGCGACGGCGACGTACTCACCGTCGCTCCCGGTACGTACCGGGAGAACCTGGTGCTCCAGCGGTCCGTGACCCTGCGCGGTCCCGAGGGCTCCCCGGGCTCCGTGCGCATCGCCCCGGTGGACGGGGTACCCCTGACCGTACGGGCCTCCGCCGTGGTGCAGGACCTGCACGTGGAGGGCCAGGACTCGGCCGCGCCCGCCCTGCTCGTCGAAAGCGGCGTGCCGGAGCTGCTGGACGTGCGGATCGTGACACGGTCCGCGTCCGGCATCGAGGTGCGCGGCGACGCACGGCCGACGGTGCGGCGCTGCACGGTCGACAACCCGGCCGGGATCGGGATCGCCGTCATGGACGGCGGCAGCGGGGTGTTCGAGGAGTGCGAGGTCGTGGCGGCCGGGCAGGCGGCCGTCGCCGTCCGCGGGGGCGCCCACCCGCGCTTCGAGCGCTGCCGCGTGCACCATGCCTCCGGGGTGGGCCTGTCCGCGACCGGTGAGAACTCCTCGCTGGAGGCCGTCGGTTGCGAGGTGTACGAGGTCCGCGGCTCCGGTGTGCAGATCACCGGGCGGGCCACGGCACACCTCACCGACTGCGAGGTGCACCGGACCAGCGCGGACGGGGTCACGCTGGACACGGACGCCGTGCTCACGCTCGCCGACTGCCGCATCCACGACATCCCGGAGAACGCGATCGACCTGCGCTCGCGCTCGGTGCTCACGCTGACGCGCACGACCGTACGGCGGTTCGGGCGCAACGGCCTGTCGGTGTGGGACCCAGGCACGCGTGTGGACGCGAACCAGTGCGAGATCTTCGACAGCACGGGCGACTATCCGGCGGTCTGGGTCAGTGACGGCGCGACGGCCGTGCTGGAGTCGTGCCGCGTGCACGACGTGCCCGACGCGCTGTTCGTCCTGGACCGCGGCTCCCGCGCGGACGTCGTCGACAGCGATCTCTCGCAGGTCCGCAACACGGCCGTGTCCGTCAGCGACGGGGCGACCGCGCAGCTCGACGACTGCCGGATCCGGGATGCCGCGACGGGCGCCTGGTTCCGGGACCACGGCAGCGGCGGCACCCTGTCCGGCTGCACCGTGGACGGCACACAGACGGGCGTGATCGTCACCAAGGGCGCCGACCCCACCATCGAACGCTGCACGGTCACCTCGCCCGCCGAGGCCGGCTTCTACGTCTCGGCCGAGGGCCGCGGAAGCTTCGTGGGCTGCCGGGTGACGGGCAGCGGCGGCTACGGCTTCCACGTGATCGACGGCTGCCGTACGACGCTGCGGAAGTGCCGTACGGAGCGCTGCGCGCGCGGGGGCTACGAGTTCGCGGACGGCGGCCCCGGCGACACGGGGGGCGGACCCCTGGTCGAGGACTGCACGAGTGACGAGAGCGCCGGGGTACGGCCCCCGGCGGCGCCGGAGACCGCGGTGCAGACCACGAGTCAGTCACCCGGCCTGCTGGGGGCCATCCCCGGCCAGCGCATCACCGAGCAGGAGCCGTTCGTCACGGCCGCCCCGGAGCCCGAGCAGCCCACGCGGACGTCGAACGACGTGCTGGGTGAGCTCGACGCACTGGTGGGTCTGGACAGCGTCAAGCGCGAGGTGCGCGCCCTCACCGACATGATCGAGGTGGGCCGGCGCCGTCAGCAGGCGGGCCTCAAGGCTGCCTCCGTCCGGCGCCACCTGGTCTTCACCGGTTCCCCGGGCACCGGCAAGACGACGGTCGCCCGCCTGTACGGCGAGATCCTGGCCTCACTGGGTGTCCTGCAGAAGGGACACCTCGTGGAGGTGTCCCGGGTCGACCTGGTGGGCGAGCACATCGGCTCCACGGCGATCCGCACCCAGGAGGCGTTCGACCGGGCGCGCGGCGGGGTCCTGTTCATCGACGAGGCGTACGCGCTGTCACCGGAGGACTCGGGCCGCGACTTCGGCCGCGAGGCCATCGACACGCTGGTGAAGCTGATGGAGGACCACCGGGACGCGGTGGTGGTGATCGTCGCGGGCTACACAACCGAGATGGAACGCTTCCTTTCGGTCAACCCCGGTGTGGCGTCCCGCTTCTCACGGACCATCAGATTCGGTGACTACGGTCCCGAGGAGCTGCTGCGGATCGTGGAGCAGCAGGCCGAGGAGCACGAGTACCGGCTCGCTCCGGGAGCCTCCGAGTCCCTGTTGAAGTACTTCACGGCGATCCCGAAGGGGCCGGCGTTCGGCAACGGCCGGACCGCGCGGCAGACCTTCGAGGCGATGGTCGAGCGCCACGCCGGCCGCGTCGCGCAGTTCGCCGAGCCGAGCACGGACGACCTCACACTGCTGTACCCGGAGGACCTGCCGGAGCTGCCGTGACCGGTACCTCCGGCCCGATCCGGTCCAGCAGCCGTTTGCGCTCCGCCGCGAAGGCCGGGTCGGCCTGGTAGTCGGAGTGGCCGAGGATCGGGGCCGGGAGCGGATGGGCCAGGGTGCGACCGTAGGCAAGGGGGTCCTTGAAAGGCTCCGCGTCGACCCCGGGGCCGCACTCGCCGGGCAGGCGCACCGGGCCGCCGATGGGGTCGGTGAGGCGGTACAGGTTGCGCCAGCAGTCCACCTCGCGGTGCAGTGAGCCGAGGGCGTGCGGGCCGAAGTGGGCCGGGAACCAGCGCCCGTACAGCCGCTCCAGCGGGGAGCCGTAGGTGAGCAGCGCGACCCGCTTGCGGACGGACGGCGTCAGCTGCCAGACGGCGGATGCGGCGAGGACACTGCCCTGGGAGTGCCCGGAGATCACGAGCCGCCCGCCCGTGGACCGTGTCCACGTCGCCATGCGCCAGGTCAGGTCGGGCACGGCACGCTCGGCGTAACAGGGCGGTGCGAAGGGGTGCGCGGCGCGCGGCCAGAACGTGCCGACGTCCCACAGGATGCCGATGGTGCGACGCGCGGAGGCGTCCTTGTAGGCGCGGCGGCCGGACGCGACGAAGAGAATGAATCCGAAGCCGATCAGCCAGGAACCGAGCGCCTGCGCGGTGTCGGCGGCACCCTCCACGAAGGGGTACGTGCCGCGCGCGGCCTCGCCCGGCACCTTCTCGGTGATCGTCGCACCCACCAGGGCCCCGATGCCCAGGAGCAGGGTGACGGCCGAGATGACGCCGACCACGCGGGGTGCCCGGTCGGTGAGGGAGGCCATGGCACGTGTACTGGCGATACGGCGGGTGCGGGCCATGTCGTGACGCTCCGGCTCCGGAACCTCGCCGGTCCGCGCGGCGGGCTCGTGCCCCGCCTTCTGCCCGTACTCCCACTCCACCGTGTCCAGCTCGCCGCGACGCAGCACCCATGTGCGCCACCCCAGCCAGCCGACGAGCAACAGCACCACCAGCAGCAGGGGCGGGATCACGGAAGCCTGCCAGGTCAGCAGCACCGGCGGGCCCAGGAAGGAGTCGTCGGTGCCGTTCAGCCAGTCGGCCACGCGCTGGGCAACCCCGCCGGACATCACTCCCCCGAGCGCGCAGGCGAGCATGGCGACGGCCGGCCCGGCCTGGCCGCGCATCGCGGTGCGCGTGTCGGGATGGGCGCGGTACAGGACGTGGGCGACCACGGCGAGCACGATCACGAGCAGGCCCTGCACGAAGGCGATCCCGCCGAACGTCATGTCGCCCGGCAGCCGCCCCTGGGAACGCCACTCGGGGCGCGACCAGCCCGCGTACAGCATGGCGAGGGCGAGCACGGTGATCGAGCCCACGGGCAGCCACCGCACCAGGGCCCTGTCCAGCTCCCTGTCCAGGCGGTTCTCGCTGCGGCCGCGTCGGCAGACCACCCACACCACGACGACCGCGCCCGCCACGAGGAGTGCCTCCAGCAGCAGGCCCAGACTCTCCAGGAGAACCGGACCGCCGGGTCCGCGGTCGTAGCGGGCAGCCGAGGTGCCGACGGCCGCCGCGACGGTCAGGAAACCGGCCGCCGTGTGCGCGGCACGCAGCCGGGCCACCAGACGGCGCCCGTACCAGAAGCCGGGGCGGCCGAGCGCGGTGCGGTCGGCGGTGGCGCCGTCGTCGAGTTCGGCCCCGCGGTCCATCGGCTTCTGGGACTCGTACGCGCTCCAGGTGCGGTGGGACAGGTACCACAGCAGTCCGGTGAGCGCGCTGGGAACCAGGGAGGCCAGTGCGAGGCGGCGGCCGGGCATGCTCCACCAGCCCCCGCCGGACGCCTCCGGCGACAGGAAGCCCAGCCATGAGTGGTCCTCGGCGCACGCGGGGGTGCCCGCGCACTGCCAGGCGGTCAGGTCGAGGGCGACCTCGCAGGCGGCGGCGACGAGCAGCACGGTCAGGGTCAGCCCGGCGAGCCGGACGAGCAGGCCGTACAGGCGCACCGTCCGCCGCCGGCCCCGGGTGGTGGGGCGCATCCAGTGGGCCAGGTTGACGACCATGAACGGCAGCAGCAACAGCCACAGGGCGCGGGAGCCGTTTCCGGAGGTCAGGTTGCACCAGACGTACGCCTCGGGCACGGGCTTGCCGCGGTGGTCCTCGGGGCGCTCCTCGGCGTCGGCGTCGTCGATGCGCCGGAAGACGGCCGCGGTCCCGTCACCGGTGATCCGGACCGTCCGCGGATCGTTCAGCATCTCCTCGGGCGTGGTGCCGCCCACGCCGTGCACCAGCAGTTCGAGGGCCGCTCCGGCGGGTGCGGGCGGCCGGTCCGGTCCGTCGTGCGCCCCCGTCGGGGCAGGTTCGGTCGCACTCGCCACTGTTCTGCCCTTCCCCCGTGATACGCCTATGGCAGGTGTGATGTGCAGGCACATGATCTCCGCTCCGGGGGTGGCGTACACCCGTGGACACGGAATCTCCTCCGATCCGGAACACGGTCGAGGCCGCGAGAGGAACAGCGTGACGTGTTCACGTCGGTACGGGCAGTGGCGCCCACCACACCCGGGCGTGCGAGTATGGGACGTCCTCGGGACCGGGGACAGGGGAGAATGTGCTCGTCGGAGGGGGTATGGAGGCGTGATGGTGCGAAAGGACCGGAGCGGGCGTGAGTGAGAACCAGAACCTCCTCGCGGAGCAGCGCCGCTCCCTGATCCTCGACGAGGTCCGGCGGCGCGGCGGGGTCCGGGTCAACGAGCTGACGCGCAAGCTCGGCGTGTCCGACATGACGGTCCGCCGGGACCTCGACGCGCTGGCCCGCCAGGGCGCGGTGGAGAAGGTCCACGGCGGCGCGGTTCCGGTCGCCGAGGCGAGCACGCACGAGCCGGGCTTCGAGGCCAAGTCCGGGCTGGAGCTGACGGCCAAGGAGGACATCGCCCGGGCCGCGGCCGAGCTGGTCGCGCCGGGTACGGCGATCGCGCTGTCCGGCGGTACGACGACGTTCGCCCTGGCGCACCGGCTGCTGGACGTGCCGGACCTGACCGTGGTCACCAACTCGGTGCGCGTGGCCGATGTCTTCCACGCCTCACAGCGCAGTTCGGGACAGCGGCAGGGTGCGGCCACGGTCGTCCTGACCGGTGGGGTGCGGACTCCGTCGGACTCGCTCGTGGGTCCCGTGGCCGACCAGGCGATCGCCGCGCTCCACTTCGACGTGCTGTTCCTGGGGGTGCACGGCATATCGGTCGAGGCGGGCCTGTCCACCCCGAACCTGGCGGAGGCCGAGACGAACCGGCGGCTCGTGCAGTCCGCACGGCGTGTCGTGGTGGTGGCCGACCACACCAAGTGGGGCACGGTGGGCCTGAGTTCGTTCGCCTCCCTGGAGCAGGTCGACACGCTGGTCACCGACGCCGGGCTGCCGGCCGGGGCGCGCGCGGAGATCTCGGAGCACCTCAGGCAGCTGGTCGTCGCGGGCGAGCCCGGGGAGGACGGTACAGACATCTGACGACCCGCCAGCTAGGGTGACCCTGCCCGGTCAACCGCCCCTGCCGTCCGGGGCGGCCGTTCCGCGAGGGGGTCACGTCCATGGTTCGCCGTCTGCGTCCGGTGGGGCTCGACTTCGTGGGGACCGCCCCCGTGCGGTTGGTGTTCACGCGCGAGATGTCCGCGCCCCCGGACGCGGTGTTCCGGGCCATGGCCGAGGATGTGCCGGGCTGGAGCGAGTGGTTCACGGGCGTGACGTACGCCCGCCCCATCGGGGACGGCACCCGACGCGAGGTCCGACTGAAGGGTGGGACCCGCTTCCTGGAGACGATCGTCGCGGCGGAGCCCTCCACGGTGTACGCGTATCGGGTGGACGAGGCCAGTGTGCCCGGGGTTGGCGCGTTGCTGGAGGAGTGGCGGCTTGCCCCTGCCGGATCGGGGACCCGAGTGCGGTGGAGCTGGGCCGCTGATGGTTCCGCGGTCTTCCGGTTGGCCCTGAAGCTCGCGCGGCCGGGGTTGAGGCGGGCGTTTCGCGACTCGGTGACGGCGTTGGATCGCCGGTTGTCGGTTGGTTAGCCGGCCAGATCGTCGCGCTCAGACCGCCGCGGACCCGGCCGGTCACCGTACGGCCCCACCGGGACGGCGACATGCTTGTCCTGTCGGGCGGGCGACGCCCCCGTCCGCAACAACGACTCGATCGCCGCCTCGTACGGCCTGATGTCCAGCCCCTGCTCCTCCAGCCACGTGTCCGAGTAGTACTTGTCCAGGTAACGGTCCCCCGGATCGCAGAGCAGCGTCACCACGCTTCCCCGGCGCCCCCCGGCCACCATCTCCGCCACGATCTTCAGGGCGCTCCACAGGCCGGTGCCCGTGGAGCCGCCCGCCTTGCGGCCGATGGCCGTCTCCAGGGCTCGTACGGCCGCGACGCTCGCCGCGTCCGGGACCTTCATCATCCGGTCGACGGCGCCGGGGACGAAGCTGGGCTCCATGCGGGGACGGCCGATGCCCTCGATACGGGAGCCGCAGTCGCAGGTGACGTGCGGGTCGCCCGTCGTCCAGCCCTCGAAGAAGCAGGAGTTCTCCGGGTCGGCCACGCAGACGCGGGTGTCGTACTGCATGTAGTGGACGTAGCGCGCGATGGTCGCCGAGGTGCCGCCGGTGCCGGCCGTGGCGACGATCCACGCGGGTTCGGGGAAGCGCTCCAACTCCAGCTGCCGGAAGATGGATTCGGCGATGTTGTTGTTGCCTCGCCAGTCCGTGGCCCGTTCGGCGTAGGTGAACTGGTCCATGTAGTGGCCGCCGGTCTCGGCCGCGAGGGCGGCGGACGCCTCGTACATCTTCCGGGGGTCGTCCACGAAGTGACATCGTCCGCCGTGGAACTCGATCAGCCGGCACTTCTCGGCGCTGGTCGTGCGCGGCATGACGGCGACGAAGGGCACGCCGACGAGCTTCGCGAAGTACGCCTCCGAGACCGCGGTCGAGCCGCTGGACGCCTCGATCACCGGGCGGCCCGGCCGGATCCAGCCGTTGCACAGGCCGTAGAGGAAGAGGGAGCGGGCCAGACGGTGCTTGAGGCTGCCGGTGGGGTGCGTCGACTCGTCCTTCAGGTACAGATCGATACCCCAGTGCTCCGGAAGGGGGAACGAGAGCAGATGGGTGTCGGCCGAGCGCTGGGCGTCGGCCTGGACTTTGCGGACGGCTTCCTTGAGCCAGGCCCGGTACTCCGCGTCGCTGTGGTCCACGTCGAGGGTGTCGAGGGGCGTACCGGTCAAGGTGGGGTGAGGGGTGCTCACGGCGGCTCCTTCCGCGTCGCGCCGACGGCGGGTCGCGCGGTCGGACGCCCCGATCATAGACACCCGGCGCACGCTTCTCACCTGCATAAACGCCCCTTTGAGTATCTCAAAGCGCCCCTGTGGCAGGGGGTGCGCGGGCGCACGGGGGCGCATGCCCCGAGTGCTCCCCCGGCCGCGCCCCCGTCGCACCCTACGCACTGGTGCCCGAGGCCGCGGACGTGCAGACTGCACCGCATGGGCCCGGATGCCCGGTCGAGGATGCACACTCGAACGGGGCACGCACACTGGATCGCGAACCACAGGGGTTCATGACAGGGCAGAGCCGACGCGCACGAGGGGGCGGGGCAACATGGCGGAGCCGGAGTTCACGGCCACGGGAGTGCGGATCGGGAAGAGGCTGCGGTCGCTGACACGGGCCGGGCAGGTGCGGATCACGGACGGCAGGCTGCAGTTGCTGACGAGCTACGGCAGCGAGATCGACAGCGCGCCGGTGCAGGCGGTGCGGGCGTCCAAGCCCTGGTTCGCCCACGAGGACCGGGCGTTGGCCGATGTGAACGGCACCCGTTACACGCTGACCCTGGGCGAGACCGACCCCGCTCCGGGGAGGCCGGGGCCGCCCTCGGCCCGGCGGTTCATCGAGGCGGTACGCAAGGCCGCGGGGCGTGGCGGCTGAGGAACCGCGAGTTGCGGGATCCCACCCCCTGAGTCACGCTGATCTCACGTCACTCTGGGTTTACCGGCGATAACGCTGCGAACCAGCCGCCGGTCACGACCGCGGGCGGCCGTCGTACGCAGCCACTCCGCGCCAAGAGAGGCGGCCGCAAGAGCGCGGCCGCCCGCAGCAGGCGGCGATCTGTCCCGCAGCCACCTCGCTGAATCCGTTCTCCGTCTTCTTCCGGACCTCAATTCGGGGAGTCGCAGCCGTGATCAGCAAGCCAAGCAGGCACTGCACGGTGGAGCTCCAAGCCCTGCCGTCGCGGATCGGCCAGGTCCGCAGAATCGTCTCTGCGCAATTGCGCTACTGGCATCTGGATTTCCTGATCGACCGGGCGGCACTCGGAGTGACCGAGTTGCTGACCAACGTCCACCGGCACGCCGAGCCGGACAAGCTGTGCACCGTGGAGATCGAGCTGCTGCTCGACCGGTTGACGGTGTCGGTGCACGACAACGACCCACGCCTCCCGGTGGTGCAGGACGCCGAGATCTCCGCCACGTGCGGCCGCGGCCTCGCGATGGTCGCCGCGGTGAGCGAGAGCTGGGGCGCCCGCCCGCACGGCGATTCGGGCAAGGTCGTGTGGTTCACGCTTCCGGCCCACTCGGACCCGGTGGCGGTACCGAAGCGTTCGCGGTACGACGCGGGCCACCGGCCCGCCGCCCGCCGGCGCAGCAGGGCCGAACACGCTCCCGCCCGGTCCGCCGTCGCAGGCTGACCGGGCGGTGACCGGGTGGCCGTCGTCGCGTGAACGACGCGGCGGCGGTCACCTTGTCCGTGCGCTAAGCTTGGTTTCGAGCTGGTCGCCACAACTCCTGGCGCCTGGTGATGCGTTGGTGGTCCAAGGAAAGACGCCCCGCTTCCTGCGGGGAGATGCAGGTGCAAGGCCTGCCCGGCGCTCTGATGTGAGGCCCATCCGTATCCGTGCGGATGGGCCTCATGCGTTCGCGGAGTTGTACGGGACTTACATCCGCGACACGTGTAGCGGAATGTCCTTTAAATCCTTATCCGTGTATGCGTGAGGCATACTGATCACGTGATCCACATCACATGAGCGAATGCCCTTCGGGTGACGAAGGGAGACCGCTGCGAAGTCACGCTCCAGGAAAGCGACTTCGCGCAACGTAAGGGGGCAGAAGCCATGACGTCCCTTGACCGTGCCTCAGCGGGCACGGAGTCTTCTGAGCGTCTCTATGCGTGGCCGACGGTCGTGACCACCCTGGCCACCCTCGCGACGGTGCTCGCCCTCGCCTTCACCGGCAACGACGAGGCCGCCGCCGCGATCGGTACCGCCGGAATCCTGGGCGGCGCCGTCCAGATCACCGTGCACATCCGGCGCTGACCTTCATCCGAGCACAACTCGCAGTGCGGCCCGCGGACTCGACCAGGGGAAACCACGCGCGTCAGCCGCCTACTCCGCCGGCACGATGCGCTCGACCGCGGCCGTCACCAGTTGGTCACGCTCTGCCTCCGTGAAGACGTCCGGGAGGGTGAGCTGTTCGACGATCAGCCAGTTCAGAGTCAGGATGAGCAGCTTGACTGCCATGCCGTCGCCAGGGAGGCCCGAGGCCTCGTGGTAGGCGACGTTGGCGTCGACGTCGGCCCGGACCCGCTCGGTGAGGACCTTGCGCAGTTCGGGGCGGCGGGTGGCCTCAAGGCGGAGTTCGAGCAGCGCGAGATATCCGGTACGGAAGGAGGCGATACGGCCGACCAGTTCACGCATCAACTCCACGTAGGTCTGCCGGTCGCGGCCGGCTGCCTGCTGGCGGGCGATTGTCGCCTCGTCGGGCTGGAGCCGCTCATAGACACGGGCGCCGGCCTGGGTGAGCAGGTCGTCGCGGTTGGCGAAGTAGTTGGACGCGGTACCGGCGGGCACGGCGGCCTCGGCGTCCACCGCCCGGAACGTCAGGCCGCGCGCGCCCTCCCTGGCCAGCACCTCGATCGCACCGTCGACGAGGGCAGCGCGCCGTTCGTCGTTCCGCCTCACCATGGACACCACTCCAGCGGTAGCACTACGTCCAAACCACTTCATCCAGAGTACTACCCACGCCTCGCCGGATGGTTATGGCGTTCACCCCCTCCCCGTGCGTCCGAAGTGCTCGTCCAGGACGGACACCCGGCGCCAGTACTCGTCCTCGTCGATCTCACCGGAGGCGAACCGGCGGCCGAGGACCGCCATAGGCGAGTCACCGGTCGGACGGGAGTCACCCATCGGGCGCCACGGCCCGCGCCGACCGCGCCAGACAGTGCGTCGGAGGACGGTCACGACACCGACGACGACGGCCGCCCAGATCAGCGGGAAGAAGAGGATCCACGGCCCCGGCCCGCCGTCCCAGTTCGCAAGGGTCTGCATCTCGAACTCATCTCCTCTGAGTCTCCGGCTCTCTCGGTCGCGTTTTCCGAGATGCCTCGAGACTCGCGCGGGGAGGGGGTCCGGGGCGTCGTACGGCCAGCGGCAGTGCGCGTACCTCGCGAGGAGTACGCACGGCTGAGGTGACTGCTTCCTGAGGGGTCGCTTTGTACCTACTAGTATGTACAACTGTGCCTACTAGTAGGTACAGTGACGTGATGAGCACCCCGGAGCGTCTGATCGAGTCCACCCGCGAGCTGCTGTGGGAACGCGGCTACGTGGGCACCAGCCCCAAGGCCATCCAGCAGCACGCGGGCGCCGGGCAGGGCAGCATGTACCACCACTTCAAGGGCAAGCCCGATCTGGCGCTGACCGCGATCCGCCGCACCGCCGAGGAGATGCGGGCTACCGCCGAAGGCGTACTCACCGGGCCCGGCACGCCGTACGACCGCGTCGAGGCGTATCTGCGCCGGGAGCGCGACGTGCTGCGCGGCTGCCCGCTCGGCCGGCTCACCATGGACCCGGACGTGATCGCCAGCGAGGAACTGCGCGCACCGGTGGACGAGACTCTCGACTGGCTGCGTGAGCGGCTCGCCGGGATCGTCGAGGAGGGCCGGGAGCAGGGTCAGTTCGTACCGTCACTGGACGCGGAGGAGATCGCCGCGACGATCGTGGCGACGGTGCAGGGCGGTTACGTCCTGGCCCGCGCGTCCGGTTCGCCGGCGCCCTTCGACACGGCTGTCCGTGGCCTGCTCTCCCTTCTCCGTCCGGCTCGATGAGCCGCTCTACAAACCGCCCTGGAGGCGACGCATGCACGCCATGCAGTACGAGATCACCCTGCCCGCCGACTACGACCTGGACATCATCCGTGCCCGCGCGACCGGCAAGGGTCCGCTGCTGGACGACTTCCCCGGCCTCGGGCTGAAGGCGTACCTCCTGCGCGAACGCGGCGTCGACGGGTCGCCGGTCAACCAGTACGGGCCGTTCTACCTCTGGAACAAGCCCGCGGGTATGAACACCTTCCTCTGGGGCGCGGCGTTCCAGGGGCTGGTCGACGACTTCGGGCGCCCCCGGGTGCGCCACTGGACAGGTCTCGCCTACGAGGAGGGAGCCGCGTCCGGCGCCACGGCCAGGGTCGCCGTGCGCCGACGGCAGGCGATCCCCGAAGGCGTACGGCTCTCCGAGGTCGCCGAGGATGCGGTGCGGGAGGCCGGGCGACTGGCCGCGCTCGACGGGGCGGTGTGCGCGGCCGCGGTCGTGGACCCGCGTGACTGGGAGCTGGTGCACTTCTCGCTGTGGGACCACGACTCTCCCAAGGCCGAGGGCGACCGCTTCCAGGTGCTCTACACGAACACGCCCGAACGCGCGCGACTACCGCGGGGCATGCACTGGTGAGCGTCGTCCGTACGGTCCTGGGGGCCTGATCCTGCGTGCCGTGCCGCGAGGTTTGAGGGGTCCTAGTCCTCGAGGCCCTGCATGAGCAGCCTGTCCAAAGCCTCACCGTAGGGGGCAGGGTCGATGTCGCCCTGGAACACGATGGCCAGATCGCCCACTTCGAGGTCCGGGGACACGCAGTAGTCGACCATGCCGTCGTTCGATGTGAGCAGCAGCAACCGCGTGGACGCGATCTCCTGTTCTTCGTCCCAATCGGCGATGCCGTCGGGCTCGTCGGCCTGCTCGGCGACGGTCTCCATGTCGCGTGGGTGCATCGGCCCGAACCCGGTGTACCCACCTGAGGTGAAACCGGCGTGGACGTGCCGCAGGAACATCTGCAGTGGCTCGGGAAAATGATCCCAGAAGCGCGGCTCCACAAAGCCGGCCGGGTCGCGCCCGATCCAGGACAGCAGGTGGCCGTCGGCGTGCTGCGCCAGGTAGAGCAAGGCGGGCTCTCCGTTGGCGAAGTACGGCCTGACGTCGGTGAAGCGGGTCCGGAGCGCCGCCGCGAACCGGGGCAGCGCCATGACGAGCGGAGTGTTCCAGAGTGAGAGCGCCGTGGTGAGCCGGGTCTGCGGGTCGGCCTCCGCGGCGATCGGCAGCCATTGGCGCGGCAGCCGGTGCAGATCGGCCGAGCCCGCCTCGACAAGCGCCAGGTCCACCCCCGGCAGAGTGTCCGCGATGGCGGCAGGGTCAACCTGCGACACGGTGCGCTCCCCTCATTCCTGACCCCTAATTGCTGACCCCTAATTGCTGACTCTTCATTTCTGACTCTTCAGCAGCTTGTCGATCGCGTCCTGCAGTTGCTTGCGTACCTGGTTCTCCAACTGGATCTGGGCGGCCTGCCACTGCGGGTCCACCCCCGACATCCCCGCAACACTCTTCGAGGACTTCGAATCGTTGGCCTTCTTCGATAACCATTGGAAGTTCACGCGCGCGTTGACCACCTGGTACATGTTCTGGGGCCTGAGTCTCAGGAATCCGGGCATGTAGATGATCTCAGCGAGCGGGACGATGTGGTCCGGCACCACCTTCGACAGGCCGCTGGCGTTCGTCCCGATGGTGTACCCGGACGATGCCGGGTACGCCGTGTCCCGCGAGCCGATCGCGGGGCGAGGGCTGCCGCGCAGGGTCACGTTGCCGAATTTGGGCGGGGTGAGATCCCGTAGCGAGTCGTAGAGAGGGCGGACGGCCGTGCCTTTCGGGACGCGCCAGTTCTTGCCCGGGCCTGGTGGAGGCGGCGGCTGCCAGCCCGTCGGCACCTTCTTGGTGGCCTCCTCGAGGCCCTTGAGGGTATCGGCCCTGGGCTTGCTGAGCGGAGGAGACCCGGCAGAGGTGTCCTCGAGTGTCTTCATCGCCTCGACGCATGCGGTCAGACGGGACATCGCCGCGGTGCGCTCGGCGTTGAGCTGTGCGGCCTCGGCGTTGTAGGCGTTGTAGGCGGCCTGCTGCCTCGGCAGCTCGAACAGGTGCGGCTTGGCGTTGTGCGCGTCGACCTTCCTGTTGACCGACTCCGCCGCGGCGAGCGGCTCGGCGCACAGATCGGTCGGGCTCGCGTGCGCGGCAGCGCCGGGCAGCACAAGGAGCGCGCAGGTGAGGACGATGGCGAGCAGGCGCGCCCATGGAAATTTCGAGACTGATGGAAATTTCGGGACTGGTGGTGGCATCCGCGCGAACCCCCCGTGATCGCGGTGCTACTGTATGACTAAGTGTCATTATCGAACGGCTGTCGTCTCGGGGGAAGCAGTCGTCCAACAGTGAACCTGGATCGGCAGGCCCTCTGCGTGCCGGCACCTCCCCTGGACGGCGACGTGCCAGGGAGGCGCGCACGTGTCACACGAGCCGGACCAGCCGATCTCGCCTCAGCCCCCGCTACCCAACTCCCCGCCTGTCCCGCCTCTCCCGCCGGGCCCGCCCGCGCAAGGGTGGGCTGAACCGCCGATGTCCGGCACATGGGCGTTCGGACCGCCCGGCGGCCAGGCGCCCGCAACTCCCCCGCCCCCCACCGGCCACGGCTCGAAACGCGTGTGGATCATCATTTCCGCGGTGGCCGCCGGACTGCTGCTCTTCTCGGCTTCCGTGTACTTGGTGGTGCGCTTCACCACTGACGGCTCCAAGTCGCCTGTCGCCACGGACGAATCCCGCATCCGCAAGCTGGTCGAGGACTTCGCCGTCGCCGTCGACCGCGACCAGCAGTCGGTGGTCCTCCGGCTGCTCTGCACGGCGGAGGCCGAGGCGCTCAGGGAGGACGACAGCTTCGACCCGTCCGAGCCCCGGCCCACTGACTCGCCGTCCGTCAGGCCGGTGAAGGTCGCCGGCATTCGCGTCGACGGTGCCATCGCCAGCGCCCGGGTCACCCGCCCGTCGCAGCCCGCCGTGACGCTCTACTTCCGCAAGGAGAAGGGCACGTGGAAAGTGTGCGCTCCCGCTGCCGACACCGCCGCTCCGAGCGCGAGTGCCAGTCCGTCCGACGCTCGATGAGACCGGCTCACGGGCCGAGCCCTAGGCGACGGAGATGTCCACGGGAGGCCGGAGCTTCGCCGCCGTGGCCAGGGCCTCGTGCGCCGGGTTGGTGTCGAAGGCCGCCAACAGAGCCTCGTCAGCAGGGAGTTCGGCTGCTGGAAAGGCGATCTGCTCGTAGGCCGCCTGGAAGCGCGGGCCCCAGCGGCGGGCGCCGAGGCGGGCCGTGCGGGAGCAATTGTCGACCATGTGGGCGATGTCGCGGGCGTGCATGTACGGCAGCAGGGAGTCGACCGCCTCGATGACGGACTCGTTGACGATCTCCGACCAGGGGTGGCCGCGCTCGGCGAACTCGTCGATCTGCGCGGTCATGGTCGCGATGAACACGCCGGCCGTGAACGGGTCGACGGGCAGGGCCCGTTCGCCGCGTCGCGCATGCGTCTCAGGGCCCGCCGTCCACATCGGGGAACCGCCGATCCTGCTCATCGGCCGGGCGCCGAGGCGACGTTCGGCGAGGATCACGCTGCGCAGTTCAGTGCCGTCGGCGACCTCGTCGTAGATCTCGGCGACGATCTCGCGGGCCGGCCCGTACGTCGCCGCGTACGCCCGGTCGAAGACGTCACGTCCGGCCGGGTCCAGTTCCTCGCGCACGGCCCGCAGCCCGGAGCGCGAGATCGTGCGGGCGATCGGCCCGGTGACGTTCTCGCAGGACCTCTCGTACGCCGTCACCGGATCGTCGCCCGCCAGCCGGTAACGGGCGTACAGGCTCTCGACGATGCCGTGGACGGCCCCGAGCAGGATGGCTCGCTCGCCGACGATGTCGGAGAGGTACTCGCTCTCCAGCGTGGTGCGGAAGGTGTACGGGGAGCCGAGCGCGACCGACCAGGCGAGGGCGATCGAGGTGGCGCGGCCGTCGGGGTCGGCGTGCACGGCGTAACTGCTGTTGATCCCGGCGCCGTTGACCTCCGCACCCTGCTCGTAGAGGCGCCGGACCGAATCGCCCATGCCCTTGGGGCAGACGGCGATCACTCCGTGCCCCGGCGGGAACTCGCCGCCGGTTTCCCGGAGGTGGCCGAGCAGGAAGCCGTGCGAGAGGCCGATGGTGGCGCCGGGCTTGAGGGCCGCGAAGATCTCCTGGTGATGGGCGGCGAGCGCGGCGTCCGCGATCAGCAGGATGACGAGGTCGCTCCCGGCGGTGACGGCGAGCCAGTCGCCGAGCGTGCCGTTCTCCTCGGTGAAGCCGTGCGCACGGGCGTCGGCGGCCGAGGCGGAGCCGGCGCGCAGCCCGACGGTCACGGTGATGTCGGTGCCCGTGAGGGAGTCGCGCAGGTTGCGGGCCTGGGCCCGGCCCTGCGGGCCCCAGCCGATGACGCCGATGCGGCGCACTCCGGCGAGGGCCCGAGGCAGCAGCGGGAACAGGTGGCGTCCGCCGCGCAGGATCGTCTCGGTGCCGCCCGGAACGTCCATGGTCTCGAGTGCGAAGGCAGTGGAGGTGGTCATGGTGGAGTTGTAGGCTCCGCCCCCGGTGTTGCAGCAAGCGCAACCTTCGAAGCGGGGTGTTCCGGATTCAGAAAGACGCTGGTGAGCGCATCTATGAGAGGCCCGGGTGGAGTGCGTGCGGGATGACCTTCGTGAGCTGCGGCTCTTCCTTCATCTGGCGCGGACGCTGAACTTCGGCCGGACGAGCCTCGACTGTCATGTCAGCCCGGCGACTCTGACGCGGACCGTGCAGCGGCTGGAGGCGGAGCTCGGACACCGCCTCTTCGATCGTGGCCCGCGGGGCGTGTCCCTGACGGCCGAGGGGCACCGCTTCCGTGAATACGCCGTCGACGCGCTGGAGTTGTGGCGTGCCTATCGCGAGGAGCACCCGGACCCGGCCCAGCTCACGGGAACACTGGCCGTGTTCGCGACCGTGACAGCGTGTCAGGTACTCCTGCCTGATCTGCTGGCACCCTTCCGCGCTGCCCATCCGCAGGTACGGCTCGATCTGCGCACGGGTGACGCGGCGGCCGCGCTGGCCAGGCTCGACGAGGGCGAGGTGGACGTGGCGGTGGCGGGGATCCCGGCCCGGTTGCCGGAGCCGCTGGTCAGCCGGACGGTCGCGACGACGGAACTGGTCTTCGTCACCGCCGACGACCGTCCCGACCCGGGCCTGCGGGGGCCGTTCGTGCTCCCCCACCGCGGCCTGGTCCGCGACGCCGCCGACCGCTGGTTCCGCACCCGCCGCACCGCCCCCGACATCGCGGCCGAACCCGATGGCCACGAAGGGCTGTTGACCCTGGTCGCGCTGGGCTGCGGCACCGGCGTGGTCCCCCGCCTGGTGCTCGACCACAGCGCCGTACGCGACCGGCTGGCGGTGATCCCCACGGACACCTCGCCGGAGCCGTTCACGATCGGGCTGTGTGTACGGCGGGCTGATCTGCGGCGGCCCCAGGTGGCGGCACTCTGGAGCCTCACGGCACAGGACACCCAATCTTGTTGAAGTGCAAGTGTCGTCTACCGTGTGACCCTCCTGCGACGCGCCGCACGACTGCACCATCCGATTCGAGGCACCCCACTCCGGCTGCCACCCGGCATCCGGAGCCGAGAACCTGGAGGCATCATGCGTCTTCGCCCCACCCCCCACC
>NZ_VJZC01000133.1 GCF_009377185.1 Streptomyces spongiae
CTCCCGTACCCGTCGCATCAGACAGGGGCGCACGCCCCTTCGGCACCTTGACGTCACCTTCCGGTCCGTCTACTCCTGTCATGGCTATGCCAGTTCAGCATTCCGTTTCATGTTCGGTATATCGAATCCTTTCTCACTCTCCTGAGAGGGCGGAAGACATGGCGATGCGGGAGCAGAGACACGACGGCGACACGGCGGAGCCCGCCGTGGGCGACTTACCGGAGCGATCGCAGGGAACCCCGGCAGGCGTGACGCGACGTCATGCGCTGCAACTCGGGGCGGTGGGTGTCGGTTCGCTGGCGCTCGACGTCGACCGTGCGGTCGCCGCGGACCGTGCCGAGCCGCTGACCGCGGACGCGCAGCCCCGGGAGCGGTCGTTCGACGAGGGATGGCGCTTCCACCGCGGCGACGCGCCCGGCGCCCAGGACCCGGCGTTCGACGACGGCTCGTGGCGGCCGCTCGACCTTCCCCACGACTGGAGCATCGAGGACCTGCCCTACGCCCCCGCTCCCGACGGGGCGGCCACCAGCGACCCGTCCCTGCTCGTTCCCAAGGAACCGCCGACCGAGCCCGCGCCGCCGCCGGTGATCGGCCCGTTCGACCCGAAGAACAGCGAGGGCGGCGGCTCGACCGGATACACCGTCGGCGGGATCGGCTGGTACCGCAAGCACTTCACGCTGCCCGACCCGGCCGGCGACGACCGCCACCACGAGATCCGGTTCGACGGCGTCCACCAGAACGCGGACGTCTGGCTCAACGGCGTGCACCTCGGCTTCCACCCCTACGGCTACACGTCGTTCGCGTACGACCTGACCCCGCACCTCAAGCCCACGGGGACCAACGTCCTCGCGGTCCGCGTCGACAACACCGGCCGCAACAGCCGCTGGTACTCCGGCTCGGGCATCTACCGGCACACCTGGCTGACGGCGACCGGCCCGGTGCGGATCCCGCTGTGGGGCGTCCACGTGAGCACCCCCGAGGTGGGCGAGCGCCGGGCGGTCGCGCGCGTGGATGTGTCCCTCGCCAACCTCGGTGAGCGTCCCTCGTCGGCGTCCGTGCGCGTGAGCGTGCGCGACCCGCGCGGGCGCGTCGTGGCGACGGCACACGACCCCGCCCGGGACCTCGCGCCGGACGCGACGGCCACCGCACGGCTCGACCTCTCCCTCAAACAGCCGGCGCTGTGGTCCCCCGACTCGCCGAACCTCTACTCCGCGCGCACGGAGGTGCTGGTCGGCGGCAGGGTCGTGGACACCCTCACCACCACCTTCGGGATCCGCACGCTGGTGTGGAACGGCCAGGTGGGATTCCTGCTCAACGGTGAGCCGGTCGAGATCATGGGCGGCAACGTCCACCACGACCACGGCCCGCTGGGCGCCGTCGCGCTCGACCGCTCCGAGGAGCGCCGGGTCGAGATCCTCAAGGAGGCCGGCTTCAACTCGATCCGTACCGCCCACAACCCGCCGACCCCCGCGCTGCTCGACGCCTGCGACCGGCTGGGCATGCTGGTGATGGACGAGATCTTCGACGTCTGGGACACCGGCAAGAACCCCGACGACTACTCGGTGCACTTCGCCCAGTGGTGGGAGCGGGACCTGAGGGGCACGGTGCTCCGGGACCGCAACCACCCCAGCGTGGTGATGTGGTCGCTCGGCAACGAGATCACCGACAACACCGGCGGCCGCCGGGGAGCCGAGATGGCCCAGGCCCTCCGCTCCCTCGACCGGACCCGGCCGATCACCCTCGGCGGCGGCTCGACCCACTCGGCGAACGACCCGTCCTGGACCTACGTCGGCGTCGGCGACGTGCACTACAACGCCAACGGCAAGACCTACGGCCAGATGCACGAGGCCAACCCCGACAAGGCGATGACGCACAACGAGACGTTCCCGGCGACGATCCACCAGGACATCACGTTCGCCGCCCAGCACACCTGGGCCACCGGGACCTGGGTCTGGGCCGCCTGGGACTACCTCGGTGAATCCGGCATCGGCAAGACGGCGATACCGCCCGTAGGAACGGCTCAGACCATCGGGGACCAGAGCGTCATGCCGGGCTGGTCGATCTCCCGCGAGCTGCACCACACCTGGGGCGGCTTCGGCTACCCGTACCCGTACTTCCAGGCGAACTGCGGGGACTTCGACCTCATCGGGCAGCGCAAGCCGCAGAACCACTGGCGGGCCGCGGTGACCGGCCGCAGCCCCGTGGAGTTGCTGGTGGAGCGCCCGACACCGCCGGGCACCGAGCAGGTGGCGCTCTGGTGGGGCTACTACGACGAGCTGGCGAGCTGGACCTGGGACGTGGAGCCGGGCAAGCCGATGACCGTGCACGTCTACACACCGGGCGACAGCGCGCGGCTGCTGCTCAACGGCAAGGCGGTCCCGGGCGGCGAAGCGAGGGCTCCCGAACGGTCCATGGCCACCTTCACCGTGCCGTACGAACCCGGCGAGCTCACGGCCGTCGCCACCCGGAACGGCGAGGAGATCGGCCGGAAGACCCTCAGGACGGTGGGAGCCCCGGCCGCACTTCGGCTCGTCCCCGACGTCAAGGACCTCACCACCGGCCGCGACGACCTCGCGCACGTGCTCGTCGAGGTGGTCGACAGCCGCGGCCGGCTGGTGCCCGACGCGACGGTCGAGGTGACGTTCGAGGTACGGGGCGCGGGGGAGCTCGCCGGCGTCGGCAACGGCAACCCCCACAACGTCGACAGCTTCCGGCAGCCGCGCCGCCACACCTGGCACGGGAAGGCGCTCGCCATCCTGCGACCGGCGAAGAGACCGGGCCGTCTCACGCTCACCGCGAGGGCCTCCGGGCTGCGGTCGGCGAGCGTCACCCTGCCGGTCGGGCGTCCGGGCTGACAGCGGGGCCCGGGCACGGCCTCCGTGCCCGGGCCAGGGGTACTCGGGTGTTCTGGGCCGTGCGGCGCACCGCGGCCGGATGCGTCCCTCGAGCGGTTCCGGTTCCCGGGAACCTCTGGCGCCGTACAGGCGTCGCATGGACCATCGGCGCGCTGGGGCATGCAGGCAGGGGGGAGGCCGATGGGCCGGTTCGAGTTCGGGGAGTACCGGACGCTCGCGCTGCTCGGGGCGGGTGGCATGGGCCGTGCGTATCTGGCCCGTTCGGGATCGGGGCGGCTCGTCGTGGTCAAGGTGATGCACGCGCACCTCGCCACCGACCCGCTGTTCCGGGAGCGGCTGCGGCGTGAGGTGCGGGCGGCACGCGCCGTGCCCGGCCCGTTCACGGCGGCCGTGCTCGACTCGGGAACGCGGGCCCCGCAGCCCTGGCTGGCCGTCGAGTACTGCGCGGGCCCCACCCTGTCGGAGGCCGTGGCCGGGTGCGGGCCCCTGGCATCCGGCGACCTCGCCTCGCTCGGTGCCGCCCTCGCCGAGGCGCTCACCGCGATCCACACGGCGGGCCTGGCACACCGCGACCTGAAGCCGGCGAACGTCCTGGTCACCGCCCAGGGACCGCGCGTCATCGACTTCGGTATCGCCAAGGTGCTCGTGACGCACCTGCCTCGGGACCGTCGGACGAGGCTCTGACGGGGAGCGGGGAGATGATCGGCACCCCCCGGGTACATGTCCCCGGAGCAGATCCTCGACGGCCCGGCGGTGACCGCGGCGACGGACATCTTCGCGCTGGGCGCGGTGCTCGCGTTCGCCGCGACGGGCCGGAACGCCTTCGCCGCGGCCTCCGTGCCCGCGCTGCTCTACCGGATCGTCCACGAAGAGCCCGAACTCGACGACGTACCCGTGGAACTGGGCTTGAAGGACCTGATCGACGCCTGCCTCGACAAGCCCCCGGCAACCGCCCCGATGCCGCCGCGGTACTCCACCGCGTTGTCACACCCGCCCCGTCGGCCTGGTGGCGTGACGAACCACTGCGTTCCCTGGTGGCCGACGCCGAGCCGGCGCCGCACCCCGGCCCGGAGCCGATGCCGGCTCCCACCGTCTCGCTGCCGAGCCCAGCCCCCTCCCGGCGGGGCGAGTTGCCCCGCCGCGCCGCCCTGGCGGCCGGCGGCGCCGCACTCGTCGGCCTGTTCGGCTACGCGGTGGCGCAGGGCGGCGGCGCCGACGACCAGGACGACGATCCGGACGCCTGGAAGGTGACCGCGGGAACGGCCGCCCCCCGGCGCGATCCGCTGGCGGCTGAGCGCCGGCGCCGGCCGCGTGGACGCCCTGCTCGCCACGCCGGCCGGGCTCGTCCTGCACGGGCTCGAAGGAACAGTCACCAGTACCGGTTCGACCCAGCTGCGTACCGCGTCGGCGGGCCGTCGGCGCTGGGCGTCCGAGACCTCCGCGGACGTCCCGGACGACTGGGGCGTCACGGACGACGGGCTGCTCCTCGCGGGCGGCATCCGCCTCACCCCCACCGCCACCAGCACGGGCAAGACCCTCCCCGGGGCGGCGACACCGCAGCCCACCCAGCGGTGGTACGCGCTCGCCGGCACCGCCATGGTCGTCAGTGACACGGATGTGCTGCGCGCCGTCTCGCTCACCTCCGGCCGAACTGTGGCGCCGCGAACAGCGCACCGAGTGGCGCCTTCCCGCCGTCGTGGGCGACGCACTGCTGCTCACCGACGAGTTCGCCCGTCCGACCTGCGTGGACGCGAGGGGCGGCAAAGAGCTGTGGGTCTACGAGGAGTTGGGCGAGGGCGACACGGTGGCGGCCGTGGGCGCACTGCCGCCGGACCGGTTCGCACTGCTCACCGAGACGGGCGCGCTGCATGTCGTCGACGCCCGCAGCGGAGACCGGACGGTCGCCCGCGCTCTGAGAACCGACATCGCGCGCGGGGCCACGGCTCTCGCCCGCACCGGCACCGCCGGCCTCCTCCTGACCGGCTCCACCCTGCACGGCTTCGGGCTCGACGACGCACGCCTGATCTGGAGCACGCCCGCGCTCGGCCTCGATGCCTGCTGGACCCGGCGCCCCGGTGGCGTCCACGTTCCCGTCGTCGCGGGCGGACTGCTGCTGCACTGGAAGGACGGCGTCACCCTCACCGCTCTCGATCCGCGCACGGGCCGGTCCCGCGGCCGGGCACAGCAGTTCGAGGGCACCGGCCCCGCCCAGTGCCCACCCGCCGTCGCACCGGACGGCGCCACGGTGTACGCGGCGGCGGGCCGCGCTTGCGCGGCACTGCGCATTGACCGCGAAGGGCCTGACCGAAACACGCACCCGCACAGCTCCCGCCCCCCGTCACCGCCCTCACGGCCGACACCCTCGGCTGGTACGCCTGCGCGGGCCGCAAGACCGTGCTGGCGGTCAACGGATGACCCGACAGGGGCCCCGTTCACGACCGCCTACTCTTGACACATGAGCAGCAGCAGCGACCGGAGCCCGGCAGTGGACGTCAAGACCTACGAAGTGCGCACCTACGGGTGCCAGATGAACGTCCACGATTCCGAGCGGTTGTCCGGGCTGCTCGAGAACGCCGGCTACGTGCGCGCGCCCGAGGGCGCCGACGGCGACGCGGACGTCGTCGTCTTCAACACGTGCGCCGTCCGCGAGAACGCCGACAACAGGCTGTACGGGAACCTCGGCCGCCTCGCCCCGAAGAAGGCGAGCCGCCCCGGCATGCAGATCGCGGTCGGCGGCTGCCTGGCGCAGAAGGACCGCGACACCATCGTGAAGAAGGCGCCCTGGGTGGACGTCGTCTTCGGCACGCACAACATCGGCAAGCTGCCCGTCCTGCTGGAGCGCGCCCGCGTCCAGGAGGAGGCCCAGGTCGAGATCGCCGAGTCGCTGGAGGCGTTCCCGTCGACGCTGCCGACCCGCCGTGAGAGCGCGTACGCGGCCTGGGTGTCCATCTCCGTCGGCTGCAACAACACGTGCACCTTCTGCATCGTCCCCGCCCTGCGCGGCAAGGAGAAGGACCGCCGGACCGGTGACATCCTCGCCGAGATCGAGGCCCTGGTCGGCGAGGGCGTCTCCGAGATCACACTGCTCGGGCAGAACGTCAACGCGTACGGCAGCGACATCGGCGACCGCGAGGCCTTCAGCAAGCTGCTGCGGGCCTGCGGCGGGATCGACGGCCTGGAGCGCGTCCGCTTCACCTCCCCCCACCCCCGCGACTTCACCGACGACGTGATCGCCGCCATGGCCGAGACGCCGAACGTGATGCCGCAGCTGCACATGCCGCTCCAGTCCGGCTCGGACCCGGTCCTCAAGGCGATGCGCCGCTCCTACCGCCAGGAGCGCTACCTGGGGATCATCGAGAAGGTGCGGGCCGCCATCCCGCACGCGGCGATCACCACCGACATCATCGTGGGCTTCCCCGGCGAGACCGAGGAGGACTTCGAGCAGACGCTGCACGTGGTGCGCGAGGCGCGGTTCGCCCAGGCGTTCACCTTCCAGTACTCCAAGCGCCCCGGCACCCCCGCCGCCACCATGGAGAACCAGATCCCCAAGGAGGTCGTCCAGGCGCGCTACGAGCGTCTCGTCGCCCTCCAGGAGGAGATCTCCTGGGAGGAGAACAAGAAGCAGGTCGGCCGCACCCTGGAGCTGATGGTCGCCGAGGGCGAGGGCCGCAAGGACGGCGCCACCCACCGCCTCTCCGGCCGCGCCCCCGACAACCGGCTGGTCCACTTCACCAAGCCCGACGAGGAGGTCCGGCCCGGAGACGTCGTCACGGTCGAGATCACGTACGCGGCGCCGCACCACCTCCTCGCCGAGGGCGCCGCCCTGGGCGTGCGCCGCACACGCGCGGGCGACGCCTGGGAGAAGCGCAACGTCGAGAAGGCGGCGAAGCCGGCCGGCGTCATGCTGGGCCTGCCGAAGATCGGCGCCCCGGCCCCGCTGCCGGTGGCCACGGGGAGCGGCTGCGGCTGCGACTGAGGGCCTGCGCTTCGGGCGGGTGCGTCGGGCGGGTGCTTCGGGCGGGAAGGCGCCGGGGTTACCCTGCCGGTCATGCTTGTCGCCGCCGCCGTCTGCCCCTGTCCGCCGCTGCTCGTGCCCGAGGTCGCCGCGGGGGCCGCGCCCGAGATGGACGCCGCCCGGGCCGCGTGCACGGATGCGCTCGGGGTGCTCGCCGCGGCCCGCCCCGACCGGCTGGTGGTCGTCGGCCCGGCCGGCGGGACCGGACGCGGACCGCACCCCGAGGGAACGCCGGGCTCGTTCCGCGGCTTCGGCGTGGACGTCGAGGTACGGCTGGGCCGGGGTGAGCGGGGAGCGTCGTCCACGGGCCAGGAGCTTCCGCCCTCCCTCGCCGTGGCCGCCTGGCTGCTGGCGCGCACGGACTGGACCGACGCGCCCGTGGAGGGCCTCGGCGTGGGCGAGTCGCTGGAGACCGAGCGGTGCGTCGAGGCGGGACGGGAGATCGCGGCGCCGGACCAGGCGCCGGACCAGCGGGTGGCCCTGCTGGTCATGGGCGACGCCAGCGCGTGCCGCACCCTCAAGGCACCCGGCTACCTCGACGAGCGCGCCGCCGGCTTCGACGCCGAGGCCGCCCGTGCGCTCGGCTCGGCGGACGTCCCGGCCCTCAAGGCCCTGGACTGCGACCTGGCCCGCGAACTGAAGGTCTCCGGCCGCGCCCCCTGGCAGGTCCTCGCCGGCGCGGCCGAGCACACGGACCTGGACGGCTCAGTCCTGGACGGCTCGCTCCTGGACGGCTCACTCCTGTACGACGAGGCACCGTACGGGGTGGGCTATCTGGTGGCGGCCTGGTCGTAGCCGACGCTCCGCACCCCACGGCGGACGGCCGGGAGCTGTGGGGCTCCGCGGCCGTCCGCCGTGTGGGTGTCGCTCAGGAGGCCGGAGGCGGTGGCGACGCGTCCGGCGGGGGTGTGGCGCCGCTGCCGTCCTTGTGCGCGAGGCGGTCCATGGCGCCCTTCGCCTTGTCCGTGCCCGAGTGGATCCGGTCGCTGTACTTGCCCTTGGTCCTCTTGTCGACCGCGTTCGCGGCCTTGTCGAGACCGCGTTCGACCTGGTCGACCCGTCCCTCGTGCTTCTGTGCGAAGTGCGAGACCTTCTCCTTGGCCGGGGCGAGTTTGGACTTCACGTTATCCAGGAGACCCATGGTTCACCTTTCCGCAGGGGACCGTTACGTGCGGGCGCCCTCGCCGGCCTCGTTGTCCGCGGCCTTCTCGGCGGTCTGCTGCTGGGGGATATCGACGTCGTCACCCGCGCCGGACTCCTCCGACGCGGCCTTCTCCGCCGTGGCCTCGCCCACCTCGGTCCCGGTCTCGGACTCCGTGGGCTCCTTCGACCCCTTCGCTTCGTCCGCCCCCTCCACCTCGGACTCGGCCGTCGGTGTGCCGGCCTGTGCCTCGGCGGTTGACGCCTCCTCCGTAGCCTTCGACCTCCGGAAAAGTCGTGCAAAAACGCCCATATCGACTCCAACGTTACTCGTGCGGACGAAATCCCGCGTCGCCCGGTGCGTCCGATTGCGTCGCCCGGGTCACCGGTACTCGAAACCGGCGGTCCGAACCTCGCAACAGGCAACGAACCCGCTCCCGTGGCGTCACGTAACTCGTTCGAGAGCGGGCCCCGGCGTTTACTCGTTCGAGAGGGGCCCCGACGTTTGCGAAACTGGGTCGGTGAGTACCGCACCCCCCGCCCCCCGTGTCATCGCCGTCGTCGGACCCACCGCCGCGGGAAAGTCCGATCTCGGCGTCTTCCTCGCCCAGCGCCTCGGCGGAGAGATCGTCAACGCCGACTCGATGCAGCTGTACCGGGGGATGGACATCGGCACCGCCAAGCTGACGTCCGAGGAGCGCTCGGGCGTCCCCCACCACCTCCTGGACATCTGGGACGTGACGATCACGGCGAGCGTCGCCGAGTACCAGCGGCTCGCCCGCGCGCGCATCGACGCCCTGCTCGCCGAGGGCCGCTGGCCCATCCTGGTGGGCGGCTCCGGGCTGTACGTCCGCGGCGCCGTCGACAACCTGGAGTTCCCCGGCACCGACCCAGAGGTCCGCGCCCGCCTGGAGGAGGAACTCACCCTGCGCGGTTCCGGCGCCCTGCACACCCGCCTGTCCGCCGCCGACCCCGAGGCGGCCCACGCGATCCTGCCCAGCAACGGCCGCCGCATCGTCCGCGCCCTGGAGGTCATCGAGATCACCGGCAGGCCGTTCACCGCCAACCTCCCGGGTCACGACTCCTTCTACGACACGGTCCAGATCGGCGTCGACGTCTCCCGCCCCGAACTCGACGAGCGCATCACCCGCCGGGTCGACCGCATGTGGGACGCCGGACTCGTCGACGAGGTGCGCGCGCTGGAGGCGCAGGGGCTGCGCGAGGGGCGTACGGCGTCGCGCGCGCTCGGCTACCAGCAGGTACTCGCGGCGCTCTCCGGTGAGTGCACCGAGGACGAAGCGCGCGCCGAGACCGTACGTGCCACCAAACGCTTCGCGCGCCGCCAGGATTCATGGTTCAGGCGCGACCCCCGTGTGCATTGGCTCAAGGGGGGCGTCGCCGATCACGCGGAACTTCCGGAGCTCGCCCTCTCGTTCGTCGAACGACCGGTCACAGCCTGATCACGTCATGGCATCGGGACGCACCGGCCGCCATCCGGGCCTCCGGGGGCGTGCCATCATCGAGCTTCGATCGACCAAGTGGAGTCCTAGTTGGGAGGGCGCGTGGCGATGGAGGCCGGCCCTCGCAACACCGCACAAGGCGCGGAGTACGAGACCGCGGAGAACGGGGAGCAGCAGGCCCTGGAGGCGTACCGCTTGAGCCCGGACGGGGATTCCCTGAACTCGGACGGCCCGGACGAGCAGCCGCCGGACGGCGTGACCGACGACGGACCGGAACCGGACGAGATGTCTCCCGGACCCGAGGTCGAGGTCGAGCTCAGGCCCCAGCGCCGGCTGCGGATCTGGCAGCTCGCCCCCATCGTCGCCCTGGCCGCGCTGGGCTCCCTGATGTTCGCCTTCCCGCTCGCCTTCGAGTTCGGCGACGGCGGCGCCGTGGTCGCCATGCTCGGTCTGCTGATCTGCTCGTGCGCGGCCGGCTGGGGCATGATGGCCGCCCGCCGCGTCGGCTCCACCTGGCCCGGACTGCCACAGCGCGGATCGGGACGCCGCCCGGACTGGCGGGTGGTCCTGGGGTACGCGGTGATCGTCCTCGCGGTGGTGGCCCTGGCGGTCTGGCGCGTAGCCCGACTGCGCTGACCGCGCCCCGTAGGTCGCGCCCCCGTAAGGGGCGCGGGGAACTGCGCGACCAGCCACAACGAACCCGCACTGACCCACCGCCCCGCACTCTCCCATGGGCTTCCCCAGCGGAGCGCTCCCGTACGATCGAGGCATGCGCACGCGGATCGCCTTCCTCAAGGGCCACGGGACCGAGAACGACTTCGTGATCATCCCGGACCCGGACAACACCATCGCCCTGCCCCCGGCCGCCGTGGCCGCCCTGTGCGACCGGCGCGCGGGCCTGGGCGGGGACGGCCTCCTGCACGTCGTGCGGTCCGCCGCCCACCCCGAGGCGAAGGCGATGGCGGCCGAGGCGGAGTGGTTCATGGACTACCGCAACGGCGACGGCTCGATCGCCGAGATGTGCGGCAACGGCGTACGGGTCTTCGCCCGCTACCTCCAGCGCGCCGGACACGTGACCGAGGGGGACCTCGCGGTCGCCACGCGTGGAGGCGTGAAGACCGTGCACATCGACAAGGACGGAGACGTCACGGTCGGCATGGGCAGGGCGAGCCTCCCCGAGGCCGACGTCACCGTGAGTGTCGGGGAGCGCAGCTGGCCCGCGCGCAACGTGAACATGGGCAACCCGCACGCCGTGGCCTTCGTCGACGACCTCGCACACGCCGGCGACCTGTACGCCCCGCCGCCGTTCCGCCCGGCCTCCGCCTACCCCGACGGGGTCAACGTCGAGTTCGTCGTCGACCGCGGCCCGGCCCACGTCGCGATGCGCGTGCACGAGCGCGGCGCCGGCGAGACCCGCTCGTGCGGTACGGGCGCGTGCGCCGTCGCCGTGGCGGCCGCTCGCCGTGACGGTGCCGACCCGGCCGTGACGGGGACTCCGGTGACGTACACCGTTGACGTCCCCGGCGGAACGCTCGTCATCACCGAACGCCCGGACGGCGAGGTCGAGATGACGGGCCCCGCGGTGATCGTCGCCGAGGGCGAGATCGACGCCGACTGGCTGGAAATCGCCGCGAGTTGACGTGCGGTCAGGCTGAGTATCGCAGCGTCCGTGGCTCCCGCGGCTGCGATGCCATGCCTTTCGTGCTGCTCAGAGGTTCGATTCCATGGCCAACTGCCCTATGGGTGGCCGGAAACCGTAAACCTCTGAACGGTCGCTCGAATGGGTGATCCGTTTCACGCTCGGCGGGAGGCGGTCAGTCGCGGGTGGTGGGCTCGATAGCATCAAGCACCGGCACGGACGGGGGAACCACGCCATACCCTGAGCCGCCGCAAGCCAACGGGTATCCGTCCGCCGGTCAACGCAGCCGGAGGTGCCCATGAGTGCGGAGGCCACGAACCCTCTCACGCCCGCCCCTGTGACGCCCCCTTCCCCACACCCGGGTTCGCACGAGCGGGGCAGCACGCACGAGCAGGCGGTGCCGCCGGCGAGCCGCAGGAAGGGCCGCCCCCGCATCGACCTGCGCCGCCTCGGCCGCGCCGCGCTGCTCGGCCCCGCGACCCGCGACCGGCGGCCCGACGCCATCAGCCACATGGTCGAGGCCCACCGCGCCCACCACCCGGACGCCGACCTCGAACCCCTGCGCCGGGCCTATGTGTTGGCCGAGTCCTCGCACCGCGGCCAGATGCGCAAGAGCGGCGAGCCCTACATCACGCACCCGCTCGCCGTGACCCTGATCCTCGCCGAACTCGGCGCCGAGACCACGACCTTGACGGCGTCCCTGCTCCACGACACCGTCGAGGACACCGATGTGACGCTCGATCAGGTCGGCAAGGAGTTCGGCGCGGAGGTCCGCTACCTCGTGGACGGCGTCACGAAGCTGGAGAAGGTCGACTACGGGGCCGCCGCCGAACCCGAGACCTTCCGCAAGATGCTCGTCGCCACCGGCAACGACGTCCGCGTGATGTCGATCAAACTCGCCGACCGGCTGCACAACATGCGCACCCTGGGCGTGATGCGCCCCGAGAAACAGGAGCGCATCGCCAAGGTGACCAAGGACGTGCTGATCCCGCTGGCCGAACGGCTCGGCGTCCAGGCGCTCAAGACCGAACTGGAGGACCTGGTCTTCGCGATCCTCCACCCCGAGGAGTACCAGCACACCCGCGAGCTGATCGTCGACAACGCGGCGCACGGCGGCGACCCCCTCGCCGAGATCGCCGACGAGGTGCGCGGAGTGCTGCGCGAGGCCGGTATCCAGGCCGAAGTCGTCATCCGCCCACGGCACTTCGTCTCCGTGCACCGCGTCTCGCGCAAGCGCGGGCCCCTGCGCCGCGCCGACTTCGGGCGCCTCCTCGTCCTCGTCAACGAGGACGCCGACTGCTACGCGGTCCTCGGTGAGCTGCACACCTGCCTCACGCCCGTCGTCTCGGAGTTCAAGGACTTCATCGCCGTACCGAAGTTCAACCTCTACCAGTCGCTGCACACGGCTGTCGCGCGCGTGGACGGCGAGGTCGCCGAAGTCCTCATCCGCACGCACCAGATGCACAAGGTCGCCGAGGCCGGCGTCATCGCGCTCGGCAACCCCTACGCCTCTCCTCCGGAGGAGCAGGGGGAGCAGGGGGGCGGCGAGCAGACCGTCGCCGAGCGGGCCGGCGGTGACGGCGAGCGTGCCGACCCCACGCGCCCCGGCTGGCTGTCCCGGCTCCTCGACTGGCAGGAAGCGGCCCCGGACACCGACATCTTCTGGTCCACCCTGCGCGAGGACCTCGCGCAGGACCGCGAGATCACCGTCTTCCGGCCCGACGGGGGCACGTTGGGGCTCCCCGAGGGCGCGAGTTGTGTGGACGCCGCGTACGCCCAGTACGGCGAGGACGCGCACGCCTGCATCGGCGCCCGCGTCAACGGCCGTCTGGCGACGCTGAGTACGGTCCTGAAGGACGGCGACACGGTCCAGCTCCTCATGGGTCAGGACCCGGCCTCCGAGCCCTCCCGGGAATGGCTGGAGCACGCCCACACCCCCGCGGCGCGCATCGCCATCCAGCGCTGGCTGACGGCCCATCCGTCGCCCGGTGACGAGTCGGACGGCACCGGAGCGTCGGCGCTCGCCGGAGCCGCCTTCAGAATGTCCACCGAGATGTCCACCGAGGACTTCGCCCCCGAGGCGGCCGCCACGCGTCCCGACTCCGACGCCCACACCGCCCGCCCCGCCTCCTCCAGCGTCGCCGTGGACCAGCCCGGCGCGAGCGTACGGCTCGCGGGCTGCTGTACGCCCGTACCGCCCGACGAGGTCACCGGCTTCGCCGTACGCGGGGGAGTGGTCACCGTCCACCGCGTGGAGTGTTCCGGAGCGGAGCGGATGAAGAGCGTGGGGCGTGCGGAGGTCGGTGTGCGCTGGGGCGACACCACCGAGTGCCGGGTCACGCTGGTCGCCGAGTCCTTCCAGCGGCCCCACCTCCTGGCCGACCTCACCGAGGCCATCGCCCTGGAGGGCGTCGCGATCGTCTCCGCCACCGTCGAACCCCCGACCCAGCAGCGCGTCCGCCACACCTACACCCTCCAACTCCCGGACGCCGCCCACCTCCCCGCCCTGATGCGCGCGATGCGGAACGTGGCGGGCGTCTACGACGTGGGCCGCACCCAGCACCAGGCTCCGGCCACGCGGTAACGGCAGCCAAGAGGGGCCCGCCGTTCGGGTGGGCCCGCCGCGCGTCGCCGCCGTGGGGCGGCAGGAGCGCTGGTAGCGGTGGTTCATGCTGCTCACCCCCCGTTCCGGAGCCCGTCGCGTCAGGGCGGCGCTGCTCACCTCCGCCGTCTCCGTCTGCCTGATCGCCGCGGGTGTCCCCTCGCCGGCCGTGCCCCTCGGCGTGGGCGACCGCCTCTTCCCCCACCTCGGCAACCCGGGGTACGACGTCCGGTCGTACGACCTCGCCTTCACCTACTCCGGCACCAACAGCGAACCGCTCACAGCCGTCACCACGATCGACGCCCGGACCACCGCACCCCTGGAGCGCGTCAACCTCGACTTCGCGCACGGGACGGTACGGTCCGTGGAGGTCAACGGCGCACCCGCCGAATTCACCAGCGCGGGTGAGGACCTGGTCCTCACCCCAAGGGCGCGGCTCCGGGAAGGCGGCCCGCTGCGGATCACCGTGCGCCACACCAGCGACCCCATGTACGCCGACGGCAAGGAGGGCGGCTGGGTACGCACCGCGGACGGCCTCGCCATGGCCAACCAGGCCGACGCCGCCCACCTGGTGTTCCCGTGCAACGACCACCCCTCCGACAAGGCCCTGTTCACCATCCGGGTCACCGCGCCCCGGGGCCACACCGCCGTGGCGGGCGGTCTGCCGACGGGCGTGCGCCGCACCCCCAGGGCCACCACGTGGACGTACCGCACCGCGCACCCCATGGCGACCGAGCTCACCCAGGTCTCCATCGGCCGCTCCACGGTCCTGCGCCGCAAGGGCCCGCACGGCCTGCCCGTCCGGGACGTGATCCCCGCGAAAGACCGCGGGACGCTCGGCCCGTGGCTCAGGAAGACCCCCGCCCAGATCCGCTGGATGGAAGGGAAGGTCGGTGCGTACCCCTTCGAGACGTACGGCCTGCTGATCGCCGACGCGCGGACCGGCTTCGAACTGGAGACACAGACCCTCTCCCTCTTCGAGAGAGAGCTCTTCACCCGGTCCGAGTACCCGAAGTGGTACGTCGAGTCGATCATGGTGCACGAGCTGGCCCACCAGTGGTTCGGCAACAGCGTCAGCCCGCGCACCTGGTCCGACCTGTGGCTCAGCGAAGGACACGCCACCTGGTACGAGGCCCTGTACGCGCAGGAGAAGGCGGGCAGGTCCCTGCAGACCCGTATGAAGGCCGCCTACGGCTCCTCCGACCGCTGGCGGGCCGCCGGTGGCCCCCCGGCGGAACCCAAGGCACCCGGGCCCGGCCAGAAGACCAGCATCTTCCGCCCCGTCGTCTACGACGGGTCCGCGCTCTTCCTCTACGCCCTGCGCCAGGAGATCGGCAGCCCCGCCTTCGACCGCCTGGAACGCTCCTGGGTGAGCGTCCACCGCGACGGGGTCGCCGGCACGGACGACTTCCAGGACCTCGCGTCCCGCGTCGCCGGGCGCGATCTGAGCGGGTTCTTCCACGCATGGCTCTACGGGGAGAAGACCCCGCCGATGCCGGGCCACCCGGACTGGACCTCGGAGCCCGCACGGAAATGACCAGGTGAGGAGCTCGGAGGGTATCGGGCCGCGAAACGGGAATAACACGGTGACGCGACGAGTCGTGTCGTGCGACCATCTTCTCCGTCAGCGGCGCGGCCCGGCCCTTCGGGGAGGGCCCCGGGAATCTCCGGGGGTACTCGGACGTTGTCCACAGTGACGGAACGCAGTCGGCGACGACGGCCGACGGCGACGAAGGCCGTCCGTGGCGAAAAACCCTCGCCGCATCCGTTTCCCATCGACGTAAGGATCCAATGACCTCCTCTTCTTCCCCTTCCCAGGCCGCGCAGCGCGCCCTCGCGCAGAACCACACCGAAGGTCTTCGGGCCGATGCCCTGATGGAAGAGGACGTCGCCTGGAGCCACGAGATCGACGGAGAGCGGGACGGCGATCAGTTCGACCGCTCCGACCGTGCGGCCCTGCGCCGCGTCGCGGGCCTCTCCACCGAGCTCGAGGACGTCACCGAGGTCGAGTACCGGCAGCTCCGCCTGGAGCGGGTCGTCCTCGTCGGTGTCTGGACCTCGGGAACGGCGCGGGACGCGGAGAACTCACTGGCCGAGCTGGCCGCCCTCGCGGAGACCGCGGGTGCCCTGGTGCTCGACGGCGTGATCCAGCGCCGCGACAAGCCGGACGCGGCCACGTACATCGGCTCCGGCAAGGCCGACGAGCTGCGGGACGTCGTCCTGGAGACCGGCGCCGACACCGTCATCTGCGACGGTGAGCTCAGCCCCGGCCAGCTCATCCACCTCGAAGACGTCGTCAAGGTCAAGGTCATCGACCGTACGGCCCTGATCCTCGACATCTTCGCCCAGCACGCCAAGTCCCGAGAGGGCAAGGCGCAGGTCGCGCTCGCGCAGATGCAGTACATGCTGCCGAGGCTGCGAGGCTGGGGTCAGTCGCTGTCCCGGCAGATGGGCGGCGGCAAGGGCGGCGGCCTCGCCACCCGTGGTCCCGGTGAGACCAAGATCGAGACGGACCGGCGCCGGATCCGCGAGAAGATGGCGAAGATGCGCCGGGAGATCGCGGAGATGAAGACCGGCCGCGAGATCCAGCGCCAGACGCGCAAGCGCCACAAGGTGCCGTCGGTCGCCATCGCCGGATACACCAACGCGGGCAAGTCCTCACTGCTCAACCGCCTCACGGGTGCGGGTGTCCTCGTGGAGAACGCCCTGTTCGCGACCCTCGACCCGACCGTGCGCCGGGCCGAGACCCCGGGCGGGCGGCTGTACACGCTGGCGGACACCGTCGGCTTTGTGCGCCACCTTCCGCACCACCTGGTCGAGGCGTTCCGCTCCACGATGGAGGAGGTCGGCGACTCCGACCTGATCCTGCACGTCGTGGACGGATCGCACCCGATGCCGGAGGAGCAGCTGGCCGCCGTGCGCGAGGTGATCAGGGACGTCGGCGCCACCGACGTGCCCGAGATCGTCGTGATCAACAAGGCGGACGCGGCCGACCCGCTGACGCTCCAGCGGCTGATGCGGATCGAGAAGCGCGCCATCGCCGTCTCGGCCCGCAGCGGCCAGGGCATCGAGGAACTGCTCGCGCTCATCGACAACGAGCTGCCCCGCCCCTCGGTCGAGATCGAGGCGCTCGTGCCGTACACGCTGGGCAAGCTGATCGCCCGCGCCCACACCGAGGGCGAGGTGATCTCCGAGGAACACACCCCGGAGGGCACCCTGCTCAAGGCGCGGGTCCACGAGGAACTGGCGGCGGAGCTGGCGCCGTACGCGCCGGCGCCGCTGGCCTGACGAGCGGTACGCACAACGGACGAAGGCCCGCCCCCTGAGTGAGGGGGCGGGCCTTCATCGGTGTCACGCACCCGCGCGTACGGCCGACGGCGGACGATATTTCCTCGCCCCCGACCACACGGGCCTCAGCTGCGGCGGTCGGTGACCACCGATCCCTCACTGCCCGGCAAACTCCCGGCTCACCTCGTCATACACACCCTCGGCCACCTCACCCAACCGCGGCCCCGCCAACCACCCCGCACTCACCGGCCCGATCGAGGTGTTGGACACGAGCGCGGGCTTGCCGTCCGAGCCCGTCGCCACCCAGCCACCACCGGACGAACCACCGGTCATCGTGCAGCCGATGCGGTACATCGTCGGGTCGGACTTCTGGAGCGACAGCCGCCCCGGTTCGTCCGCGCACTGGTACATCGTCTCGCCGTCGAACGGCGCGGCCGCCGGATAACCCGTAGCCGTGATGCTCTTCACCTGCGGCACCGCAGGCGCGTCGAAGTCCACCGGAAGCGCCGAACCGACCGTCTCCTCAAGTGACTTGCCGTCGCCACCGTCCTCCGGCGTCACATGGATGACCGCGAAGTCGTACGGCGCGCCGTCACCGCCCGTCTTGCCGCCCTGCGCGATCCACTGGTCCGAGGTCCGCGCCCCGTCGCCCCACCAGACGCCGTACGGAGCGACCTCCTCCTTGGTGGCGGTCGCCAGCTCCGTCGCCGTCATCCCACTGTCGTTGTACGACGGCACGAAGGCGATGTTGCGGAACCAGCCCCCGGACTTGCCGGCGTGCACGCAGTGCCCCGCGGTCCACACGAGGTTCGACTTGCCGGGATTGGCCGGGTCCTCGACGACCGTCGCCGAGCAGACCATCGTGCCCTCGGGCCCGTCGAAGAACACCTTGCCGGCCTCGGGCACGTTGTCGTGGTAGCCCGTCGGCACGGCCCGCGCCTTCACGGCCGCCGGTGTCGGGTCGGTGACGCCCTGGTCACCGGAGAGGTCGTTCTCGTCGACCTCCTTCTCCGGCTCCTGGGCCTCCCGCATCCGGTCCGGGTCCCAGAGGTCCTTGATGATCGGGTTGACGAAGTCCTCGGCCTCGCGCAGCCAGTCGTCCCTGTCCCAGTTCTTCCAGGCGCCGTTCTTCCACTTGTCGATGTCGATCCCGTGCTCTTTGAGCTTGTCCCTGATGTCGTCCGGGATCCTGATCTTTCCGCCGCCGTCCGAGGAGCCCTGGGAGGCGGACGCCTGGGCGTTCGCCCCGTCGTCGCCGGGGCCGCAGGCGGTGACGGTCAGCGCGAGAACCGTGGCGAGACCGACCGCGGCCAACGTGGGGGAGGTTCTGCGGTGCCCACCCCTGACTCGGCGAGCGGCGAGGAACGGGCGTATGGGTCGCATGGCTTGAACTCCCCCTGGGGCGTAGGCAACTCAGTGCCGCCGGAACGTTCGCGTACGTTCGCGTACTTCCTTCTCTTCGTACGCCATCACCCGGCAGCTTGGTGCGGATCCGCCGATGTGCGCCCTCTCGGTACGGAACCGCCGGCGCCGACCGGCCGCGATCGTCGCGGTGTCTCTGAACGGCACCACACACTATGCGGTCGCTGTGGGGGACATCCGACGGGCCCGCAACGGTTCCGTCACGGTGTGGATCTTCGAGGCCCCGAACGCGACGACTCGCACCCACATGGGCCCGATCGGGGCCGCACCCGCTTCCCCACGAAGGCCGCGTCGTTGGTACGTGCGGGGGCCTGCGTTTCCGGAGCCCTCGGCCAACTCGCCTCTGGGGAGCGGAGGAACCGTCGTGGCTGTGACCGAGTCTGAGGGGCGCGCGGCCGAGGGGGCGCGCGCGACGCACGAGGGGATCCTGCGGCGGCAGTCGGCGCGCGAGTCCGCGGCGCGCACCTATGCGCGCGCCCTGCCGATCGTCCCCGTACGGGCCCGCGGACTGACGATCGAGGGCGCCGACGGGCGCCGCTACCTCGACTGCCTCTCCGGAGCGGGAACCCTCGCCCTCGGCCACAACCACCCGGTCGTGCTGGAGGCGATCCGCAAGGTGCTCGACTCCGGAGCCCCGCTGCACGTCCACGACCTGGCCACCCCCGTCAAGGACGCCTTCACCACCGAGCTGTTCCGCACCCTGCCGTCCGGGCTCGCCGATCGCGCGCGCGTGCGGTTCTGCGGGCCGACCGGCACGGACGCGATCGAGACGGCCGTCGCACTGGTGCGTGCCGCGACCGGCCGTACCGGCGTGGTGGCCTTCACCGGCGCCCACCACGGAACGACCATGGGGGCGCTCGAAGCGTCCGGGGGAGCGGCCGACGTACGGGGCATGCGCCTGCCGTACCCCCAGGACTACCGCTGCCCGTTCGGCGTCGGCGGCGAGCGTGGTGCCGAACTCGCCGCCCGTTGGACCGAGTCCGCCCTCGACGACACCGGGTCCGGTGTGCCCCGGCCCGCCGGGATGATCGTCGAACCGGTCCAGGGCGAGGGCGGTGTGATTCCCGCCCCGGACAGCTGGATGCGCCGCATGCGCGAGATCACGGCCGCCCGCTCCGTCCCGCTGATCGCCGACGAGGTCCAGACAGGCGTGGGCCGCACGGGCCGTTTCTGGGCGGTGGAGCACAGTGGCGTCGTGCCGGACGTGATGGTCCTGTCCAAGGCCATCGGCGGCAGCCTCCCGCTGGCCGTCGTGGTCCACCGCGACGACCTCGACGCCTGGCGGCCCGGCGACCACGCGGGCATCTTCCGCGGCAACCAACTCGCCATGGCCGCAGGCACGGCCACCCTCGCGCACGTCCGCGAGAACCGCCTCGCCGAACACGCCGAGACCCTGGGCGCTCGTATGCTCACCCAACTCCGCTCCCTGACGGACCAGTTCGACTGCGTCGGAGACGTACGTGGCCGGGGCCTGATGATCGGCGTCGAACTGGTGGACCCGGAGGGCACACCGGAACGCACCGAGGGCGTCCCCCGCGCCCGGCCCGCCGCGCCCGAACTGGCCTCGGCGGTCCAGCGTGAGTGCCTGCGACGAGGACTGATCGTGGACCTGGGCGGTCGCCACGCCGCCGTCGTACGCCTCCTCCCACCCCTGACCCTCACCGACGAACAGGCCGATGCCGTACTCGACCGCCTCACGGACGCGGTGCGGGCGGTGGCGTCGACCCGCGCAGGCATCGGCACCAACCTCACGAGGACCCCTTGAACGCGACCCCCC
>NZ_VJZC01000134.1 GCF_009377185.1 Streptomyces spongiae
GCCACGATCCACCGGAAAACCCGACACACCGTCACCGCCGGACGCCACCAAGTCCCACAACGCCCCCGGCGAATCCACACCGCCCGGGAACCGGCACCCCATCCCCACGATCGCAACCGCCTCGTCCGCACCGGCCGCAACCCGCGCGGGTACCGCCGGAAGATCCACCGCGCCGAGAAGTTCCGTCCGGAGATAGTCAGTGAGGGCAAGAGGGCTGGGATGGTCGAACACCAGGGTGGCAGGGAGTTGGAGACCGGTGACCGTCTTGAGGCGGTTGCGCAGATCAACGGCGGTCAGGGAGTCGAGGCCTAGATCCTCAAATGCCCGGCCCGGTTCCACCGCCGCTGTCCCGGTGTGGCCGAGGACACCGGCGACAGCGCTGCGCACCAGATCGAGCAGGAGCCGGTGCTGCTCATCGCCGGACACGGCGAGCAGGCGACGAGCCAGGACATTGCCGCTGTCGGACCCGGTCGCGGCCTGGCGCCGGGCGGCGGGCAGCAGACCGCGCAGAACGGCCGGAGCGGTGTCGCGGTGCGCGGCAAGGGCCTCGGTGTCCAGCGCGAAAGGCAGCGCGAGAGGCTCCCCGGAGCCCAGCGCGGCGTCGAAGAGAGCCAGAGCCTCGTCGGTGGGCAGCGGCGGAAAGCCCTGGCGACTCAGGCGCGCCACGTCCGCCTCGGCGACGCGGCCGCCCATGCCCTCGGCCGCCTCCCACATGCCCCACGCCAGCGACAGCGCGGGCAGACCCTGGGCGCGGCGGGCCGCGGCAAGTGAGTCCAGCACCGTGTTGGCCGCCGCATAAGCGGCCTGGCCGGGGTTGCCGAAGACGCCGGCGACGGAGGAGAACAGCACGAAGGCATGCAGATCCTGCCCTGCCGTCAACTCGTGCAGATGGAGCGCCGCGGTCGCCTTCGCGTCAAGGACACGGGTGAGACGGTCCGGAGTGAGATCGGCGAGGAGTCCGTCGTCGAGCACTCCGGCGGCGTGGATCACGCCGCTGAGCCGTACACCGTCCAGGGCGGCGGCCAGAGCGGTCCGGTCGGCGGCGTCGCAGGCGACGACCCTGGCGCGGGCACCGGCGTCGGTGAGGTCGGTGACGAGGGCGTCGGCTCCCGGTGCTTCGGGGCCGCGACGGGACATGAGCAGCAGGTCGCGCACGCCGTACGTGGTGACCAGATGCCGGGCGACGAGCGCGCCCAGGCCGCCGGTGCCGCCGGTGATCAGGACGGTCCCGGTCTCCGGCCAGGGAGTGCGTTCGGTGAGCGGCGGTTCGGCGGCACGGGTGACGCGCGGTACGCGGACCTGCTCGCCGCGCACGACCAGTTGGCCGGCGTCGAGGACGGTCGGCGCGGTCAGGGCGGCGCGGAGAGTGCGCAGGGCCTCGGGAGAGCCATCGGTGTCAGCGACCGCGAAACGGCCGGGGTGTTCATTGGCGGCGGTGCGCAGCAGGCCCCAAACAGCCGCGCCCACGGGATCGATGGCATCGTCGCCCACCGCACAGGTGGTCACCGGCACCAGCCGGGCACGCGCGAAGCGGTCATCGGCGAGCCAGCGGTGCACGGCGGCCAGGACGTCGGCAGCCATGCCGGGTCCGCCCGCGCCGACGGGGAGCAGGACGGTCCCCGGGGCCGTGGCCGCAAGAGCGTCGAGGGTAGTGCCGTGGACAACCGAGGGATCGGCGGCGGTCCACGGGGACGGCTCGTCGGTCAGTACGACCGGCGCGTGTTCGGTGTCGTCGCCGGTACGGGGCGACGGGAGGGTGACCGGCGTCCACTCCAGCCGGAAGAGGCCGCCCCCGGCGCCGGCGCGGGGACTGTCGCCCAGGGCGGACAGGGGGCGCAGGACGAGGCCCTCGACGTCGGCGACGGGTGCGCCGGTCTCGTCCGCCGCGTACAGGCTGAGGGTGTCGTCGGTGTGCCGTGTGAGCCGGACACGGAGGGTGGCGGCGCCGGCGGCGTGCAGGCGTACGCCGCTCCACAGGAACGGCAGCCGGGCCTGGTCGGGGGTGTCCTGCGGCAGAGCGAGGGCGTGGAGGGCCGCGTCGAGGAGGGCGGGGTGCAGGCCGAAGGCCGTGGCGTCGCCGGTGCCGTCCGGCAGGGCGGCCTCGACGAGCAGGTCGTCGCCGTCCCGCCATGCCGCGCGCAGACCGCGGAAGGCGGGGCCGTAGTCGAGGCCGGACCGGGCGAGCCGGTCGTACAGGCCGTCGAGCGGTAGGGGCTGGGCTCCGGCCGGGGGCCAGGCCCGCAGGTCCCGGGAAGGGGACGGACCTGCGGGAGCGAGGGTGCCGGCGGCGTGCAGCGTCCATGGCGCCTCGGTGGGTGCGCCGTCGGGGCGACCGTGGACGCGAACGTCACGGGTGCCGTCGTCCGCGGCGGGTTCGACCGCGATCTGGAGGTGCGCCGTGCCGTGTTCGGGCAGCACGAGGGGGGTGTGCAGGGCGAGTTCGGTGAGGGTGCCGCAGCCGGCCTGGTCGCCGGCCTGCACCGCGAGTTCGACGAGGGCGGTGCCGGGGACGACGACCCGGCCGGCGACCTTGTGGTCGGCGAGCCATGGGTGGGCGTCGGCCGACAGGGCGGCGGTGAGGAGGACGGTGTCGGTGCCGGCGGGGCGCAGGGTGGCGCCGAGGAGCGGGTGTCCGACGTTGCCGAGGCCGAGGCGGCCGACGTCGGTGACGGTGCGGGTGGGCCGTAGCCAGAACCGCCGGTGGTGGAAGGCATAGGTGGGCAGGTCGACGCGACGTGCGCCGGTGCCGTCGAACAGGGCGGGCCAGCCGACCGTCGCACCGTGTACGTACATCTCGGCGAGGGCGGTGAGCAGCGACTCGGGCTCGGGCGTGCCCTTGCGCAGGACGGACGCCGCGGGTGTGTCACCGGCCGTGTGGGCGAGACCGGTGAGAACGGGATCCGGGCCGATCTCCAGCAGACGGCTCGCGGACTGGCGGCCGGTGGCGGTGGTGAGGGCGTCGTGGAAGCGGACGGGGCGGACGATCTGGTCGGCCCAGTAGGCGGGAGTGGCCCAGTCGGACGCGGTGACGGGGGCTCCGGTGACGGTGCTGACGGCGGCGAGGGTCGGCGGACGGAAGGCGATGCCCTCGGCGACGCGGGTGAACCCGGCCAGGGCCGGGGCCATGTGGGGCGAGTGGAAGGCGTGCGAGACACGCAGCCGGGTGACGCGCCGGCCCCGGTCCCGGGCGGCCGCCATGACGCGTTCGACGGCGTCCTCGGTCCCCGAGACGACGACCGCCCGGGGTCCGTTGACGGCGGCGATCGTGACCTCGGGGGTGTCGAGCAGCTCCATGACCTCGGACTCGCCGGCCTCCACTGCGGCCATGGCGCCGCCTTCGGGCAGCGCCTGCATGACACGGGCGCGGGCGGCGACCAGGCGCCCGGCGTCGGCGAGGTCGAACACACCGGCGACGTAGGCGGCGGCGTACTCGCCGATGGAGTGGCCGAGGACGACGTCGGGCCGCGTGTCCCAGGACCGGAGCAGTTCGGCGGTGGCGGTCTGCAGGGCGAACAGGGCGCTCTGGGCGTAGCCGGTGCGGTCGAGGAGGGCCGCCTCGGGGGTGCCCTCCGCGGCGAACATGACGTCACGGACGGGGAGTTCGAATCCGGGGGCGCCGGCGAGGGCGGTGTCGAGGGTTTCGCACACGACGTCCAGGACCGCGGCGAACACCGGGTGCGTGTCGTACAACTCGCGTCCCATGCCGGGGCGTTGGCTGCCCTGGCCGGTGAACATCCACGCCGTACGACCGTCGATGACCGTCCCCGTGACGGTACCGGGGGCCGGGGTGCCGTCGGCGAGGGCGGCGGTACGGTCGCGCAGCGTGCCGGGGTCGGTCCCGAGGACGACGGCGCGGTGGTCGAGGCGGGCGCGGCCGGTGACGAGGGACAGGCCGATGTCGGTGGGCTCGGCGTCCTGGCCGGCGAGGCGGGCGGCCTGGGCGGTCAGGGCACCCGGGCCGCGGGCCGACAGCACCCAGGGCACGACCGGCGGGGCGGTCACCGTGCGCTGCTCCGGATCGTGGACGGCCGGGGCCTCCTCGACGATGACGTGGGCGTTGGTGCCGCTGATGGCGAAGGCGGAGACACCGGCCCGGCGGGGGCGCTCGCCGCGTGGCCAGGGGCGGGCCTCGGTGAGCAGGCCGACGTTGCCCTCGGTCCAGTCGACCCGGGTGGAGCGCGTCTCGGAGTGCAGGGAGCGGGGTAGGAGTTCGGCCCGCAGCGCCATCACGGTCTTGATGACGCCGGCGACGCCCGCGGCGCACTGGGCGTGGCCGATGTTGGACTTCACGGAGCCGAGCCACAGGGGTTCGGTGCGGTCCTGCCCGTACGTGGCCATGAGGGCCTGGGCCTCGATGGGGTCGCCGAGCCGGGTGCCGGTGCCGTGCGCCTCGACGGCGTCGACATCGGCGGTGGTGAGGGCGGCGGCGTCGAGGGCCTGGCGGATGACGCGCTGCTGGGAGGGGCCGTTGGGCGCGGTGAGGCCGTTGGAGGCGCCGTCCTGGTTGACGGCGCTGCCGCGGATGACGGCGAGGATCGGGTGGCCGAGTCGCTGGGCGTCGGAGAGGCGTTCGAGGACGAGGACGCCCGCGCCCTCGGACCAGCCGGTACCGTCGGCGTCGTCGGCGAACGACTTGCAGCGGCCGTCACCGGCCAGCCCGCCCTGCCGGGCGAACTCCAGGAACATGCCCGGGTTGGCCATGACGGTGGCGCCGCCCGCGAGGGCCGTGTCGCACTCGCCGGAGCGCAGCGCCTGGCAAGCGAGGTGCAGGGCGACGAGCGCGGAGGAGCAGGCGGTGTCGACGGTGACGGCGGGGCCTTCGAGGCCGAGGGTGTAGGCGACGCGGCCGGAGGCGACGCTGGGGATGCTGCCGGTGAGCAGGTAGCCCTCGGTCTGGGGGGTGGCTTCGTGGAGGTGGCCGCCGTAGCCGTTGCCGGAGACTCCGGTGAACACGCCAGTGCGGGAGCCGCGCAGCGAGGAGGGGTCGATGCCCGTCCGCTCCAGGGCTTCCCAGGACGTCTCCAGCAGCAGCCGCTGCTGCGGGTCCATGGCGAGGGCCTCGCGAGGGCTGATCCCGAACAGGTCCGGGTCGAACAGGGGCGCGTCGTGGAGGAATCCGCCGGCGACGGTGGTGTCGCCGAGGGCGCTCAGGTCCCATCCACGGTCCTCGGGGACGGGCGTGATGCCGTCCCGTTCGCCGGCGACGAGCTCCCACAGGGCCTCGGGGGTGGTGGCGCCGCCGGGGAAGCGGCAGCCCATGCCGACGATGGCGACGGGTTCCCGGGACGCCGTGACGAGGTCCTGGTAGCGCTGCCAGAGCCGGTCGTTCTCCTTCAGGGACTCCCGCAGGGCTTCGACGAGCTCTTCGGAGGATGCAGTCATGTCCTTCTCCACGGTCGCGGTGAGCGAGCTGGGCGGTCCTCGGTGTGCCGGCCGGTGCGGGACCGGCCGGCACAGGCGGTCACGCCGGCCGCTGCACGCGCTTCAGGGCCAACTGGACGAGGCTGTCGGCGCCCATCGCGTCCAGGGATTCGGGGTGTCGGTGCTGTTCGGCGGGATCGGGCTGCGGGTCGTCGGGGCCGGTGGTGGGGCGGTCGGCGAGCCGGCGCAGCATGTCGAGCACGCCGGACTCGTGGAGCCGGGCCGCCGGGATCACGGTCAGGAGCTCCCGTACCTGCGGGTCGATGCCGTCGTCGGCGGGGGCGGCAGGTGCGGTCGCGGCGGTGTCCGCGAGGAGCCGTTCGCGCAGCAGCCGCACCAGGTCCTCGGCCGTGGGATGGTCGAAGACCAGCGTGGCCGGGAGGGTCAGCGCGGTGGCGGCGGCGATCCGGTTGCGCAGGTCGACGGCCGTGAGCGAGTCGAAGCCGAGGTCCTTGAAGGCGCGGGTTGCGTCGACGGCGGTGGCCGAGGAGTGGCCGAGTACGGCGGCCACCTGGGTGCGGACCAGATCCAGCAGGAGCTGGTCCTGCTCGGGGTCGGTCAGGGCGGCGAGCCGCTCCGCGAGGTTCTCGGCTCCGCCGGACGCGTCCCGTGCGGCGGCCCGGCGCCTGCGGGCGGCGGGGACGAGGTCGCGCAGCACGCCGGCCAGGCCGTCGGCGTGTTCGGCGAGGGCGGACGGACGCAGTGCGACGGGCACCGCGACGGGCTCGTTGACGCGCAGGGCGGCGTCGAACAGGGCCAGGGCCTCGTCGCCGGGCAGGGCGGGGAAGCCCTGGCGGCGCATGCGGGAGAGTTCGGCCCGCGACAGGGTGCCGCCCATGCCGGCCTCGGTCTCCCATATGCCCCAGGCGAGGGACACGGCGGGCAACCCCTGGGCGCGGCGGGCGACGGCGAGTGCGTCCAGGGTGGCGTTGGCCGCGGCGTAGGCGGCCTGGCCGGCGGAGCCGATGACTCCGGCGACGGACGAGTACAGCACGAAGGCGTCCAGGGTGTGCCCGGCGGTCAGCTCGTGCAGGTACCGGGCCGCGTCGGTCTTGGCGGCCAGGACGCGGGCCAGGCGGTCGCCGGTGAGGCCGGTGAGGATGCCGTCGTCGAGGACACCCGCCGTGTGCACCACAGCGCTCAGCGGGACGCCCTCGATGGCGGTGGCGAGCTGGTCCCGGTCGGTCACGTCGCAGGCGACGATGTCGGCGCGGGCTCCCGACGCGACGAGGTCGCGGACCAGTTCCTCGGCGCCGGGGGCCTCGGGCCCCCGGCGGGACAGCAGCAGCAGGTCGCGGACGCCGTGCCGTTCGACGAGGTGCCGGGCGAGCAGCGCGCCGAGGCCGCCGGTGCCGCCGGTGATCAGCACGGTACCCGGCCGGGACCAGGGCGAGGGCACGGTCAGGACGACCTTGCCGACGTGCTTGGCCTGCTGGAGCAGCCGCAGCGCCCCGGGCGCGCGGGCGATGTCGAACGCGGTCACGGGGACGGGCCGCAGCACGCCCTGCTCGAACAGGTCCAGCAGGGCCTCGAGCATCTCGCCGATCCGGTCGGGGCCGGCCTCGACGAGGTCGAAGGCACGGTACGACACCCCGTGGTGTGCCGCGACGTCGTCGGCGTCGCGGATGTCGGTCTTGCCCATCTCGACGAACCGTCCGCCCGGCCGCAACAGCCGCAGCGAGGCGTCCACGAACTCCCCGGCGAGGGAGTCGAGGACGACGTCGACGCCGGCCGCCTGGAAGCGTCGCTCGAACTCCGTGGTGCGGGACGAGGCGATGTGGTCGGCGGGGACGCCGAGCGCCCGCACGGCGGGCCACTTGCTCTCGCTCGCCGTCGCGTACACCTCGGCACCCAGGTGCCGGGCGAGTTGTACCGCGGCCGAGCCGACGCCGCCGGCCGCGGCGTGGATCAGCACGGACTCGCCCGCCTTGAGCCCGGCGAGGTCCACCAGGGCGTAGTAGGCGGTGAGGAACACGATCGGCACCGAGGCGGCCTGTTCGTACGTCCAGCCCTTCGGGATCGGCGCGAGCTGTCGGGCGTCGGCCACGGCGGTGGGTCCGAAGGCCGCGTCCAGCATGCCCATCACCCGGTCCCCGGCGGTCCACCGGTCCGCGCCGGGGCCGGTCTCCACGATGACGCCCGCGCCTTCCAGGCCCATCCGGCCGGCGTCTCCGGGGTACATGCCGAGGACGTTGAGCACGTCCCGGAAGTTGACTCCGGCGGCTCGCACGGCGACGCGGACCTCGCCGGGGCCGAGCGGGCGCTGTTCCTCGGGAACGAGGGCGACGCCGTCGAGGCGGCCCTGGTCGACGATGTCCAGGCGCCACGCGTCACCGGCGACGGCGGGCGGGATGAGCACGCCGTCACCGGACATGCGAGCGAGACGCGGCAGCCACAACCGGCCCGCACGCACCGCGAACTGCGGCTCGTCGGTGGCGCGCAGGGCGGCGGCGAGCGCGTGCAGGGAGGCGGGGTCGTCGTCGGTGTCGGCGAGGGCGAACCGGCCGGGGTTCTCGCTGATCGCGCTGCGCACCAGACCCCACACGCCGGCCGCGGCGACGTCCGGCGCGCCGTCCCCGGCGGTCTCGACCCGGACGGCCGAGGAGGTCAGCACGACGAGGCGGGACGCGGCGAACCGGTCGTCGGCCAGCCACGCCTGGAGCCGGGTGAGCACGCCCGCCACGGTCGCGGCCGCGTCCCCTCCGTCGGCCGGGGTGACCGGCAGCAGCACCGTGCCGGGTACGTCGCCCGCCGCGGCCACCGCGTCGAGGTCGGGGTGCACGGTGGCGGGGACACCGGCCGGGGCGGTGTGGACGGCCGTCCACACGGTCCCGTGCGGTACGGCCTCCGCCTCGGGGGCCGGGGTCCAGTGCAGCCGGTACAGGTCGTCGGGCCCGGTGGCCGTGAGACGTTCCGGGGACAGGGTGCGCAGGACGAGCGAGTCGATCTCGGCGACCGGTTCGCCCGCCGCGTCCGCGACGCGCAGGGCGATGTCCCCGGCGCCGCGCGGGGTGAGCCGGACCCGGACGGAGCCCGCTCCCACGGCGGTCAGACGGACGCCGGACCACAGGAAGGGCAGCGAGCCGTCGGTGGTCTCCTCGTGCAGGCCGAGGCTGTGCAGGACGGTGTCCAGCAGGGCGGGGTGCAGACCGTAGGACGCGGCGGCACTGGCAACCGGCTCGGGGAGTTCGGCCTCCGCGTACAGGTGACCCTCGTGCTGCCAGATGTGTCGCAGGCCGCGGAAGGCGGGACCGTAGCCGAGGCCGGCCGCTGTGAGCCGGTCGTACAGGTCGCCGAACTCCACTGGCTCGGCACCTGCGGGTGGCCAGGCCCTCAGGTCCCAGTCGGGTGCGGGCGGTTCGGCGGTGTCGAGGGCGCCCGTGGCGTGCAGCGTCCAGGGCTCGTCGGGTCCGGCCTCCTGCGGGCGGGCGTGGACGTGGAGCGTGCGGCCACCGTCCGGCGCGTCTTCGGCACCGGCGGCACCGACGGCGATCTGGAGCTGTACGGCTCCGTGCTCGGGCAGCACGATCGGAGTACGCAGGGCCAGTTCGGCCAGCTGCCCGGCGCCCACGCGCTCTCCCGCCTGGAGGGCGAGTTCCACGAGGACCGTACCGGGTACCACGACGGAACCGGCCACGGCGTGGTCGGCCAGCCAGGGATGCGTCCGCACCGACAGGCTCGAGGCGAGCAGCACGGTGTCCGAGTCGGCCACCGGCACGGCGGCGCCCAGCAGCGGGTGGTCGGTCCGGGCCAGGCCGAGATCGTCGGCGTCGGAGAGGGCAGGCACGGCGTCGAGCCAGTACCGCTGCCGTTGGAAGGGGTAGGTGGGCAGGTCGACGCGGTGGGCGCCGGTTCCCTCGAAGAGTGCGGACCAGTCGATGTCAGCGCCTTGAACGAAGAGTTCGGCGCAGGCGGTGAGCAGGGTCTCCGGCTCGGGGCGGTCCTTGCGCAGGGTCGACGCGGCCGGTACATCGCCGGCCAGGGCGGTCAGCACCGGGTCCGGGCCGATCTCCAGGAAACGTGCGGCGCCCTGGGCGCGGGCGGCGCTCAGCGCGTCGTGGAAACGCACCGGCTCGACGATCTGCCCGGCCCAGTAGGCGGAGCTCGTCCAGTCGCCGTCGGACAGCGGAGCACCCGTCAGCGTGCTGACCGCCGCCACGGTCGGCCGATGGTAGTTCGTCTGCTCGGCCACGGCCGTGAACTCGGCCAGTACCGGCTCCATCGACGGCGAATGGAACGCGTGCGAGACCTTCAGCCGGGTCGTACGCCGTCCCGCGTCCCGCGCCCGCTCGGCAACCTCCTGGACAGCGGCCTCGGTCCCGGACACCACCACCGCCGTGGGCGCGTTGACGGCAGCGACCACCGCACCGTCCACCAGCCAGTCGGCGACCTCGGCCTCGGAAGCCTCCACGGCGGCCATCGCGCCGCCCTCGGGCAGCGCCTGCATCAGACGTGCCCGCGCCGCCACCAGCCGTACGGCGTCGGCGAGTTCGAGCACACCGGCCGCATGTGCGGCGGCGAACTCACCCACCGAGTGCCCGAGCACCACGCCCGGGGCCATCTTCCACGACCTCAGCAACGCCACCAGCGCCACCTGAAGGGCGAACAACCCCGACTGCGCGTACCCGGTGGAGTCCTCCGCCTCCTCGGCGAAGAGCACCTCCTTCAGCGGCCGTGCAAAGCCGAGCTCGGCGTCCAGCAGCGCGCACACATCGTCCAGCGCCTCGGCGAACACCGGGAACGCCTCGTACAACTCCCGGCCCATACCGGGACGTTGACTGCCCTGCCCGGTGAACATCCACGCCGTACGGCCCTCCACCGCCGCTCCGGAAACGACGGGTTCGGTGAGTGCGGCGCGCAGGGCCCGGTGGTCGGGGCCCAGGACGACGGCCCGGTGTTCCAGTTTCGCGCGTGTAGTGGCCAGGGAGAGGCCGATGTCGAGCGGATCACCGGCCACGGACACCAGGCGCTCGGTCTGGGCGCGCAGGGCTTCGGCCGTGCGGGCGGAGACGACCCAGGGGATGAGCGGGAGTCCGGTCGCCCGGGTGGTGCCGGGCACCTGGTGGCCTGCCGGGGGTTCCTCGACGAGGACATGGGCGTTGGTGCCGCTGATGCCGAACGAGGAGACACCCGCCCGGCGCGGGCGTGCGCCGCGCGGCCACGGGCGTTCCTCGGTCAGCAGTTCCACGGCACCGGCATCCCAGTCGACGTGCGAGGACGGCTCGTCGACGTGCAGCGTGCGCGGCAGGCGCTCGGCGTGCAGCGCCATCACCATCTTGATCACACCGGCCACGCCGGCGGCGGCCTGGGTGTGCCCGATGTTCGACTTGACGGACCCCAGTCGCAGCGGCTCGTCCCGGCCCTGCCCGTACGTGGCGAGCAGTGCCTGCGCCTCGATCGGGTCGCCGAGCCGGGTGCCGGTGCCGTGTGCCTCGACGGCGTCCACGTCCGTCGGTTCGAGCCCCGCTCCGGCGAGGGCCTGCCGGATCACCCGCTGCTGGGACGGCCCGTTGGGTGCCGTGAGGCCGTTGGAGGCACCGTCCTGATTGACCGCCGAACCTCGCACCACCGCGAGCACCCGGTGCCCGCGCCGCTGGGCCTCCGACAGCCGCATCAGCACCAGGACACCCGCGCCCTCGGCCCAGCCGGTGCCGTCGGCGCCGTCGGCGAAGGACTTGCAGCGCCCGTCGGCTGCGAGCCCGCGCTGTCGGGAGAACTCCACGAAGGTCTGCGGGGTGGCCATCACCGTGACGCCGCCCGCGAGGGCCGTGGTGCACTCGCCGGTGCGCAGCGCCTGGCAGGCGAGGTGCAGAGCGACGAGGGAGGAGGAGCAGGCGGTGTCGACGGTGACGGCCGGCCCCTCGAAGCCGAACACGTAGGCGATACGTCCGGAGAAGACGCTGCCCGCGTTGCCGTTGCCGAGGTAGCCCTCGACCTCGTCGGGCACGGTGTGCAGACGGGCGGAATAGTCGTGGTACATCAGGCCCGCGTACACGCCCGTATCCGTTCCGCGCAGAGCGTTCGGGTCGATACCCGCCCGCTCCAGGGCCTCCCAGGAGGTCTCCAGCAGCAGCCGCTGCTGCGGGTCCATGGCGAGCGCCTCGCGCGGGCTGATGCCGAACAGCTCGGCGTCGAAGTCCGCGGCGTCGTACAGGAACCCGCCTTCGCGGGCGTACGACGTGCCCGGCCGGTCGGGGTCGGGGTCGTAGAGCCGCTCCACGTCCCAGCCGCGGTCGGTCGGGAAGCCGGAGATGCCGTCGCCGCCCTCGGCGACCAGTCGCCACAGGTCCTCGGGGGAGGTGACGCCGCCCGGGTACCTGCAGCCCATGCCGACGACGGCGATGGGCTCGTCGTCGGCGGTGGCGGTCCGTCGGCCGGGTGTGACGGCGGGTCCGGGGGCGGCGTCGCCGACCAGTTCCCGGCGGAGGCGGGCGGCGAGGGCGACCGGGCTCGGGTGGTCGAAGACGAGCGTGGCCGGCAGGCGCAGACCGGTCGCAGTGCCGAGCTGGTTGCGCAGGTCGACGGAGGTGAGGGAGTCGAAGCCCAGGTCCTTGAAGGCGCGGCGGGGGTCGACGGACACACCCGAGGAGTGGCCGAGCACGGCGGCGACCTGGGTCTGGACCAGGTCCAGCAGCAGTTGGTCCTGCTCGGCCGAGGACGCTCCGGCGAGCCGCGCGGCCAGCTCGTCGGTGCCGCCGGCACCGCCCCGTCCGGCGGCACGCCGACGCGCGGCCGGCACGAGGTCACGCAGCACGCTCGGCAGCGTGCTGCCGCGTTCGGCGAGAGCGGCGGTGCGCAACGCCACGGGCACCGCCACCGGCTCGTCGGCCCGCAGCGCCGCGTCGAGCAGAGTCAGGGCCTCCGCCTCGGTCAGGGCGGGGAAGCCCTGGCGGCGCATGCGGGCCAGCTCGGTCTCCGAGAGGGTGCCGCCCATGCCCTCGGCGGTCTCCCACATGCCCCAGGCCAGCGACACCGCGGGCAGCCCCTGGGCGCGCCGGCGCCGGGCGAGCGCGTCGAGGGAGGCGTTGGCGGCGGCGTAGGCGGCCTGCCCCGCGGGGCCGACCACTCCGGCGACGGACGAGTACAGGACGAAGGCCTCCAGTTCCCGGTCAGCCGTCAACTCGTGCAGAAGAAGCGCGGATTCGGCCTTCGCCGCCAGCACTCGCGCCAGCCGCTCCTCCGTGAGCTCGGTGATCACACCGTCGTCCAGCACGCCGGCGGTGTGGACGACCGCGCTCAGCCGCACCCCGTCGAGCAGTTCCGCCAGCGCCGCCCGACTGCTCACGTCGCAGGCGACGATGTCGACTCGCGCTCCCGACTCCTGGAGTTCCGCGCGCAGTTCGGCGGCTCCCGGGGCCTGCGGTCCGCGCCGCGACACCAGCAGCAGGTCTCGCACGCCGTGCTCGGTGACCAGGTGCCGGGTCAGCAGCGCGCCCAGACCGCCCGTACCGCCGGTGATGAGGACGGTACCGGTCCCGGGCCAGACCGGTCCGGTGCCGTCGGGGGCGGGTGCCCGGGTCAGGCGCGGCAGGAGCACCTGGCCCTCGCGGAGGGCGAGCTGGGTCTCACCTGTCTCGGCGAGTGCGGCCGACCGCTCGGTCAGGGCCCGCTGCGAGGCCGGTGTGCCGTCGGTGTCGACCAGGGCGAACCGGTCGGGGTGCTCACTGATCGCCGTACGCACCAGGCCCCACACGGCGGCGCCCGCCGGGTCGGTTTCGGCACCGGTGGTCAGGACGAGGAGTCGGCTGTCGGCGAGCGCGGGTTCGGCGAGCCACTCCTGGAGCGTGGCGAGTACGCCGCTCACGGACTCGGTCAGGTGGCGCCCGCCGGCGACCGGCAGCAGGACCGGCCCCGTGGGCGCGCCCGCGGCGGCGAGGGCGGCGACGTCCGGGAACGCGGTCAGTCCTGGCACGGCACGGTCCCCGTCGCCGAGCACGGCGAGGTCCGCGGCCGGCTCGCCGTCGGCCGCGCCCGCCGCCGTCGCGGCCGCCACCCACTGCACCTGGTACAGGTCGCGTGCCGCGGCGGTCGTGTCCGCCGCGATGACCTCGGCGGCGTCGACCGGGCGCAGCACCAGCCCGGCCACTTCGGCGACCGGTTCGCCTGCGGTGTCGGCGATCCGTACGGCGACCTCGCCGGGGGCGCTGACGGTCATCCGGGCGCGGACGGCGGCGGCGCCCACGGCGGCCGGGGAGAACCCCGACCACAGGAAGGGCAGCAGTGCCCTGCGCGGTCCGTCACCGTCCTCCGTGCTCATGGTCTGGTCGGTGCCGAGGGCGTGCAGGACTGCGTCGAGGAGGGCCGGGTGCAGTGCGAAGGCGTCGGCGTCCTCGTCGGTCGGCTCGGGCAGTTCGGCCTCGACGTACAGGTCGGCGCCGGCGCGCCAGACGGCACGCAGACCCTGGAAGGCCGTCCCGTACACCATGCCGGTCTCCGCCAGGCGTGCGTACAGGCCGTCCACAGCGACGGGCTCCGCGTCCGCCGGTGGCCACGCGCGCAGGTGCCAGTCCGGCGCGAACGGTTCGGTGGCGCCCAGCGTCCCCGTGGCGTGCAGCGTCCACGGCTCGTCGTCGGATCCCCCGTCGGGCCGCGCATGGATACGGACGAGGCGGTCACCCTCGCCGTCGGCCGGGTCGACCGACGTCTGCACCTGGACCGCGCCGTCGTCGGGCACCAGCAGCGGCACCCGGAGGGTCAGTTCGCCGACCGTCCGCGCTCCGACGTGGTCGGCGGCCTGGACGGCGAGTTCCAGCAGTGCCGTGCCGGGGACGACAACCGTCCCGTCGACGGTGTGGTCGGCCAGCCAGGGGTGCGTCCGCGCGGACAGCCGCGACGTGAGCACGGCCGTGTCGGAACCCGCCAGCCTTACCGTGGCGCCGATCAGCGGGTGCCGTGCGGTCCCGAGACCGAGGCCTCCCGCGTCGAGCGCCGGCTTCGTGGGCTCCAGCCAGTAGCGGCGGCGTTGGAAGGCGTAGGTGGGCAGGTCGACGGGACGAGCGCCGGCGCCGTCGAAGAGCCGCGGCCAGTCGACGGCCATGCCGTGGACGAAGAGTTCGGAGACGGCCGTCAGCAGGGAGTGCGGCTCGGGCCGGTCCGTGCGCAGGGTGGCGGCGGCCGTGACGTCCGTGGCCGTCCGGGCCAGCGCGGTCAGGACCGGGTCCGGGCCGATCTCCAGGAAACGGGTCGCCCCCTCGGCGGCGGTGGCCGTGAGCGCCTCGTGGAAGCGGACCGGGCTGACGATCTGCCGCGCCCAGTAGTCGGGGGTCGTCCAGTCGTCCTCGTCCAGCGGGGTGCCCGTGACGGTGCTGACGGCGGTGATGAGCGGCTGACTGTACGTCACCTGCCGGGCTGTCCGGGTGAACTCGTCCAGCATCGGTGCCATCAGCGGCGAGTGGAACGCGTGGGAGACCCGCAGCCGGGTGGCACGGCGGCCCTCGGACCTGTACCGCTCCACCACGGACTCCACAGCGGGCTGCGTGCCGGAGACCACCACCGCGTCGGGCCCGTTGACCGCTGCGATCACCACGTCCCCGTCGAGCCGGCCGGCCACCTCGGCCTCTCCCGCCTCGATCGCGGCCATCGCACCGCCTGCGGGCAATGCCTGCATCAACCGCGCCCGTGCCCCCACCAGCCGTACCGCATCCGGCAGATCGAAGACCCCCGCCGCGTAGGCCGCGGTGAACTCACCCACCGAATGCCCCAGCACCACGTCCGGTGCCGCACCCCACGACCGCAGCAGCGCGACCAGCGACACCTGGAGTGCGAAGAGGGCCGACTGTGCGTACCCGGTGGCGTTCAGTTGCTCGGGGTCGTCCGCGAACAGCACTTGCTGCAAGGGGCGTTCGAAACCCAGCTCGGCGTCCAGCAGGGCGCAGACCTCGTCCAGCGCGGCCGCGAACACGGGGAAGGCTTCGTACAACTCCCGTCCCATGCCCGGTCGTTGGCTGCCCTGCCCCGTGAACATCCACGCCGTATGGCCCTCGACCGCCGAACCGGTGATCGCGGGCTCGGCCAGACCGGACCGCAGGGCGTCCAGGTCACCGCCCAGCACCACTGCCCGGTGCTCCAGCAGCGCACGTGTCACCACCAGCGAGAACCCGGTGTCGACCGGATCGGCGGCCACCGGCGCCAGCCGCTTCGCCTGGGCCCGCAACGCCTCCGCGGAACGTGCCGACACCACCCAGGGCACCACCGGCAACCCGGGAACACCCGGTCGCCGTTCCTGAGCGGCGGGAGCGGAGGGAGCCTCCTCGATGATCGCGTGCGCGTTGGTGCCACTGATGCCGAAGGACGACACTCCGGCCCTGCGCGGGTGCTCCCCGCGGGGCCAGTCCCGCTCCTCGGTGAGGAGCCGTACGGCACCCTCCGCCCAGTCCACGTGCGACGACGGACGGTCGACGTGAAGGGTGCGCGGCAGGCACTGCTCCTGCAGCGCCATCACCATCTTGATCACACCTGCTGCGCCTGCGGCGGCCTGGGTGTGCCCGATGTTGGACTTCACCGACCCCAGCCACAACGGCTCGGTCCGCTCCTGCCCGTATGTCGCCAGCAGCGCGTGCGCCTCGATCGGGTCCCCCAGCCGGGTCCCCGTCCCGTGCGCCTCCACGGCGTGCACCTGTGACGGTGACACACCCGCGTTGGCCAGCGCCTGCCGGATCACCCGCTGCTGGGCCGGTCCGTTCGGCGCCGTGAGGCCGTTGGACGCACCGTCCTGGTTGACCGCGGTGCCCCGCACCACCGCCAGCACCCTGTGCCCGCGCCGCTCGGCCTCCGACAGCCGCATCAGCACGAGCACGCCCGCGCCCTCCGACCAGCCGGTGCCGTCGGCGCCGTCGGCGAACGCCTTGCAACGACCGTCGGCGGCCAGGCCGCGCTGGCGGGAGAACTCCACGAAGATGCCCGGCGTGGCCATCACCGTCACGCCGCCGACCAGCGCCGTCCGGCACTCGCCGCCACGGATCGCCTGCACCGCCAGATGCAGCGCGACCAGCGCCGAAGAACACGCCGTGTCCACCGTCAGCGCCGGACCCTCCAGCCCCAGCACGTAACTGACCCGCCCGGACAGCACGCTGGCCGCCGAGCCGGTGCCGACGTAGCCCTCGATGTCCTCGGCGGCGGCGTGGGCCGTCTCCTGGTAGTCCTGGCCGTTGGTGCCCGCGAACACGCCGGTGGCCGACCCGCGCAGGGACAAGGGATCGATACCCGCCCGCTCCAGCGCCTCCCACGCCGTCTCCAGCAGCAGCCGCTGCTGCGGATCCATGGCGAGGGCCTCACGCGGCGAGATCCCGAACAGCTCGGCGTCGAAGTCGGCCGCGCCCCGCAGGAAGCCACCGCGGTTCACGTACGACGTGCCGGGAGCCCCCGAGTCGGGGTCGTACAGCCGCTCCACGTCCCAGCCGCGGTCCTCCGGGAACGGTGCCAGCCCGTCCCGGCCCTGTGCCAGCAGCTCCCACAGCTCCTCCGGCGAGGACACACCGCCCGGGAAACGGCAGCCCATTCCGACGATCACCACGGGGTCGTCGTCGACGCCGACGGGGCCCGGCGCCGTGCCGTCCCGCTCCGGTTCGCGGGCGGTCCTCCCCAGAACCTGGGCGCGGAGGAAGTCGGCGAGGGCGGCCGGGGTGGGGTGGTCGTACACCAGGGTGGCGGGCAGGCGCAGACCGGTCGCGGCGCCGAGCCGGTTGCGCAGCTCCACTCCGGTGAGCGAGTCGAAACCCAGGTCGGTGAAGGGACGCTCGGCGTCGATCGCGGCGCCGGAGGCGTGGCCCAGGACCGCGGCCACCGCCGACCGGACCCGGGAGAGCACGATCCGTTCCCGCTCGGCGGGCGGGCGGCGGCGCAGTTCTTCCGCCAGTTCGCCGCCCACGGCAACGAACCTGTCCCGACCGGTGCCGGTCTCCTCCGTGTCCGGCATCAGTTCGCGCAGGAGCGAACCCCGTCGCGCGTACGTGGTCGCCGCCGCGAAACGCGACCAGTCGGCGTCCAGGACGGTGGCACAGGCCCGGCCGCCGTCCAGGACGCGCTCCAGCGCGTCGACGGCCGTGGCGGGCTCCAGTGCCCGCAGGCCCATCCGCTCGAGATGAGCCGCCACCACGGGCTCGGCGGCCATACCGGCACCGGCCCAGGGCCCCCACGCCACAGAGGTGGCCGCCAGGCCGAGCCCGCGCCGATACTGCGCGAGCGCGTCGAGGCACGCGTTGGCCGCGGCATATGCGGACTGCCCGGCATTGCCCGTCACCCCCGCCACGGACGAGAACAGCACGAACGCGTCCAGGTCACTTCGCGCGGTCAGTTCATGCAGATGCCGGGCCGCGTCCGCCTTGACCGCCAGAACCCGCCCCAGCCGCTCGGCAGTCAGATCGGCGGCAAGCCCGTCGTCCAGCACGCCCGCCGCGTGCACGACCACGGTCGGCGGGTGCGCCTCCAGCAGGGAACCGAGCGCACCGCGGTCGGTGATGTCGCACGCGGCGAGCGTGACATCGGCACCGAGCCCGGCCAGTTCCTCCCGCAACTCCGCCGCACCAGGGGCGTCGGCGCCGCGACGGGAGACCAGCACCACATGCTCGATCCCCCGCCGAACCAGCCAGCGGGCCACATGACCAGCCAGCGCACCGGTTCCCCCGGTGACAAGAGCGGTACCGCTGAACCGCCCGGTCTGTGCGGCGCGTCCGGCGTCGGTGTCGCGTACCAGGCGTGCGGCCAGAACGCCGGTGGAGCGTACGGCGAGCTGGTCCTCCGCCCCCGAACCGGCCAGCGCTGCCACCAGCCGCTCCAGGTCGCCACGCACCGTGTGCTCCGGCAGGTCGATCAGTCCGCCCCACCGGTCCGGCTGCTCCAGCGCGAGGGTCCGGCCCAGGCCCCAGACCGCGGCCTGTTCGGGATGGGCCGGAGTGTCGCCCGCACCCACTGACTGGGCGGACCGGGTGGCGCACCACAGACGGGCGGCCGGAGCAGCCTCGGCCAGCCCCTGCCACACGGTGAGCACGGCGGCAGGCGACGGCAGCAGGGACAGCACGCACGACGGCTCGGCACCGGTCGCTCGCACGCGTTCCGCGACACCGGCAGGCGTGTCGGAGTCCGTGACCGTGATCAGGTCCACCTCCGCGCCCGACCGCCGCAACGCCTCCGCCAGGGCCTGGCCGTCCGGCTCCGCCGCGGCCACCGTCCATCGGCCCGCCGACGGGGCCCCACCAGGAGTGACGGGCACCGGCCGCCACATCACGCGGTAACGGCGACCCGCCTGCGCGAGATCGTCCCGGCTGCGCCGCCGCCAAGCCGACAGCGCCGGCAGCAGCGTGTCGAGCGAGGCGTCCACGGGCAGGTCGAGCTCCCGCGCCAGCGTGCTGGCGTCGCGGCCCTCGACCAGCTGCCAGAACCCGGCCTCGGCGCCGTCCTCGGCCGCCGTACCGGCGGACAGGCCGGCCGCCGTCCGGTCGGGCAGCCAGAAGCGTTCGCGTTGGAAGGCGTACGTGGGCAGGTCGGTCAGGCGGGCGTCCGTGCCACGGAACACCTCCGTCCAGTCGACGGGGGTGCCGCGCACGAACAGCTCGCCCACGGCGGTGAGGAGGGTCTCCGCCTCGGCGCGGCCCGCGCGCAGGGCGGAGACGGCCACGGTCAGCTCGGGGGCGGTCCGCTGGGCGAGGGTGGCGAGGACCGGGTCGGGGCCGAGTTCCAGCAGCCGGGTGGCGCCGAGTTCGCCGGTGACGGTCCTGACGGCGTCGTCGAAGAGGACGGGTTGCCGCACCTGGCGCACCCAGTACTCGGCGCTCGACCAGTCGTCGTCGCCGAGTGGCCGGCCGGTGACGGTGCTGACGGCCGGTGTCCGGGGCCGCCGGTAGGTGACGTCGCCCGCGACGGCGGCGAACTCGGCCAGCATGGGTTCCATCAGCGGTGAGTGGAAGGCGTGCGACACCTTGAGCCGGGTGACGCGTCGGCCCTGCTCGCGCGCGATGGCCAGAACCGCGTCTACGGCGCTCTGCGTGCCGGAGACCACCACGGCGGAGGGTCCGTTGACGGCAGCGACCACGGCCCCGTCGGTCAGCCAGGGCGCGATCTCCTCCGGGTCCGCCTCCACGGCCGCCATGGCGCCGCCGTCGGGCAGAGCCTGCATCAGCCGGGCCCGGGCGGCCACCAGCCGTACGGCGTCGGGGAGTTCGAGAACGCCCGCGACGTGGGCTGCGGCCAGCTCGCCGATGGAATGGCCGACTAGCACGTCGGGGGCGAGTGCCCAGGAGCGCAGCAACTCGGCGAGTGCTACCTGGAGGGCGAACAGCGCGGCCTGCGCATGGCCGGTGCGGCCCAGCAGGGCGGCCTCGGAGCTGTCCTCGGCGGCGAACAGCACGGTGCGCAGCGGCGTGTCGAAGCCGTCGGCGCCGGCGAGTTCGGCGTCGAGCAGCGCGCAGGTGTCGTCGAGGGTCTGCGCGAACACCGGGTGGGCGTCGTACAGTTCGCGGCCCATGCCGGGCCGCTGGCTGCCCTGTCCGGTGAAGGCCCACACCGTGCGGCCCGCGCCCGCCACCGAGGTGACGAGGGCGGTCGTGTCGCCGCCGGCGAGGGCGGCGGCCGCCGCGGTCAGGGTGTCCGGGCTGTCCCCGACGAGGACGGCACGGTGGTCGAGGGCGGCGCGTGCGGTGGCCAGTGTGCGGCCGACGTCGGCGGGGGCGAGGCCGGGTCGGCCGTCGAGGTGGGCGACGAGGCGGGCGGCCTGTGCGCGCAGGGCCTGCGGGGTCCGGCCGGCGAGCACCCAGGGCACCGTGCCGGCG
>NZ_VJZC01000135.1 GCF_009377185.1 Streptomyces spongiae
GCCCTGAACCCCCGCCGCCGAATCCGCCTCCACTCCCGGCCGCACATCGATCTCCAGCGCGTGGCCGGCGCGCTCTGTTGTTCCTGACCGGTTCCCTTCATCCGCCGTGCCCCACCCCCGTTCGCGCGTGGGCCGGCGCTCCCGTACGGACCTCCAGGAAGGCACACCCGTGTCCTCAGCACCCCCGTCTCCGCTGCACCTCGCCGTCGCCCTCGACGGCACCGGCTGGCACCCCGCCTCCTGGCGCGAGCCGGTCGCCCGCCCCCGTGACCTGTTCACCGCCGGATACTGGGCCGATCTGGTCGCCGAGGCCGAGCGCGGGCTGCTCGACTTCGTGACCTTCGAGGACGGTCTCGGCCAGCAGTCCTCCCACTTCCTCGAACTCGACGGCCGCACCGACCAGGTCCGCGGCCGGCTGGACGCCGTACTCGTCGCCGCGCGCATCGCCCCCCTCACCCGGCACATAGGTCTGGTCCCGACCACCGTGGCCACCCACACGGAGCCGTTCCACATCTCCAAGGCCATCGCCACCCTGGACTATGTGAGCACCGGCCGGGCCGGTCTGCGTGTGCAGATCACCGCACGCCCGAACGAGGCCGACCACTTCGGCCGCCGCACGATCCCGCGCATCGACACCTACGACAGCCCCGTGGTCACCGACCTCTTCGACGAGGCCGCCGACTACGTGGAGGTGGTGCGCAGGCTCTGGGACAGCTGGGAGGACGACGCGGAGATCCGGGACGCCGCCACCGGCCGTTTCATCGACCGCGACAAGCTCCACTACATCGACTTCCAGGGCGGGCACTTCAGCGTCAAGGGCCCCTCCATCACCCCGCGCCCTCCGCAGGGCCAGCCCGTCGTCACCGCCCTCGCCCACCAGACCGTCCCCTACCGGCTGGTGGCCCGCCAGGCCGACGTCGGCTACGTCACCCCGCACGACACCGACGAGGCCCGCGCGATCGTCGCGGAGATCCGCGCCGAGCAGGAGACCGCCGGCCGCGCCGACCAGACCCTGCACGTCTTCGGCGACCTGGTGGTCTTCCTCGACGACGACCCGGCCGAGGCCGCGGCCCGCCGGGAACGTCTCGACACCCTCGCGGGAGAGCCGTACCCGAGCGACGCCCGAGTCTTCACCGGCACGCCCTCCCAACTCGCGAATCTCCTACAGGAGTTGCGGTCCGCCGGGCTCAGCGGCTTCCGGCTGCGTCCCGCCGTACTCGGTCACGACCTCCCCGCGATCACCCGGGGCCTGGTCCCCGAACTCCAGCGCCGGGGCGCCTTCCGCCGCGCCTACGAGGCCGACACCCTGCGCGGACTGCTGGGCCTGACCCGCCCCGCGAACCGCTACGCCGCTGCCACTTCCGCTGCCACCGCCTGAGCCGGAGGGACCGTACGACATGAGCAAGCCCCAGAAGCAGATCCACCTGGCCGCGCACTTCCCCGGCGTCAACAACACCACCGTGTGGAGCGACCCCGAGGCCGGCAGTCACATCGAGTTCAGCTCGTTCGCCCACTTCGCGCGCACCGCCGAACGCGCCAGGTTCGACTTCCTCTTCCTCGCCGAAGGGCTCAGGCTCCGCGAACAGGGCGGCGAGATATACGACCTGGACGTCGTCGGCCGCCCCGACACCTTCACCGTCCTCGCCGCGCTCGCCGCCGTCACCGAGCACCTCGGCCTGACCGGCACCATCAACTCCACCTTCAACGAGCCCTACGAGGTCGCCCGCCAGTTCGCCAGCCTCGACCACCTCTCCGCAGGCCGCGCCGCCTGGAACGTGGTCACCTCCTGGGACGCCTTCACCGGCGAGAACTTCCGCCGAGGCGGCTTCCTCCCGCAGGAGGAGCGCTACTCACGCGCCAAGGAGTTCCTGGCCACGGCGAACGAACTCTTCGACTCCTGGCACGGCGACGAGATCCTCGCCGACCGGGCCACCGGCACCTTCCTGCGCGACGCGAAGGCGGGTGCCTTCGTCCACACCGGGCAACACTTCGACATCCAGGGTCAGTTCAACGTGCCCCGCTCCCCGCAGGGCCGCCCGGTCGTCTTCCAGGCGGGCGACTCCGAGGAGGGCCGCGAGTTCGCCGCCTCCGACGCGGACGCGATCTTCAGCCGGTACGCCACCCTGAAGGAGGGCCAGGACTTCTACACGGACGTCAAGAGCCGCCTGGCCAAGTACGGCCGTCGTGCCGACCAGTTGCTGATCCTGCCCGCCGCGACCTTCGTCCTCGGTGACACCGACGCGGAGGCGGAGGAACTCGCGGGGGAGGTGCGCCGCCAACAGGTCAGCGGAGCCACCGCCCTCAAGCACCTGGAGTTCGTGTGGAACCGGGACCTGTCCGGGTACGACCCGGAGGGCCCGCTGCCCGACATCGACCCGGACGTCAGCGACCACCACATCGCCAAGGGCCGCGCCCAGGTCCGCATGTACCGAGACCCGCTGGCCGTCGCCCGCGAGTGGCGCGAGCTTGCCGCCGCCCACAACTGGTCCATCCGCGACCTGGTCATCAACACGGGCAACCGCCAGAACTTCGTCGGCTCCCCGGAGACGGTCGCCCGGACCATCAACGACTTCGTCCAGGCCGACGCCTCCGACGGCTTCATCCTCGTCCCGCACATCACGCCGGGCGGCCTCGACGTCTTCGCCGACAAGGTCGTCCCGCTGCTCCAGGAACAGGGCGTGTTCCGCACGGAGTACGAGGGCTCCACCCTGCGCGACCACCTCGGCCTCGCCCACCCCGACGACCTCCGCGAGCAGCGGGCGGCGTCGTGAAGTTCCTCGCCATCACCCTGATCGTGCACCGGCCCGATCCGGTCACCGGCGTGCGGAAGTCCACCAGCGACCGGTTCCGCGAGGTCCTTGCCAACGCCGTGCGTGCCGAGGAGCTGGGCTTCGACGGCTTCGGCGTGGGGGAGCGGCACGAGCGGCCGTTCATCTCCTCCTCGCCGACGGTCGTGCTCAGTCACATCGCCGCGCTGACCCGGCGGATCCGTCTGTTCACCGCGGTGACGACACTCAGTCTGCTGGACCCGGTGCGCGCCTACGAGGACTACGCGACCCTGGACCACCTCTCCGAGGGCCGGCTGGAGCTGATCATCGGCAAGGGCAACGGGGCCGCCCAACGCGACCTGTTCCACGTCACGCCCGAGGACCAGTGGGACCGCAACGCCGAGAGCTACGAGGTGTTCCGGCGGATCTGGCGGCAGGACAAGGTGACCGCCGAGACCCGCTTCCGGCCGCCGCTGAAGGACGCCGAGGTGTGGCCGCGGCCGTACCAGCAGCCGATCCGGGTCTGGCACGGCAGCGCGACCAGCAAGGAGTCGGTGGACCTGGCCGCACGGTACGGCGACCCGCTGTTCTCGGCGAACGTCACCCACCCCATCGAGCCGTACGCCGAGTTGATCCGGCACTACCGCGAGCGCTGGGACTTCTACGGCCACGACCCGGCCCGCATCGCGGTCGGCGCCGGCACGGCCGGGCTCCTGGTGACCCCCACGTCCCAGGAGGCGCTGAAGGTGTACCGGCCGATCTTCGAGGCCAATCTGGCGTTCCAGAAACAGGCCGGCCTGCCGGTGGTCTTCGAGACCGTGGAGGACTTCGTCGAGCGCAGCTCCGCGCTCATCGGCAGCCCGCGGCAGATCATCGAGAAAGTGCGCCGCTACCACGAGCAGTTCGGGCACACGGTCCTGCATCTGCACGCCGACGCGGGCGGGTTGACCGACGCTCAGCACCGGGACTCGCTGGAACTCTTCCAGGCCGAGGTCGCCCCGGTGCTGCGGCGCGACATCCCGGACCCGCCCTTCCTCTGGGGACCCGTACGGGAGGAGCCCGCCCATGCCTGACATCCCCCTCGGCGTCCTCGACCTGGTCCCGATCCCGTCGGGCTCCGACGCGAGCGAGGCCCTGCGCAACTCCATCGACCTCGCCCGGCAGGCCGAGCGTTTCGGATACGCCCGCTACTGGGTCGCCGAGCACCACCTGAACCCGGGTGTCGCCGGTACGTCCCCTGCCGTCGTCCTCGCCCTGACCGCCTCCGCCACCTCCACCATCCGGCTCGGCTCCGGGGCCGTACAGCTCGGACACCGTACGGCGCTGTCCACGGTGGAGGAGTTCGGCCTGCTCGACGCGCTGCACCCCGGCCGGTTCGACCTCGGCCTGGGGCGCTCCGGCGGGCGGCCCCCGGGAGAGAAGGCGGCGCCGCCGCCGACCGCCACCCGGGTCGTCGACGGCCGCGCCCCCAACGGTCTGCTCATCCCGCCCCGCTTCTCCTTCGAGCACGTGCTCCGCTCGCCCCGCCTCGCGCTGCAACGCGAGCTGCTCCTGCTGCCGAACGCCGAGTCGCAGGACTACGCCGAGCAGATCGACGACCTCCTGGCCCTGCTGGCGGGCACCTACCGCACCCCGGAGGGCGTCGAGGCGCACGTCGTCCCGGGAGAGGGCGCCGACGTGGAGGTGTGGATCCTGGGCAGCAGCGGCGGTCAGAGCGCCGAGGTCGCGGGCGCGCGGGGGCTGCGCTTCGCCGCGAACTACCACGTCAGCCCGGCCACGGTCCTGGACGCGGTGGAGGGCTACCGGGCCTTCTTCCAGCCCTCCGAGTTCCTCGACAAGCCGCACGTCAGCGTGTCGGCGGACGTCGTCGTAGCCGAGGACGACGCCACCGCCCGCGAACTCGCCGCCGGTTACGGCCCGTGGGTCCGCAGCATCCGTACCGCCGAGGGCGCCATCGCGTTCCCGATGCCGCAGGAGGCGCGCGCCCACGCGTGGACGGACGAGGACCGGGCCCTGGTCCAGGACCGCCTCGACACGCAGTTCGCCGGCTCGCCGGGCAGGGTGGCCGATCAGCTGGAACAGCTCCAGGAGGCCACGGACGCCGACGAGTTGCTCATCACGACGATCACCCACGACCACGTGGACCGGGTCCGTTCCTACGAACTGCTCGCCGAGGAATGGCGCCGCAGGGGTCACTCCTTCCAGTCGAGCTGATGCTCCGGAGTGCCCACCGACCGTCCGTACGCGATCGCTTCGGCGCGGCCCGCCTCGTCGCCGCGCCGATAGCGGAAGATCCTCCCCGCGAAGACCACCACGCGTTCGTCTCCGGCGGTGAAGTCCGCGTACCAGCCGTTCTCCGGCTCCAGCGCCTTAGCCAGCGCGTCCGCGAGCCCCGCGACGTCGTCGCTGTCGGTCTCCCACTCGACCAACGTCCACGCCTTGGGTTGTGCGGCGGTCGCGCTCTCCGAGAGGTCGAGCCGGCTGACCCCGCGCAACCACAGCCGCGGTCCGTGCGGCTGGAACACCGCGCCGGGGCGGAGACTTTCGCCGAGGACGTATCCGGTGATCACGTGCTGTCTCCCTGGGATCAGTGGTCTTCTCGCGTCACATCGCGCGCTTCGAGTGATGATGCCGCGTCAACTCGCCGCCGAGCCAGAGGTGTCGGTCCATACGTCAGACCGACCTGTGACCCGGCTGTGACCCGGAACTGTGGCCTCCGCCACGGTCGGGTGCGCCGGGGCCTGATGGGGTGGCCCGATGCGCAGAGCCGTCCCCCTCTTACTGGTCCTTGCCTCGGGTCTCGCCCTCACGGCGTGCGGGCAGCAGGCCGACCCGCCCGAGTCCCCCGCACGTCCCACCTCGTCGGACGATCCGCGGTTCCAGCCGCTCGCCGCGTACGACATCTCCGAAGACGACGGGCGTACGATCGGCAGGGCCCGGTGGACGCTCGCCAAGGAGTGCATGGCCCGGCTCGGGTTCGACAGCCTGAAGAACCTCGCCACCGACCCCGTACCCGCCTGGCCCCAACGCCCCTCCGGCACCGGCGTGGCGGTGCTCATCGCCTACCACACGTCGGGCGACCTCCGCTACGGCGTCCAGGACGCCGGGAAGGCCGCGCGGTACGGCTATGAGGTGGCACGGGCCGACTACGAGCGCACGTACCCGGACAAGAAGTGGACCCTGTCCGAATACCTCGCGCTCACCGGCGAGTTCGTCGGGGACGATCCGAAGAGCGTGCGCGGCCACCGGATCCCGAAACGTGGCTGTCTCGGTGAGGCGGACCGTGAGATCTACGGGTCGAACCTCCAGGACCGCATCGACCCCGTCCTGGACCTGGAGTCCGAGAGCCTCCGGCAGGGCAAGCGGGACACTGCCTGGAACAAGGCGGACAAGGCGTGGTCGGACTGTATGCGGAAGGCGGGTTATCGCTACGCCACCCCCGAGGACGCCGCGACCGGCCGCGACCGCGACCGCCAGGAGCTGGAAGAGCAGCTGAACACACCGGGGTACGACCCCGACGAGCCGTCCGCCCTCGAGAAGAAGACCGCGACCGCCGACGCCCGCTGCAAGCAGCGAACCGGCTACGTCCGCACGGTGCACGCCATCGACGTACGCGTCCAGCAACGGCTCATCGCCAAGAACCGGACGAAGCTGGAGGAACAGCGCGACTGGAACCGCGACGCGGTCCGTCGGGCGGGCGACATCATCGAGGACCAGGACTAGGCGCTCCCGGCCGGGGAGAAGAACCCTCATGAAGGAACAGGAAACCGCCGCCGCTCAAGCTCTGCGCCTGGTGACGACCCGCTTCCCGCACGCTCTGGGCGCCGCCCTCGGTGGCTCGGCCGCCCAGGGCCGCGCCACCCCGACCAGCGACCTGGACGTGGCCGTCCTCCTGCCGGACTCGGACAGCAGCCGCCGGGAGGTCATCCGCCATGACGGTCGCCTGGCCGAGTTGTTCCTGAACACCCTCGCGGACGTGCCCGAGTTCTTCGAGTGGGACCGGGCCCGTCGCCGCGGGACCGTCCTGTTCATCCACGCCGAGGGTCTGCCGCTGACCGACCCGCACGGTCACCTGGCCCGTACCCGCGACCGGGCGCGGGCGGTGCTCGCGGCGGGTCCTCCGGAGCTGACCCCGGCGGAGCGGGAGCACGGCCGATACGCGCTCACCTGCTCCATGGACGACCTGGTCGACACCCCGCCCGCCGACCGGTACGAACAGCTTTCCCTCGCCGACCACACCCTGCGCGAGGCCGCACACCTGCTCACCGCCCACCACGGCGCGTGGACGGGCATCGGCAAATGGCTTCCGCGCAGACTGCTGACCGCGGACCCGGAGCGGGGCAGGTCTCTGCTGGACGGTCATCGGGCGGTGGCCGAACGCGCCGACCCCGTGCCGTTGGCGACCGCGGCGGAGCAGGTGCTCGACCTGCTCGGCGGACCGTTGAGGGAGGGGTACTCCCACCGCTGGCGCGTCTGAGCCGGGGGCGGATTCGCGGGGCCGGACGCCGACCGGGTGCTCTCCTCAGACGACCGGCTCGCCGATGCCGATCAGGTTCCCCTCGCTGTCACGGAACCAGGCGGCGCGTTCTCCCCGAGCGCCCTTGCTCGGGTAGTTCCCCTCGATGTCGGCGATGCCGTTCTTCGTTCGGAGGCCGGGTACGTCGACCTCTTCGAACATGACGCCGCGCCGCCTGAGCTCCGACACCAGCGTCTCGATGTCGTCGACCACCCACCCCATCTGGGTGAAGGTGCCGGGCGAGGCTCCCGTCGACCGGAACAGGGCGAACTCCGTACCTCCGCATCGGTACAACAGCCCACCGGGCCGCTCGTCGACAGGCTCCAGACCGAGCTGCTCGGCGTAGAAACGCCGTGCCCGGTCCAGGTCCTGGGCTGGAAGCCTCGTCGCCACACGTCCGCGGGCGAGGATGTTCCCGTCGTCTGCGTTCATGTCCCCACTGTGCCGTGAGCGGTGGCCGAAGGGGCGGAGGCTCCACGCCTCACCCCCCGAGGGCGTCGGCGACCGCGGTCCGGACGGCGGGCAGGTCGGTGTGCACCGTGCCGGGGCACTCCGTCGCCGCCCAGTCGCGGTGGCCGCTGATGGCGGGCACGGTGCGGGTGGCGCCGCTGACCGGATTGCGGTAGGTCACGCTGCCTAGCGGGTTGATGGCGTGTCGCCGGGTCAGGTCGGTCAGGAGCTGGATCAGGGCGGTCCGGGCGGCGCTCGTCGCCGGGGTGCTGGTGAGTGTGCCCAGGAGGGCGATCCCGAGGTTCCCGGCGTTGTATCCGCCGACGTGCGCGCCGTTGACCATGAGGCGCCCCGTGGAATCGTGTCCGAAGATCCCGTCGGTGCCGGACCAGCGACCCTCGTACACCCGACCGCTCGCGTCGATGAGGTAATGGTAGCCGATGTCGCCCCAGCCCTCGCCGACGGCCTGGTTGCGGTAGATCGAGCGGACCACCGCCGCGGGGTCGGGATTCGTGCTGCCGTCCGCCGTGTGGTGCACGGTCAGTGTCTGCACGGGGTAGTAAGCCGTCGGCCAGACCTCGGTCCCGTCGGCGGCGAAACGCAGTGACTCGTCGGCGCCCCAGTCCTGCCGAGAGAGCATCACGGGCGCCGACGGCAAGGCGGCCGCCCGGCTGGGTGGGGCCACGACACCCCAGGTGGCGGCGGCCCCGAGCGCCCCCAGAAGGGTGCGCCTCCGTAAGCGGGCGGCCGCCCGATCCGAGCCGTTCGGCTTGCCTGTGCGCCGTTGCCGCATGTCCGGCACCGCCTTTCCGATCGTGTCGTTCCGGGGGTGTGGTGGTTCGTGCGGTGGGTGAGGTGTGAGCCGGGGCGTCGGACTGATGGTGCGGGCCCCTGTCGGCAGCCGTAAAGACCACAGTTCGGCCTTCGTCGCTCGTGCTCCTGACGGCAGGACCGCGTGGACCAGTTGCTCAGGAGCGTGCCGGCGCGTCGGGGAAGCTCACCAGCTGCGCCAGGAGCAGTGCCACGTCGTCCCGCTCGGTCTCCGGTTCGAGAATGCTCAGCATGCCGTCGCACGCCTCCTCCAACGAGGCGTACGGCTCGGTCAGTTGTGAGCGGAGGCGTTCCAGTCCCGTGCCGATGTCCTCGCCGCGGGTCTCGATGAGACCGTCGGTGTAGAGGGCGAGTACCGACCCTTCCGACACGTCGAATCCCACCTCCTCGAACGCCACTCCGCCGACGCCGAGCGGGGCCCCGGACGGCACGTCGATCACGCGGACCGTACGGGCGCCGCCCCCCTCGGGTTCCGGCTCGACGAGCAGGGGCGGTACGTGTCCCGCCCGCGCGATGACGCAGTGCCGGAGCGAGGGGTCGTACACGGCGTAGGCGCAGGTGGCCATGAGCGCCTCGTCCGGGTCGTGGGTCAGGTCGGTGGCGATGTCGTCGATGTGCTGCAGGAGCTGGGCCGGAGGCAGGTCGAGGACGGACAGGGTGCGTACGGCGGTGCGCAGCAGGCCCATCGTGGCGGCGGCGCGCAGCCCGTGGCCCGTGACGTCACCGATGATCAGAGCCACCCGGCCCCCGGCGAGTTGGGTGACGTCGAACCAGTCGCCGCCGGCCTCGTTGCCCGTACTGGCGGGGACGTACCGGAACGCGATGTGCACCCCGGGCGGTTCGGGGACGTGCTGGGGCATGAGGGCGCGCTGCAGCATGAGCGCACCCTCGCGCTCTCGTGCGTAGAGCCGGGCGTTGTCCAGTGAGGTGCCGGCACGGTCGGCCAGCCTCATGGCGAAGGCGAGGTCGTCCGTGTCGAACGGCGGGCTGTCGTTCGCCCGGTAGACCACGAGCAGGCCGAGCACGACGTCAGCGGCGCGCAGCGGAAGCAGCATCATCGAGTGCACGCCCAGATCCAGGGCGGCCCGGGTCTTGGGGTCGCCCGGGTAGGTGGCGGACCGCACCCGCTCGGGTGAGCCGAGGAGATGCGGGGTGCCGGTCCGCAGGGCCTCGCCGGCGGCCGAGTGCTCCGCGAGGCTCACCGACTGGCCGATCCGCAGCATGCGTTCGGTCAGGGGGTTGGGGTCCACGCAGGCGACGCCCAGCTGGACCAGGGGAGTGCGGTGGGTGGGCGCGTGGCGGGGGAGCTCGCCTTCGGTCACCACCGATTCGAGCAGGACGACGCCGGCGTAGTCGCCGAACGCGGGGACCAGGGTGTCGGCCAGGCGCTCGGCGATCGCCGGGATGTCGAGCAGCCCGGCGACGCGCGAGCCGAGGTCGTTGAGCAGGGTGAGGCGGGCGCGGACGACTTCGTTCTGCCGGGCGATCCGGCGGCGTTCGGTGACGTCCATGACGGTGCAGCCGATGCCTGTCACCCGGTGGCTGGTGTCCTCCAGCCGGCTGCAGGACACGGAGCGAAATCCCTGCCCCTCCGGCCCGGGGAGGGTCACGTCCAGCACGGGCATGCCGGTTCTGAGCACCTGCCGCTGCAACTCCAGGATCCGGTGGCCGACGGGCCCGGCGATCACCTCGTCCACGGTGCGGCCCAGGTGGCTGCGCAGTGGACGGTGGTCGAGCCGGGCCAGTGCCTCGTTCGCCCGGATGCACCTCAGGTCCGTGTCGAAGATCGCGACGCCCAGCGGGGACGACTCGAAGAGCGACTCCAGCGCGGTCCGGCCGGGCTCCCCCGGGGACGGCGGGCTCTCCTCGGCGAGTGACGCGTGGACGAACGCCCTGCCGTCGCCGTCGACGAGGAGGGACGCCTGGACGCGGGTGTGGACGGGGTGGCCGTCGCGGTGGAGCAGGGGCAGGACGCCGCTCCAGCTCTCGGAGCCCAGCAGCTTGGCGAGGATGTCCTCGGGTGCTTCCGCGTCGGTGCCGCCGGCGTCCATGAGCCGGTCGAAGCGGCGGCCCAGTACGTCCTCGCGCGTCCAGCCCAGCAGGTCCTCGACCGACCGGCTCCACAGGGTGATGTGCCCGGTGGCGTTCAGGACGACGACCACGGCGTTCGGTACGAGCAGCGGGGGTTCCGGCGCGCTGAGGGGAGGGCCGGGTCCGCGCGCCGATATGCCGGAAGCATGGGGTGGGAAGGTCACCCGTCACCTCCCTGCACCGGATACCCGAGCTCGTGTACCTGATTATCAACCTATATGTCGGGTAATAATAAAAAAATTCGGGTTTCTGGGTGCTGCCAGAGGGGAGCCCGTGGTGAAGCGTCTGCTCGGCGTCGAGATGGGTGTCGACGAATTGAGATGGGCGCTGATCGTCGGGGACTCGATCGAGCAGAAGGGCAGCACCGAGACTCCTCGGGCGGGCCTCCTGCACGCGATCGACGCCGTGGCCAGGACGACCCGCGGTCACCGCCCGGACCGGCTGGGGGTGGCCGTCCCGGGCGACCTGAATCGCACGACCGGCGCGGTCGGCGAGGGCAGCATGAACCTCGTCGGTCCGTGGGCCGGCTACCCGCTGCGGGACGAGCTGGCGTACCGCGTCGGATGCCCGACCGAGATCCTCAACGACGCCCGTGCGTTCGGCCACGGCGAACTCGCGATGGGCGCGGCGAAAGGCCTGGAGAACGTCCTGTTCATCATGTTGCACAGAGGTGGCGTGGGCGGTGCCTACGCCTTCGAGGGGCGGATCCTGGCGAGCCCGGACGACCGGCTCGGCGAGTTCGGCCACCTGACCGTGGAGCCCGGCGGTACCTCCTGCCCGGGCTGCGGCGGACGGGGGTGCCTGGAGACCTTCGCCAGCGGCCAGGCCATCGTCCGCCGGTTCCGGACCCGCTCCAGCTGGAGTCCGTCCGGAGTGACGGCGGTGACCGACGCGGCCGAGGACGGCGACCGGATCGCCCGGGAGGTGCTCGCCGAGAGCGGACACGCCGTGGGCGTCATCCTGAACAGCCTGGCGGCCGCCTTCCCCGCGCAGGCCGCGGTGGTGGGCGGGGACATCGCGTCCGCCGTACTGCCCTGGATGGCGGACGAGATCAGGGCCGTGCTCGCCGAACGTCCCAGCTGCACCTTCGAGCCGGACCTCCTGCCCGCGACACTCGGGGTCTGGGGCCCCGCGGTGGGCGCCGCACTGACCGTCCCCCTCCCGGTGAGGACGGAGGGACCTCCGCACCCGCCGCCCGAGCAATAGGCTGGAAGACAGACGGGGCTCCGGCGGTGAACCATTTCGTCCGAGAAGCACAGTCGCAGGTCTCCTGCGGCGAGGTGAGTGACGATGCGTTCCAGCAGTGACACTCCGCGACCGAAGGGCGGGGAAGGGAACCCCGTCCACCCGACCGACGCCGTGGCCGCCATCGACGCACACGGCCTCGTCACGGCGTGGAACCAGGGCGCCCGGCAGCTGCTCGGCTACGCGCCCGCCGACGTGCTCGGCCGTCCCGCGTCCCTCCTGCTCGCCGCCGACCCGCCCCCGGCCGCCCTGCGGCACGCGGTCGCGTCACAGAGCTGGAGCGGCCGGGTCGCACTGTGCCACCAGGACGGCCACCGCCTGGAGGCGGACCTGCGGGCATGGTCGGCGCCGACCGCCGACGGACAGCCCCAGTGGTTCCTCGTCCACTCCCCGGCGCAGTCGCAGACCACGAGCGCCCACGACGACGCGCAGCTCCTGGAGTGGGCATTCGCGCGCTCCCCGCTCACCATGGCGGTCTACGACCTCGACGGCCGCATCCTGCGGATGAACACGGCGACACGGCGCCTGCTCGGCTTCGACGAGCACAAGGTGCTCGGACGCGTCGTCGAGGACCTCTACAGCGACGCCAAGGAGCAGGGCGTACCCTCCGCCCCCGCCTTCTCCGAGCGCGTGACCGACACGATGCGCTCCGTGGCCCGGACGGGCCAGGGGGTCCGCTACGAGGTCTCCGCCCCGACGGCGTCCGGGACCGGGAACCTGACCTGGTGGGCGGTCACCATGTCACCCGTGACGGATCCGGACGGCAGGATCCACGGAGTGTTCACGGCGGGATGCGACATCACCGGGCAGTACGAGGCCCGGCAGCGGCTCGCCGTGCTCAACGAGGCCAACGCCCGGATCGGCACCAGCCTGGACGTGGCCCGGACCGCGGACGAGCTCGCCGACATGGCGGTCCCGCTGTTCGCCGACTTCGTCAGCGTCGACCTGCTCGACTCCGTGCTGCACGGCGGCGAGCCCCTCTCGGGCCCGGTGGTGGGCACGATCTCCCTGCGCCGGGTGGCCCACCGGTCCGCGACCGAGGGCGCCCCCGAGGCCGTGGTCGAGCTGGGCGCGGTGGACACCTACCCGGACTACTCGCCGCCTGCCCGCGCCCTGGCCTCCGGGCTGCCCGTGCTGAGCGGGAAGGACGACGAGGACTTCGACCGGTGGGCCCGGTCGGACCCCGCCAGGGCCGCCCGGGTACGCGACTACGGCTTCCACTCCGTGATGTCGATACCGGTACGGGCCCGCGGCACCACGCTCGGCGTGGCGGTCTTCGCCCGCCGGCGCGCCGAGCCCTTCGCCCCCGACGACCTGGTCCTGGCCGGCGAGATGGTGGCCAGGGCGGCCGTCTGCGTCGACAACGCCCGCCGCTACACCCGCGAGCGTGACACCGTACTGGGCCTGCAGCGCAGCCTGCTCCCGAGACAGCTGCCGCAGCAGCCGGCCGTCGAGGTCGCCACGCGCTATCTGCCCGGCTCCACCCAGGCCGGCGTCGGTGGCGACTGGTTCGACGTGATCCCGCTGTCCGGCACCCGCGTCGCCCTCGTCGTCGGAGACGTCGTCGGCCACGGCATCCAGGCGTCGGCGGCCATGGGACGGCTGCGGATCGCCGTACGCACCCTGGCCGACGTCGACCTCGCCCCCGGCGAGCTGCTCACCCAGCTGGACGACCTGGTCATCCGCCTGGCCGCGGAGAGCAACAGCGGGGCCGGCGAAGGCCGGGACGAGGACGGCCGCGAAGGCCGGGACGAGGACGGGACCCGCACCGGGGGGACCGATCGCGCCGGGACCACCTCTCATGCCGCGAGGACCGATCGCGCCGGGACCCCGGAGGGGCTGGAGACCTCACAGGCCCTCGATGCGGCCGAGACCGAGGGGACCGCCGAGACCGAGGGGACCGCCGAGACCGCCGGAGACATGGCCGCCACCTGCCTGTACGCGGTGTACGACCCCGTCACCCGGCACTGCTCCATCGCCCGGGCAGGCGGCCCCGCTCCCGCTCTCGTCCGGCGCGACGGCACGGTCGAGCTGCTCGACGTCCCCGCCGGTCCCCGGCTCGGTGTCGGAGGTCTGCCCTTCGAGGCCACGGAGCTGGACCTGCCCGAGGGCAGCCTGGTCGCCCTCTTCACCGACGGCCTGATCAACGCCCAGGCCGGCAACCTGGACACACTGAGCCGCGTCCTGTCCCACCTCCCCGGGCAGGACCTGGAGGACATCTGCGACACCGTGCTGGAGAGGCTGCTGCCCGGTCCGCCCACGGACGATGTCGCCCTGCTCATCGCCCGTACCCGCGCTCTCGACGCCGACCGGATCGCCACCTGGGACCTGGCCCAGGAGCCCTCCGTCGTCAGCGACGCCCGCAAGGTGACGTCCGACCAGCTGGCCCGCTGGGGGCTGGACGACCTCACGTTCACCACGGAACTCGTCGTCAGCGAGTTGGTGACCAACGCCATCCGGCACGCCGAGGCCCCCATCCGGCTGCGGCTGATCCAGGACCAGTGCCTGATCTGCGAGGTCGCCGACGGCAGCAATGCCGCGCCGCACCCGCGCCGGGCCCGCAGCTTCGACGAGGGCGGCCGCGGCCTGCTGCTCGTCGGTCAGATCACCGACCGCTGGGGCAGCCGCCAGACACCCACGGGAAAGATCATCTGGACCGAGCAGTGCCTCCCCACGGCCTGACCGAGGGGCCCGCCGCTCACCCTCTTCACCCCCTTCACTCCCTGACGGCCGAACTCGCCACGCCCTGCACGAACCAGCGCTGGAAGACCACGAACGTCACCAGAACCGGAGCGACGAGCAGGACACCGAACGCCAGGATCTGTCCCCAGTCCGGGGGCTCCTGCCCCTGGAACACACTCAACTCCAGCGGCAGCGGCCGTACGGAAGGGTCGGAGATCATCAGCACCGGCCACAGGAAGGCCCCCCACTGGATGAGGAAGGTCAGGATGGCGACGGAGGCGAACACGGGCTTGGACATGGGCAGGACGATCGAGAAGAACGTACGCCACGGCCCCGCGCCGTCGATCCGGGCCGCCTCCTCGATGCTGCGCGGGACGCCGCTGAAGAACGCGTGGAACTGGTAGACCGAGAAGGCGTTGGCGATGAACGGCAGGGCCAGGATGTACACGGTGTTCCGATGGTCGTTGAACAGATAGAACAACGGCACCGCCACCGACTCGAACGGCACCAGCATCAGCAGCAGTACGACGGCGAACGCGGCGTTCCGCCCTCTCCAGCGCAGCCGGGACAACGCGTACCCGGCCATCGAGTTGACCAGCAGCCCGCCCACGACCACCACGGTCGTCACGGTGAGCGACACGGTCATGAACTGCCAGAAGTAGCCGGTGCTCTCGGAGGAGAGGCTGTCGAACACTCCCCGGTAGTTGTCGAGGGACAGGTGCGTCGGCACGAGGCCCGCGAACCCGTCCAGCACCTCGTCCGAGGGCTTGAAGCTCCCGATGACCAGGTACAGGGCGGGCAGCACGAACAGCAGGGCGAGTACGCCGAGTGCCAGATAGTCGCCGACGCGGCGCAGCCGTCCGTACGGCCGCCGCCCGCCGCGCGTTCCCCGGGGTCTCACACCGCTCACACCGCTCACCCCGGCTCGCTCTCGGGGCGCACGAAGCGGCGCTGCAGGAGCGTCAGGGTGACGACGATGACGAAGAAGACCACCGTGATCGCCGAGGCCCTGCCGATGTTGCCCGCGTCGAAGGCGATCGTGACGGCCTCGTACATGACGGTACGGGTGGCGTTCTCGTCGAGGCCTCCGCCGCCCTTGATCAGGATGTAGATCTGGTCGAAGACGCGGAAGGCCAGCACCGACGTCAGCAGCGCCACGAAGACCAGGGTGTTCCTGATCCCCGGGAGCGTCACATGGCGGAACTGCTGCCAGCGGCCGGCCCGGTCGATCTTCGCCGCCTCGTACAGCTCCTCCGGGATCTGCTGGAGTCCGGCCAGCAGGATGACCATCTGGAAGCCCACGCCCTGCCAGACCGACAGCACCACGACGGACGCCATCGCGGTGGTGGCCGAGCCCATCCAGTCGTACGCGGTCCAGTGGCCGAAGGTGAGGTACGACAGCGCCGTGTTGAGCATGCCCTGGTCACTGCGGGAGAGGATCAGCCGCCAGATGACGGCGACCAGGGCCATCGGGAAGACCACGGGCAGGAAGAAGAGGGAACGGAACACGCCGATTCCCTTCAGCCGGCGGTTGAGCAGCACGGCCAGGGCCAGGGCGAGGCCCGTCTGCAGCGGCACGACGGCGGCGGCGAAGATGAGGTTGTTCAGCAGTGACCGCAGGAATTCGTCCGACAGGTCGGGGTCGGTGAACAGCCGCCGGTACTGCTCCACACCGAAGAACTCGGGCGGCCGGGGGGAGCCGAGCCGCACGTTGTAGAAGGACAGCACCACCGCGTAGACGAACGGCACCCCGACGAACCCGATCAGCCCGAGCACGGCGGCCACCGCCATCAACGGCCCGTGCACCGGCTCACGGCCCCCTGGACCCAGGCTCGCGCTGCCCGCACCGTGGCTCGCGCCACCCGGGCCTCGACTTCCGCCTCCTGGGCCTCGGCTTGCGTCTCCTGGGTCTCGGCTTGCGTCGCCCTGGTCTCGGTTTCCGCCTCCTGGGTCTTGGCTGGCGTCGCCCGCGCTGTGGGTTGCGCTGCCTGGGTCTTGGCTTGCGCTGCCTGGGCCTCGGCTCGCGTCGCCCGGGCCGTGGCTTGGGCCGCCTGGGCTTCGGCTTGCGCCCTGCGGCTCTCGGCTTTCGCCGCCGGGCGCCTGGCGGCGAAAGCCGGCCGAGTGCCGCGCGACGGCGGTTCCCCGCCACCGGTCGCCGTGCGGCGCGTGCCCACCGCCGAGCTCGCGGCCCCGGTTGCGGGGCAGCGGACCCCGGTCACCAGAACGCCGGTTCCGGTCCTCCGGGATCGGACCCTCGCCATCGGGGGCCTGGTCCTTGCCGTGCGGGGCTTGGCCGTTGCCGTGGAGGGCTCGGCCGTTGCCGTGGGAGGCGCTGTCCCGGCTGTTGGGGGCTCGGTCCTCGCCGTCGGGTGCCTGATCCCGGCCGTGGGGTGCGCCCCGGCTGTCGGGTGCCTGGTCCCGGATGTCGGGTGCCCGGCCCTGGCCACCGGAAGCCCGGCCCCGGTCACCGGAAGCCCGGCCCCGGTCACCGGATGCCCGGCCCCGGCCGTCGGGGCGGCGGTCCCGGTGTGCCGTCACAGGCCTTCCTCACCCGTTCAGTTGAGCTGGTAGTCGTCGTTGTCCGCGTAGTCCTGGTCGATCGCCCGGGCTGCCTTCGACAGGGCGGACTTGGGGTCGGTGCCGCCCCAGATGGCGTTCACCGCGGAACTGAACTCGGTGGTGATCACCGGGTACCCGGCGGTGACCGGCCGGGTGACGGCCACGCAGGACTTCGTGATGTCCGAGTCGCCGCAGGGCTTGTCGAGCTGCTCGGCGAACAGCTGCAGCGGGCCGCCGGCCTTGTACAGCGCACTGGTGGCGAGCACGGACTTCGTTCCGGGCGGCGCCCCATTGGCGTTGGTCATCGCGGTGACGTTCTTGTCGTTCAGCAGGAAGTCCAGGAACTTGCCGGCCGCGTCGCCTTTCTCGGTCTCGGCGCCCAGACCCCAGGCCCACGAGCCCTGCCCGCTCTTGGGCCCGAGGCCGAAGTCCGGCAGCGGCATGATGACGAGGTCGTCACCCAGGGCCTTGCTGTACGTGGGGTAGAGCCAGTGGCCGACCCAGCTGAGCGCGACCCGCCTGCTGGTCATCGCGTTGCCGCCGGTGTTCGGGTCGACGTACGGCTTCCAGGACTGGAACTTCTCGAACGCGTCGACCGCGTCGGGGGAGTCCATCACACCGGTCGCCTTGTTGTCCTCGATGAGCTTGCCTCCGGCCGACCACAGGATGGGCGAGAAGCCGTACGTCCCCCATTCGGTGCCGAGGCCGGTGTCCTCCTGGATGTCGAGGACCTTGCCGTCGGAGTCCTTGGACGCCAGCGCCTTCAGCGCGTCGAGGAACTCGTCGGCGGTCCACGCGTCGGACAGCCCCTTCGGGTAGTTCACTCCGGCGTTGTCCAGCAGGTTCTTGTTGCCGTACAGGCCGAGGGCCGAGTCGTACATGCCGAGGGCGTAGAGCTTCCCGTCCGCCGTGCCCTGGTCCTTGATGCCGTCGGTGGCGTTGTCGACGGTGTCGGACGAGACGAACGAGGAGATGGGGGTGAGCTTCTTGTTGTAGATGAAGTTCGCCATGGTCGGGCCGTCGAACTCCAGGACGTCCGGCAGGTCCGACGGGTCGGTCGCCGTGATCGTCTTGGTGTAGTCCGCGTCGGGGATGAGCTTGAGGCTCGCCGTGACGTCGTTCTGTGAGCTGTTGAAGGAACTGACGGCGTCCTGAAGGGCCTTGGCCTCACTCGCCTGGCCCTGGTGCGCCCAGACGGTGATGTCGTCCTGGCGGCTGCCGGCTTCGCCTTCCGTCGAGCTGTCTCCGTCTCCGCCGCACGCGCTGAGAGCCATGACGGGGAGAACCAGCGCCACGCTCCAGCGGACGATCCGACGCCGACGCCGACGCTGACTCCGACCGATCACGATGAGCCTCCCGAGGGTTTGTCAGTAAATGTCATGCTAGGTGTAGACAAGTCTCCGACAGTAGACGTCGACGTGCGCGTCGGCGCGCGTGTCAGGACCACGGCTCAGCACCACGGCTCAGCACCACAGCGAGGGGAACCACGCATGCGCTACGCACCGCCCGGCCTCTGCGTGAACGACTTCGCCGTCCTGTCCGACGAGGGCGGCTACACCGTGCTTCATCTGCAGGGGCCCTGGACGGACCGCTTCGACCACCTGCGCATGGAGACCTCGTTCGGCCGGGCCACCTCCGCCGATCTGGTGGCCTGGGAACCGCAGGGCACCGCCTTCGGCGTCGGACTGCCGGGCCGGTTCGACCAGCAGGCGGTGTGGACGATGCACCCGTTTCCGTACGGGGACGGGCTGGCCATGTGTTACACCGGCGTCGAAGGGCTGACCGCCGGAGGCTGGCCGCTGCAGTCCGTGGGGCTGGCGTTCTCCGACCGCCGGGACGGGACCGCCTGGCGGCGCCACGGCACCGGGCCGGTGGTACGGGCCGACCCGCGCTGGTACCGGACGGGCGAGAACATGGGCTGGCGCGACCCGTTCGTGGTCCGTGACGACGCGGGAACCGGCTGGGCCATGGTCGTCTGTGCCAGTGACACGTCCCTGCCCTTGCGGGACAGCGGCTGCGTCGGCTACGCCACCTCGCCCGACCTGACGCACTGGCAGGTGCATCCGCCGCTGGTCTCGCCCGGCGACGTCGACCAGCTGGAGTGCCCTGTGCTGGAGCGTACGGAGGACGGCTGGCTGCTGCTCGGGAGCGTGGGTGCCACCAACCGGATCGAGGCGTGGTCGGCGCCGCGACTGGAAGGGCCGTGGGAGCGCCTGGGCCCGGTCGGTCCGCCCGGTGCCTACGCGCCCCGGGTGGTCACCGCCCCCGACGGTGCCAGGGTCGTGCTGCACACCGCTCCCCGTCGGGTCGCTCTGCGGGACTCCGGTGACCTCTGCCGGGGCATGCTCGCCCAGCCCAAGGCGCTGGTCGTCGAACCGGGTGGGGTGCGGCTGGAGTGGTGGAGCGGGCTGGACGCGTGGCTGGAGGAGGCCACCGACCGTCCGGTTCCGCACGCGGTCGGGGACGTCGACCTCACCGGGCCGACGGAGGTCGTCCTTCGCGCGGACGGTGACCGGGCGGTGCTCACGGTCCACTGCGACGAGAAGAACGTGCGGGTGACCGGGCCCGGGGGCTCCCCGCTGCAGGACGCGGCACTCGCACGGCCTGCCCGGCGACTGCGGGTCCTGACCGTTGGTGAGTACGTCGAGGTGTACGCGGACGGTGTGTTCGTGCTGATGACCCTGTGCTACTCGGGTCGCCCCGTGCGCTGGACGGCCACCACCGACCGGGGGGTGCGCCCTGTGCCGGTGCGTCCGGTGCGGCTGCCGAGTCCGTACCGTGACGATGCCTCGGGGATCTGGCCGGGCGCGGTCGCGTGACCCCGACGACGAAATCGCCCCCGCCGCCCCTACCCGTCCCATCCCCAGGGGCGCTGCCCCTTCGACCCCACTCGGGGCTCTGCCC
>NZ_VJZC01000136.1 GCF_009377185.1 Streptomyces spongiae
GGCCCCCTCAGGAGACCGGGTCCCGCCCGTATCCGTACCGCTCACCGGAGCGTCACCGCACGAACACTCCCGCCTGCCCCGCCAGGTCCAGGAAGTACTGCGGCGCCACACCGAGCACGAGCGTGACCACCACGCCCACCCCGATCGCCGTCATGGTCAGCGGCGACGGCACGGCGACCGTCGGCCCCTCGGGGCGCGGCTCGCTGAAGAACATGAGCACGATCACGCGGATGTAGAAGAACGCCGCGATGGCCGACGAGATCACACCGATCACGACGAGCACGCCCGCCCCGCTCTCGGCCGCCGCCTTGAACACGGCGAACTTCCCGGCGAACCCGGAGGTCAGCGGAATGCCCGCGAAGGCCAGCAGGAACACCGCGAACACGGCCGCCACCAACGGGGACCTGCGCCCGAGCCCGGCCCACTTGGACAGGTGGGTGGCCTCGCCGCCCGCGTCCCGTACGAGGGTGACCACCGCGAAGGCACCGATCGTCACGAACGAGTACGCGCCCAGGTAGAACAGCACCGACGAGACGCCGTCGGGCGAGGTCGCGATGACACCCGCGAGGATGAATCCCGCGTGCGCGATCGACGAGTACGCCAGGAGCCGTTTGATGTCGGTCTGGGTGATCGCGACGATGGCACCGCCCAGCATCGTGACGATCGCGACGGCCCACATGACCGGCCGCCAGTCCCAGCGCAGACCGGGCAGGACGACGTACAGCAGCCTGAGCAGCGCGCCGAAGGCCGCCACCTTGGTCGCAGCCGCCATGAAGCCGGTGACCGGGGTGGGCGCGCCCTGGTAGACGTCGGGCGTCCACATGTGGAACGGCACCGCGCCCACCTTGAACAGCAGGCCCATGACGACCATCGCGGCGCCGACGAGAAGCAGCGCGTCGTTGCCCATGGTGTCGGCGAGCGCCGGGTTGACGTCCTGGACGGTGCCGTCGACGACCTGGGCGATCGTCGCGTACGACACGGAGCCCGAGTACCCGTACAGCAGGGCGATGCCGAAGAGGGTGAACGCGGAGGCGAAGGCGCCCAGCAGGAAGTACTTGACCGCGGCCTCCTGCGACATGAGCCGCTTGCGTCGGGCCACTGCGCACAGCAGGTACAGCGGCAGCGAGAAGACCTCGAGGGCGATGAACAGGGTCAGCAGGTCGTTCGCCGACGGGAAGATCAGCATGCCGCCGATCGCGAAGAGCAGCAGCGGGAACACCTCGGTGGTGGTGAACCCGGCCTTCACCGCGGCCTTCTCACTGTCGCTGCCCGGTACGGACGCGGCCTGGGCGGCAAACGAGTCGACCCGGTTGCCGTGCGCGGCCGGGTCAAGGCGCCGCTCGGCGAAGGTGAACACGCCGAGCAGTCCGGCCAGCAGAATCGTGCCCTGCAAGAAGAGGGACGGTCCGTCGACGGCGATGGCGCCCATCGCCGCGATGCCGGCCTTCGTGGTGCCGTAGCCGCCGGCCGCCAGGCCGATCACGGCCGCGAAGGAGGCGGCCAGTGCGACGACGGCCACGAACACCTGGGCGTAGTAACGGGACTTGCGTGGCACGAAGGCCTCGATCAGCACCCCGACGATCGCCGCCCCGATGACGATCAGGGTGGGCGACAACTGCCCGTACTCGATCTTCGGCGCGTCGATCTTGTCGATCGGATCGGCCGCCATTGTCCACAGGCTGTGGACGGCTGATGCGCTCACTTGGCCGCCTCCACCTCGGGCTGGGGGTCCTTCTTCTGGACGTCGGACATGGTCTGCTTGACCGCCGGGTCGACGATGTCGGTGAGCGGCTTCGGGTAGACGCCCAGGAAGATCAGCAGAACGATCAGCGGGGCGACCACCACGAGTTCGCGCACCCTGAGGTCGGGCATCGACGAGACCTCGGCCTTCACCGGGCCCGTCATCGTCCGCTGGTAGAGGACGAGGACGTAGAGCGCGGCAAGGACGATGCCGAAGGTGGCGATGATCCCGATCGCCGGGTAGCGCGCGAACGTGCCGACCAGGACCAGGAACTCACTGACGAACGGGGCGAGCCCGGGCAGGGACAGGGTCGCGAGGCCGCCGATCAGGAACGTGCCGGCGAGCACCGGGGCGACCTTCTGCACGCCTCCGTAGTCGGCGATGAGCCGCGACCCGCGCCGCGAGATCAGGAAGCCCGCCACGAGCATCAACGCGGCCGTCGAGATCCCGTGGTTGACCATGTAGAGCGTGGCGCCCGACTGGCCCTGGCTGGTCATCGCGAAGATGCCCATGATGATGAAGCCGAAGTGCGAGATCGACGCGTAGGCCACCAGGCGCTTGATGTCGCGCTGGCCGACGGCGAGCAGCGCCCCGTAGATGATGCTGATGAGGGCGAGGACGAGGATCGCCGGTGTCGCCCACTTGCTGGCCTCCGGGAAGAGCTGGAGGCAGAAGCGCAGCATCGCGAAGGTGCCCACCTTGTCGACGACCGCGGTGATGAGGACGGCGACCGGGGCGGTGGCCTCCCCCATCGCGTTCGGCAGCCAGGTGTGCAGCGGCCACAGGGGCGCCTTCACCGCGAAGGCGAAGAAGAAGCCGAGGAACAGCCACCGCTCGGTGCTGGTCGCCATGTCCAGCGTGCCGTTGGCGCGGGCCTCGGCGATCTCCGTGAGCGAGAAGTTCCCGGCGACCACGTACAGGCCGATGACCGCGGCCAGCATGATGAGGCCGCCGACCAGGTTGTAGAGGAGGAACTTCACGGCCGCGTACGACCGTTGTGTCGCCGCCGTCTCCTCGCCGTGCTCGTGGGCACGGTCCCCGAAGCCACCGATGAGGAAGTACATCGGGATGAGCATGGCTTCGAAGAAGATGTAGAAGAGGAAGACGTCGGTGGCCTCGAAGGAGATGATCACCATCGCCTCGACGGCCAGGATCAGGGCGAAGAAGCCCTGCGTCGGCCGCCACCGCTTGCTGCCGGTCTCCAACGGGTCGGCGTCGTGCCAGCCCGCGAGGATGATGAACGGGATCAGCAGGGCCGTGAGCGCGATCAGCGCCACCGCGATGCCGTCGACGCCCAGCTCGTACCGCACCCCGAAGTCCGCGATCCAGGCGTGGGACTCGGTGAGCTGGTAGCGGTCACCGTCCGGGTCGAAGCGCACGAGCACGGTCACGGCGAGCGCGAGTGTGGCCAGCGAGACCACGAGCGCCAGCCACTTCGCTGCGGTGCGCTTGGCGGCCGGTACGGCGGCCGTGGCGATCGCCCCGAGGGCCGGGAGCACCGCCGTCGCTGTCAGCAGAGGAAAGGACATCGGTATCAGACCGCCCTCATCAGCAGGGTCGCGGCGATGAGGACCGCCGCACCGCCGAACATCGAGACCGCGTACGACCGCGCGAAGCCGTTCTGCAGCCTGCGCAGCCGTCCGGAGAGGCCGCCCATCGTGGCCGCCGTGCCGTTGACGACGCCGTCGACCAGCGTGTGGTCGACGTACACCAGGGAACGCGTGAGGTGTTCGCCGCCGCGGACCAGGACGACGTGGTTGAAGTCGTCCTGGAGGAGGTCGCGCCGGGCGGCCCGGGTGAGCAGCGACCCGCGCGGGGCGACGACCGGGACGGGACGGCGCCCGTACTGGACGTAGGCGAGGCCGACGCCGAGGACCATCACGGCCACCGTCGAGAGCGTGACCGTCAGCGCGCTGATCGGCGGGTGGCCGTGCTCGAAGCCGGTGACCGGCTCCAGCCACTTCACGAACCGCTCGCCGATGCCGAAGAACGCGCCCGCGAAGACCGACCCGAAGGCCAGCACGATCATGGGGATCGTCATGACCTTGGGCGACTCGTGCGGGTGGGGCTCGTGGCCGTGCTCGTCGGGCTGCCAGCGCTTCTCACCGAAGAACGTCATCAGCATCACGCGCGTCATGTAGAAGGCGGTGATGGCCGCGCCCAGCAGCGCGCAGCCTCCGAGGATCCAGCCCTCGGTGCCGCCCTTGGCGAACGCCGCCTCGATGATCTTGTCCTTGGAGAAGAAGCCGGACAGACCCGGGAAGCCGATGATGGCGAGGTAGCCGAGGCCGAACGTCACGAAGGTGACCGGCATGTACTTCCTGAGGCCGCCGTACTTCCTCATGTCCACCTCGTCGTTCATGCCGTGCATGACCGAACCGGCGCCGAGGAACAGCCCGGCCTTGAAGAAGCCGTGCGTCACCAGGTGCATGATCGCGAAGGCGTAGCCGATGGGGCCGAGGCCCGCGGCCAGCACCATGTAGCCGATCTGCGACATCGTCGACCCGGCGAGGGCCTTCTTGATGTCGTCCTTCGCGCAACCGACGATCGCACCGAAGAGGAGCGTGACCGCACCGACCACGGTGACGACCAGTTGCGCGTCCGGCGCGGCGTTGAAGATGTCGGCGGAGCGGACGATCAGGTAGACGCCCGCGGTCACCATGGTCGCGGCGTGGATGAGGGCCGAGACCGGAGTCGGGCCCTCCATCGCGTCCCCGAGCCAGGACTGCAGCGGCACCTGGGCGGACTTGCCGCAGGCGGCCAGCAGCAGCATCAGGCCGATGGCGGTGAGCTTGCCCTCGGACGTGTCACCGGTGGCCTCCAGGACCGGCCCGAAGGCAAAGGTCCCGAAGGTGGTGAACATCAGCATGATGGCGATCGACAGGCCCATGTCGCCGACGCGGTTGACCAGGAATGCCTTCTTCGCGGCCGTGGCGGCGCTGGGCTTGTGCTGCCAGAAGCCGATCAGCAGGTACGAGGCGAGGCCGACGCCCTCCCAGCCGACGTACAGCAGCAGGTAGTTGTCGGCGAGGACGAGCAGCAGCATCGCCGCGAGGAACAGGTTCAGATAGCCGAAGAAGCGGCGCCGGCGCTCGTCGTGCTCCATGTACCCGATCGAGTACACGTGGATGAGCGAGCCGACTCCGGTGATGAGCAGGACGAACGTCATCGACAGCTGGTCGAGCTGGAAGGCGACGTCCGCCTGGAAGCCCTCGACCGGGATCCAGCTGAACAGGTGCTGCATCAGCGTCCGGTGTTCGGGGTCCTTGCCCAGCATGTCGGCGAAGAGGATCACGCCGAACACGAAGGAGAGGGCCGCGAGGGCCGTGCCGATCCAGTGGCCGACGGCGTCGAGGCGCCGGCCGCCGCACAGCAGGACGGCCGCTCCGAGCAGGGGCGCCGCCACCAGCAGCGCAATCAGGTTCTCCACGATTCTTCCGACCCCTTACAGCTTCATCAGGCTGGCGTCGTCGACCGAGGCCGAGTGGCGGGCGCGGAACACCGACACGATGATCGCGAGTCCGACCACGACCTCCGCTGCGGCGACGACCATCGTGAAGAACGCGATGATCTGGCCGTCGAGGTTGCCGTGCATCCGGGAGAAGGCGACGAACGCGAGGTTGCAGGCGTTGAGCATCAGCTCGACGCACATGAACACCACGATCGCGTTCCGCCTGATGAGCACGCCGGTGGCGCCGATCGTGAACAACAGGGCCGCGAGATACAGGTAGTTGACGGGATTCACTTCGACCCCTTCCCGCTGTTGGAGCCTCCGCTGTTCGCGCCCCCGCTGTTCGAGCGCTCCAGGCGGTCCTCGGCGCGCTGCTCCAGGGCCTTGAGGTCTTGAAGCGCCTCGGTCGACACGTCACGGATCTGACCGCGGTCCCGCAGCGTCTTGCTGACGGTGAGGTCGGACGGGGTGCCGTCCGGGAGGAGGCCCGCGATGTCCACCGCGTTGTGCCGTGCGTACACGCCGGGAGCCGGGAGCGGCGGTACGTGCTTGCCCTCGCGGACACGCTGCTCGGCCAGCTCGCGCTGGGTCTTGGCGCGCTCGGTGCGCTCGCGGTGGGTGAGCACCATGGCGCCGACCGCGGCCGTGATGAGCAGGGCGCCGGTGAGCTCGAAGGCGAACACGTACTTGGTGAAGATGAGGGCGGCGAGGCCCTCCACGTTGCCGTTCGCGTTCGCCTGGCCCAGGCCGTTGAACTCCGTCAGCGAGGCGTTGCCGATGCCCGCGATCAGGAGGATGCCGAAGCCGAGGCCGCAGAGAAGGGCCAGCCAGCGCTGGCCCTTGATGGTCTCTTTCAAGGAGTCCGCCGCCGTGACACCGACAAGCATCACCACGAACAGGAACAGCATCATGATCGCGCCGGTGTAGACGACGATCTGCACGATGCCCAGGAAGTAGGCGCCGTTGGCGAGGTAGAACACCGCCAGGATGATCATGGTGCCGGCGAGGCAGAGCGCACTGTGCACGGCCTTCTTCATGAAGACGGTGCACAGGGCGCCGATCACGGCGACGGTGCCGAGCACCCAGAACTGGAACGCCTCTCCGGTGGAGGTGGAGTAGGCGGCGAGCTGCGCGGTCATGCGTCAGCCCCCTCTTCCTCGGGCTTCTCGCCCTTCGAGCCGGCGGCCTGACGCTCCGTGCCGGGCGCGGCCTCCGTGACGAGCCCCCGGTAGTAGTCCTGCTCGTCCATGCCCGGGTAGATCGCGTGCGGGGAGTCGACCATGCCCTCTTCGAGACCGGCGAGCAGTTGCTCCTTGGTGTAGATGAGGTTGGCCCGGCTGGAGTCGGCCAGCTCGAACTCGTTGGTCATCGTCAGCGCGCGCGTGGGGCACGCCTCGATGCACAGCCCGCACAGGATGCAGCGGGCGTAGTTGATCTGGTAGACGCGGCCGTACCGCTCGCCCGGCGAGTAGCGCTCCTCGTCCGTGTTGTCCGCGCCCTCCACATAGATGGCGTCGGCGGGACAGGCCCAGGCGCACAGCTCGCAGCCGACGCACTTCTCCAGGCCGTCCGGATGGCGGTTGAGCTGGTGCCGGCCGTGGAACCGCGGCGCGGTGGTCTTCTGCTGCTCCGGATACTGCTCGGTCAGCCGCTTCTTGAACATGGCCTTGAAGGTCACGCTGAAGCCGGCCACGGGGTTCTGGAAACCCGGCTTGGTCTCCTTGGGCTCATCAGCCATCGGACGCCTCCCTTCCACTCGAAGATCCGTCACTGTCAGTATCGGACCCGCCACTGACAATCAGCTCCCGCTCGCGGCGAGGGCGCCTGCGTGGCACCGGCGGCAGGGTCTGTCCGGGCAGGGGCGGTACGGGGAATCCGCCGGCCATGGGGTCGAACGCGGCGGGTTCGGCGGGCTTGTCCCGCTCCTCGCTCCGGCCGCGGAACATGTCCACGACGAACGAGAGCAACAGCAGGACGAGGACGGCTCCGCCGACGTACAGCGCGATCTCCGCGAAGTCGTAGTTCTCGTTGCGCAGGGTCCGCACGGTCGCGACCATCATCAGCCAGACCACGGAGACCGGGATGAGGACCTTCCAGCCCAGCTTCATCAGCTGGTCGTAACGGACGCGCGGCAGCGTGCCGCGCAGCCAGATGAAGAAGAACAGCAGCAGCTGCACCTTCACCACGAACCAGAGCATCGGCCACCAGCCGTGGTTGGCGCCCTCCCAGAAGCCGCTGATCGGCCACGGGGCGCGCCAGCCGCCGAGGAAGAGCGTCACGGACACCGCCGAGACCGTCACCATGTTCACGTACTCGGCGAGCATGAACATCGCGAACTTGATGGACGAGTACTCGGTGTTGAAGCCGCCGACGAGGTCGCCCTCGGACTCCGGCATGTCGAAGGGGGCCCGGTTGGTCTCGCCGACCATGGTCACGATGTAGATCAGGAACGAGACCGGCAACAGGATGATGTACCAGCGGTCCTGCTGGGCCTCGACGATCGCCGACGTCGACATCGACCCCGAGTACAGGAAGACGGAAGCGAAGGCGGCGCCCATGGCGATCTCGTACGAGATCATCTGAGCGCAGGATCGCAGACCGCCGAGCAGCGGGTAGGTCGATCCGGAGCTCCAGCCCGCCAGCACGATCCCGTAGATGCCCACCGAGGCGACCGCGAGGATGTAGAGCATCGCGATCGGCAGGTCCGTGAGCTGCATCGTGGTGCGCTGGCCGAAGATCGAGATCTCGTTGCCGGCGGGCCCGAAGGGGATCACCGCGATCGCCATGAACGCCGGGATGGCCGCGACGATCGGCGCGAGGACGTAGACCACCTTGTCCGCGCGTTTGACGATGAGGTCTTCCTTGAGCATCAGCTTGATGCCGTCGGCGAGCGACTGGAGCATGCCCCAGGGGCCGTGCCGGTTGGGGCCGATGCGCAGCTGCATCCAGGCGACGACCTTGCGCTCCCACACGATGGAGAAGAGCACGGTCAGCATCAGGAAGGCGAAGCAGAACACCGCCTTGATGACGACCAGCCACCAGGGGTCGCGGCCGAACATGGAGAGGTCCTCCGCGGCGAGGTACGCCGTCACGCCTCCACCTCCTTCGGGTCCTCGGGGGCGAGGGTCGCCGGGCCGATGCGGACGAGTGCGCCGGGCAGTGCCCCAGTGTCGGAGGCGACGCCTGTTCCGGCGGAGTTCAGCGGGAGCCAGACCACGCGGTCGGGCATCTCGGTGATCTGCAGCGGGAGTTCGACGGTCCCGGCCGGGCCACTCACCGTGAGGACGTCACCGTCCTTGACACCCGCCTCGGCGGCCGTGGGGGCCGACACGCGCGCGCGTGCGGCGTGCCGCGTCCCGGCGAGCGCCTCGTCGCCGTCCTGGAGGCGGCCCTGGTCGAGCAGCAGCCGGTGCCCGGCCAGGACGGCCTCTCCGGCGGCCGGCCGCGGCAGCTGGCCGGCGGTCTCCAGGGGTTCGCTCGCCCGCGGCCCGTCCCAGGCCCCTAGGCGGTCGATCTCCGCGCGCGTGGTGCGCAGATCCGGCAGCCCCAGGTGGACGTCCATGGCGTCGGCCAGCATCTGGAGCACGCGCCCGTCGGTGGGCGCCAGACGGCGGGTCATCTGGTCGGGCTTGAGCGCGGCCTCGAAGGGACGTACCCGGCCCTCCCAGTTGAGGAAGGTGCCCGCCTTCTCGGCGACCGCGGCCACCGGGAGGACGACGTCCGCGTGCTCGGTGACCTCGCTGGGCCGCAGTTCCAGCGATACCAGGAAGCCCACCCCGGACAGTGCCTCACGCGCGCGTGCGGGGTCGGGAAGGTCGGCGACCTCCACGCCCGCCACCACCAGCGCGCCGAGCTTCCCGCCGGCGGCGGCCTCGATGATCTGGCCGGTGTCACGCCCGTAGCGGTGCGGGAGTACGGCGACGCCCCACACGCGGGCGACCTCGTCCTGCGCGCGCGGGTCGGTGGCCGGACGCCCGCCCGGCAGCAGCGACGGCATCGCGCCCGCCTCGATCGCGCCGCGCTCCCCGGCCCGGCGCGGGATCCACACCAGCTGGGCACCGGTCGCGGACGCAGCCCGTACGGCGGAGGTGAGCCCGCCCGCCACGGCGGCCAGCCGCTCCCCGACGGCGATCACGGCGCCCTCGGTGCGCAGCGCCTCGGCGGCCTTCGCCCCGTCGTTCTCCAGGCCCACCCGGCTCGCGAGGGCGTCCAGCCACTCGGTCTCGGTGCCGGGCGCGGCGGGCAGCAGCGTGCCACCTGCCTTCTCCAGGCCCCGGGTCATGTGCGTGGCCAGCGAGAACACCTTCTGCCCGTGCCCCCGCCATGCCTTGCGCAGCCTCAGGAAGACGCCGGGCGCCTCCTCCTCGGCCTCGAACCCGACCAGCAGCACCGCGGGCGCCTTCTCCAGGGAGCCGTACGTGACGCCCGTACCGTCGACGTCGCGTCCGTGTCCCGCCACCCGGGCCGCCAGGAAGTCGGTTTCCTCGGCGCTGTGCACGCGCGCGCGGAAGTCGATGTCGTGGGTGTCGAGCGCCACGCGCGCGAACTTGCTGTACGCGTACGCGTCCTCGACGGTGAGGCGGCCTCCGGTCAGGACACCGGCGCGGCCCTTGGCGGCCGACAGCCCCTCGGCGGCGGCGGCCAGGGCCTCCGGCCAGGAAGCGGGTTCCAGCTCACCCGACTCACCGCGCACGAGCGGCGTCGTGAGCCGGTCCGGCCGCTGCGCGTAGCGGAACCCGAACCGCCCCTTGTCACACATCCACTCCTCGTTGACCTCGGGGTCCTGGGCGGCCATCCGCCGCATGACCTTGCCCCGCCGGTGATCCGTACGCGTCGCGCAGCCACCGGAGCAGTGCTCGCACACGGACGGCGACGAGACGAGGTCGAAGGGGCGGGAGCGGAAGCGGTACGCCGCCGAGGTCAGGGCGCCCACCGGGCAGATCTGGATGGTGTTCCCGGAGAAGTACGACTCGAAGGGGTCGCCCTCACCGGTTCCGACCTGCTGGAGCGCGCCCCGCTCGATCAGTTCGATCATCGGGTCGCCCGCGACCTGGTTGGAGAACCGGGTGCAGCGGGCGCACAGCACGCACCGCTCGCGGTCGAGCAGCACCTGCGTGGAGATCGGCACGGGCTTCTCGAACGTGCGCTTCTTGCCTTCGAAGCGGGACTCGGCGTGGCCGTGCGACATGGCCTGGTTCTGCAGCGGGCACTCGCCGCCCTTGTCGCAGACCGGGCAGTCCAGCGGGTGGTTGATGAGCAGGAGCTCCATCACACCCTTCTGGGCCTTCTCTGCCACGGGCGACGTGAGGTGCGTCTTGACGACCATCCCGTCCGTGCAGGTGATCGTGCAGGACGCCATGGGCTTGCGCTGGCCCTCGACCTCGACGATGCACTGGCGGCAGGCGCCGGCCGGGTCGAGGAGGGGGTGGTCGCAGAACCGTGGGATCTCGATGCCGAGTTGCTCGGCGGCCCGGATGACCAGGGTGCCCTTGGGCACGCTGATCTCGGCGCCGTCGATCGTCAGCGAGACGAGATCCTCCGGCGGGACCGCCGCCTCTCCGCCCCCGGACGGAGCGCTGGTGGTCACCGTCATGCGTTCACCTCCGTGCGCTTGTCGGCCCAGGCCGTGGACTTGGCCGGGTCGAAGGGGCAGCCCCGGCCCGTGATGTGCTCCTCGTACTCCTCGCGGAAGTACTTGAGGGAGGAGAAGATCGGCGAGGCGGCGCCGTCGCCGAGGGCGCAGAAGGACTTGCCGTTGATGTTGTCGGCGATGTCGTTCAGCTTGTCGAGGTCGGACATGACGCCCTTGCCGGCCTCGATGTCGCGCAGCAACTGCACGAGCCAGTACGTCCCTTCACGGCAGGGTGTGCACTTGCCGCAGGACTCGTGGGCGTAGAACTCGGTCCAGCGGGTCACGGCCCGCACGACGCAGGTGGTCTCGTCGAAGCACTGCAGGGCCTTGGTGCCGAGCATGGACCCGGCGGCGCCGACGCCCTCGTAGTCGAGAGGGACGTCGAGGTGCTCGTCGGTGAACATCGGCGTGGAGGAGCCACCCGGCGTCCAGAACTTCAGCCGGTGGCCGGGCCGCATGCCGCCGCTCATGTCGAGGAGCTGGCGCAGCGTGACCCCGAGCGGGGCCTCGTACTGGCCCGGCGAGGCGACATGGCCGCTGAGCGAGTACAGCGTGAAGCCCGGCGACTTCTCGCTGCCCATCGACCTGAACCATTCCTTGCCGTTTTTCATGATGGCGGGAACCGACGCGATCGACTCGACGTTGTTCACAACAGTCGGGCACGCGTAGAGGCCCGCGACAGCAGGGAAGGGGGGACGCAGCCGCGGTTGACCACGGCGGCCTTCGAGCGAGTCCAGCAGTGCGGTCTCCTCACCGCAGATGTACGCGCCCGCGCCCGCGTGCACGGTGAGTTCGAGGTCGAGTCCGCTGCCCAGGACGTTTTCGCCGAGGTATCCCGCCGCGTAGGCCTCACGGACGGCCTCGTGCAACCGCCGCAGAACGGGGACGACTTCACCACGCAGATAGATGAAGGCATGCGACGACCTGATGGCATAACAGGCAATGACAATGCCCTCGATGAGGCTATGCGGGTTCGCGAAGAGGAGCGGAATGTCCTTGCACGTTCCGGGCTCCGATTCGTCGGCGTTGACAACTAGATAGTGCGGTTTTCCATCACCCTGCGGAATGAACTGCCACTTCATTCCCGTCGGGAATCCCGCGCCACCGCGCCCGCGCAGCCCGGACTCCTTGACGTACGCGATCACGTCGTCCGGCGACATGGCGAGCGCCTTGCGGAGCCCCTCGTACCCTTCGTGCCTCCGGTAGACGTCCAGCGTCCAGGACTTGTCCTCGTCCCAGAAGGCCGACAGCACGGGTGCGAGCAGCTTCTCCGGGCTGGTGTCCTTGAGCTCGGTTGCCAACGTCATCACTCCCCCTCCTCGGCGACAGGACCCGCCGGGTGGGCAGGGTCGGAGGCCGACGTGTCCTGCGGCGCGTCGTGCGAGCTGAGGTGCTCGGTGGGCGACGGCTCGTGCACGCTGTCCTGCGGCTCGTCGTGGGGTCCGCCGTCCCGCGGATGCACCACGCGGGCCGTGGCCTCTCCCTTGGCCAGGCGGAGGCCGATCAGGGAGGCAGGTCCCGCGCTGCCGCTCGCCTCGACGGCCCCGTCCCGTTCGTCGGGGAACCCCGCCAGGATCCGGGCGGTCTCCTTGAAGGTGCACAGGGGGGCGCCGCGGGTGGGCTCGACCTGTGCTCCCGCGCGCAGGTCGTCGACGAGCTGCCTCGCGCTGGCCACGGTCTGGTTGTCGAAGAACTCCCAGTTGACCATCACGACCGGGGCGAAGTCGCAGGCCGCGTTGCACTCGATGTGTTCCAGGGTGACCTTGCCGTCGTCGGTGGTCTCGCCGTTGCCGACGCCCAGGTGCTCCTGGAGGGACTCGAAGATCGCGTCCCCGCCCATCACCGCGCACAGGGTGTTGGTGCAGACGCCGACCTGGTAGTCACCGGAGGGCTTGCGCCGGTACATGGTGTAGAAGGTGGCGACTGCGGTGACCTCGGCCGTGGTCAGGCCGAGCACGTCGGCGCAGAACTGCATGCCGGTGCGGGTGACGTGGCCCTCCTCCGCCTGCACGAGGTGCAGCAACGGCAGCAGGGCCGAGCGGGAGTCCGGGTAGCGGGCGACGACCTCGGCCGCGTCCCGCTCCAGCCGGGCTCGGACGTCGTCCGGGTAGTCGGGTGCGGGCAGCTGGGGCATGCCCAGGCTGACGCCCTCAGGAGTGGTGGTCACCGGTCGACGCCTCCCATCACGGGGTCGATGGACGCGACGGCGACGATGACGTCGGCGACCTGGCCGCCCTCGCACATCGCCGCCATGGACTGCAGGTTGGTGAAGGACGGGTCGCGGAAGTGGACCCGGAAGGGGCGGGTGCCTCCGTCGGACACGACGTGCACCCCGAGCTCGCCCTTGGGCGACTCGACCGCCGCGTACGCCTGTCCCGGCGGGACGCGGAAACCCTCGGTCACCAGCTTGAAGTGGTGGATCAGGGCCTCCATGGAGGTGCCCATGATCTTCTTGATGTGGTCCAGGGAGTTACCCAGTCCGTCCGGTCCCAGGGCGAGCTGTGCGGGCCACGCGATCTTCTTGTCGGAGACCATGACCGGGCCGGGCTGCAGCCGGTCGAGGCACTGCTCGATGATCCCGAGCGACTGGCGCATTTCCTCCAGGCGGATCAGGAAGCGCCCGTAGGAGTCGCAGCTGTCGGCGGTCGGGACGTCGAAGTCGTACGTCTCGTAGCCGCAGTACGGCTGCGCCTTGCGCAGGTCGTGCGGGAGGCCCGCCGAGCGGAGGATCGGGCCGGTGGCGCCGAGGGCCATGCAGCCGGCCAGGTCGAGATAGCCGACGTCCTGCATGCGGGCCTTGAAGATGGGGTTCCCGGTGGCGAGCTTGTCGTACTCGGGAAGGTTCTTCTTCATCTTCTTCACGAACTCGCGGATCTGGTCCACCGCGCCCGGCGGCAGGTCCTGGGCGAGTCCGCCGGGCCGGATGTACGCGTGGTTCATGCGCAGGCCGGTGATCAGCTCGTAGATGTCGAGAATGAGTTCACGATCACGGAAGCCGTAGATCATGATCGTGGTGGCGCCCAGCTCCATGCCGCCGGTGGCGATGCACACCAGGTGGGAGGAGAGCCGGTTCAGCTCCATCAGGAGCACGCGGATGATCGAGGCGCGGTCCGGGACCTGGTCCTCGATGCCGAGGAGCTTCTCGACGGCGAGGCAGTACGCCGTCTCGTTGAAGAACGGCGTGAGGTAATCCATGCGGGTCACGAAGGTCGTGCCCTGGGTCCAGGTGCGGTACTCGAGGTTCTTCTCGATGCCGGTGTGGAGGTAGCCGATGCCGCAGCGGGCCTCGGTGACGGTCTCGCCGTCCATCTCCAGGATGAGCCGGAGCACGCCGTGGGTGGACGGGTGCTGCGGGCCCATGTTGACGATCAGGCGCTCGTCGTCGGCCTTGGCCGCGGTCTCGACGACCTCGTCCCAGTCACCGCCGGTGACCGTGTATACGGTGCCTTCCGTCGTCTCGCGCGGGGAGGCGTGGGAAGTGCTCATGAGTACGACCTCCGCTGGTCCGGAGCCGGGATCTGGGCGCCCTTGTACTCGACGGGGATGCCGCCGAGGGGGTAGTCCTTGCGCTGCGGGAAGCCCTGCCAGTCGTCCGGCATCATGATCCGCGTCAGCGCCGGGTGACCGTCGAAGACGATGCCGAAGAAGTCGTACGTCTCGCGCTCGTGCCAGTCGTTCGTCGGGTAGACGGAGACGAGCGACGGGATGTGCGGGTCGGCGTCGGGGGCGGAGACCTCCACGCGGATCAGCCGGTTGTGGGTGATCGAGCGCAGGTGGTAGACGGCGTGCAGCTCGCGTCCCTTGTCGCCCGGGTAGTGGACGCCGGAGACGCCGGTGCACAGCTCGAAGCGGAGCGCCGGGTCGTCGCGGAGGGTTTGGGCGACGCGGAGCAGGTACTCGCGTTCGATGTGGAACGTGAGCTCGTCGCGGTCGACGACGGTCCTGTCGATGACGTTCTCGGGGACGAGTCCCTGTTCCTCCAGGGCGCCCTCGAGTTCGTCGGCGACCTCGTCGAACCAGCCGCCGTAGGGGCGTGTGGCGGGGCCGGGGAGACGGATGGAGCGGACCAGGCCGCCGTAGCCGGAGGTGTCGCCGCCGTTGTTGGCGCCGAACATGCCGCGCTGGAGACGGATCTCCTCGCCGCCCTCGCCACGCTGGCCGGGGAGGTTGGAGGCACCGAGGTCCTTCTCGGGGTTGACCCCGTTGCTGCCGTTGGTGTCGCTCATCGCAGCAGCCCCTTCATCTCGATGGTGGGGAGCGCCTTGAGCGCGGCCTCTTCGGCCTCGCGGGCGGCTTCCTCGGCGTTCACACCGAGCTTGGAGGTCTGGATCTTCTGGTGGAGCTTGAGGATCGCGTCCATCAGCATCTCGGGCCGTGGCGGGCAGCCCGGGAGGTAGATGTCGACCGGGACGATGTGGTCGACGCCCTGGACGATGGCGTAGTTGTTGAACATGCCGCCCGACGAGGCGCAGACCCCCATGGAGATCACCCACTTGGGGTTCGGCATCTGGTCGTAGACCTGCCGCAGCACCGGCGCCATCTTCTGACTGACCCGGCCGGCGACGATCATGAGGTCCGCCTGGCGCGGTGAGCCGCGGAAGACCTCCATACCGAATCGGGCCAGGTCGTAGCGTCCGGCGCCCGTCGTCATCATCTCGATGGCGCAGCAGGCGAGGCCGAAGGTGGCCGGGAAGACGGACGCCTTGCGCACCCAGCCCGCGGCCTGCTCGACGGTGGTCAGCAGGAATCCGCTCGGCAGCTTTTCTTCGAGTCCCATGATTGAAAGGCCCCTCAGTCCCATTCCAGACCGCCGCGCCGCCATACGTACGCGTAGGCGACGAAGACGGTGAGCACGAAGAGCAGCATCTCCACGAGCCCGAAAACACCCAGGGCGTCGAAGGTGACGGCCCAGGGGTAGAGGAAGACGATCTCGATGTCGAAGACGATGAAGAGCATCGCCGTCAGGTAGTACTTGATGGGGAAACGCCCGCCGCCGGCCGGCGTGGGGGTCGGCTCGATACCGCACTCGTAGGCCTCAAGCTTTGCCCGGTTGTACCGCTTCGGACCGATCAGCGTGGCCATGACCACGGAGAAGATCGCAAAGCCTGCCCCGAGGGCTCCCAGTACGAGGATGGGCGCATAGGCGTTCACCGCTCCTCGCTCCTCTCAGTCGGCACTGACTGCTGGCGGTTGCGTCGGACCCACCACCTGCACCTCCAGCCCCACGAGCCCCGCCCATCCCGGCGAAGATCGCGAACATGTGAAGCAGGTCACAAGCCCAACTGCCCCGCATCCTATGCCCGCCGGTCTGTGATCTGCGACACGGGGGTCAGCAAGGACTTTGTGATCTCCACCACCTGACGAACGATCATGAAGTCGGATGAGTAGTGATCTTCACACCCGAAGCGTCAGAGCGATCACCAGAAGTGACATTTTCGATCGTAGCCCCTGGTCACGCGGGGCGTCTCTATATCAAGAGACTTCCCTTGCATGCAAATTGGCCCTGGGCGGCACGGCTTGATAGTGGGGCGCATTCACACCTCCGAGGGAGACGGAGGGTGGATGTGGACACGTGCACGCGTTCACGAGCGTCCTGCGCCCCGGATGTGTGCGCGAGGTGTGATCGCCGCGGCAATTGTTCCGTGACCTGCGTCACATTACCGGAACCCGCCAAGAAGCCGGGCTTGGCCACGTGCCGCAACCAGTGGTACGCGGAGAGCAATTCGGACGTATCAGCGAAAGCCCATGATCACAGGCTTGATCGACACTGTCCGCAATGTCCGTTACGGCGTCAATAAGGAGCGACACACCCGGGGTTCAGTGATCGGATTGAACAACTGTGGCGGACCACACGTTTCTTGTAGGTATGGAGGAGCCCCTGGTACCGCTTGTACCCATGTCCCACACCGCTCACATACGCAGCCACCGAAAACCCCGCCGCAACGCCTCGAAGATGGCGATGCGCGCCGGAGTCGCCGGTGGCATTCTCGGCAGCGTGGCAGTGGCCGGTGCGTCCGCGTCGGCGAACGCCGCGGAGCCCGTGACCCAGACGATCGAACTGCCCACGCTCACGGCCGATGTGGCCTCCCAGGTCGCGCAGTCCGCCGACGCCATGCAGCAGACCGCGGCGAACTACGAGCTTCAGGCCGAGCGTGACGCCGCCACCGCCAAGGCGGCCAAGCAGGCCGCTGCGGACCTCAAGGAAGCGAAGGCGGAGGCCAAGAAGAAGGCCGAGGCCGAGCGGAGGGCAGCCGCCGAGCGTGCCACGCGCAACGCCGAGCGGAGCACCCTGGCCTCGACGTCGACCTCCACCTCGGCGTCCGCCCCGGCCAGCGGCAGTGTCGCGACGGTCATCGCCTTCCTCAACGCACAGGTGGGCGACGCCTACGTCATGGGCGCCACGGGCCCCAACGCGTGGGACTGCTCCTCGCTCGTCCAGGCAGCGTTCAAGCAGGCCGGCGTGGACCTCCCCCGGGTCTCCCAGGACCAGTCGATGTCCGGCACCGAGGTCTCGCTGTCCAACGTGCAGGTCGGCGACATCCTCTACTGGGGCTCGAAGGGTTCCGCGTACCACACGGGCGTCTACATCGGGGGCGGCCAGTACCTCGACGCGGCCAACCCCTCCAAGGGCGTCGTGATCCAGGAACTCTCCGGCTACCCGGCCTCGGGTGCGGTGCGGGTTCTCTGATCCGTTCGTTCTTCGAGTACCTCTTGGTACCTCTTGTTGGGTGAGGGCTGCCGCCTCGGGGGCGGGGCCCTCACCCTTTTCCGTTCGGTGTCCGAATTGTCCGCGCCCAGCAGTGCGTTGTCTCGAACGGCCATCCGTACCTGGATCGGCTGTCGCGGCGCGGCCGGAAGCACGCGCCGCGACAAGTGGCGGGCTGTGGCCCTGCTCAGGCCTTCGGCGCCACCTTGCTCAGGCCGTTGATGATGCGGTCCATCGCGTCGCCGCCCGTCGGGTCGGTGAGGTTCGCGAGGAGCTTGAGGGTGAACTTCATCAGCAGGGGGTGGGTGAGGCCGCGTTGGGTCGCGAGCTTCATGACCTTCGGGTTGCCGATGAGCTTCACGAAGGCGCGGCCCATCGTGTAGTAGCCGCCGTAGGTGTCCTTCAGGACGCGGGGGTAGCGCTGGAGGGCGAGTTCGCGCTGGCCGGGGGTCGAGCGGGCGTGAGCCTGGACGATGACGTCCGCGGCGATCTGGCCGGACTCCATGGCATAGGCGATGCCCTCGCCGTTGAAGGGGTTGACCAGGCCGCCGGCGTCGCCGACCAGCAGCAGGCCCTTGGTGTAGTGGGGCTGGCGGTTGAAGGCCATGGGGAGGGCGGCGCCACGGATCGGGCCGGTCATGTTGTCCGGGGTGTAGCCCCACTCCTCGGGCATCGACGCGCACCACGCCTTGAGGACCTCGCGCCAGTCCAGCTCCTTGAAGGAGTCTGAGGTGTTCAGGACGCCCAGACCGACGTTCGACGTGCCGTCACCCATGCCGAAGATCCAGCCGTAGCCGGGCAGCAGCCGGTCCTCGCCCGGTCCGCGCTTGTCCCACAGTTCCAGCCAGGACTCCAGGTAGTCGTCGTCGTGGCGGGGGGAGGTGAAGTACGTGCGGACCGCGACACCCATGGGGCGGTCCTCGCGGCGGTGCAGGCCCATCGCCAGGGACAGGCGGGTGGAGTTGCCGTCGGCCGCCACGACCAGCGGCGCGTGGAAGGTGACCTCCCGCTTCTCCTTCGAACCCGACTCGGCGTCGCCCAGCTTGGCGTGCACGCCCGTGATGCGTCCCGTGCGGTCGTCGATGATGGGGGCGCCGACGTTGCAGCGCTCGTACAGCCGCGCGCCCGCCTTCTGGGCCTGCCGGGCCAGTTGCTCGTCGAAGTCGTCGCGTTTGCGGACCAGGCCGTAGTCCGGGTAGGAGGCGAGATCCGGCCAGTCGAGCTGGAGGCGGACACCGCCGCCGATGATGCGCAGCCCCTTGTTGCGGAGCCAGCCGGCCTCCTCGGAGATGTCGATGCCCATGGAGACCAGCTGCTTCGTCGCGCGCGGCGTCAGACCGTCACCGCACACCTTCTCGCGCGGGAAGGCGGTCTTCTCCAGGAGCAGGACGTCCAGTCCGGCCTTGGCCAGGTAGTACGCGGTGGTGGAACCGGCTGGTCCGGCCCCGACGACGATCACATCGGCGGTGTGTTCGGTAAGGGGCTGGGGCTCGGTCACGACGGGTTCTCCCCACGTCTCGAAGTCAGCGTGACGGGATCCGAGACCAGGAGGACTCGCGGAACGAGACCTCGAAGACTCGAAAACAGCGTGCTGACGGGCACTGGACATGGGCAGTCTATTCAGCGGTACCGATCACCTGGCTGAAGGGCTGCCCCTGTGAACAGAGCTCTCCCCGACGTACGGCTGCGTGTCCCCACCGATGAGGACGCCATCGCCTGGCACCGGATCTTCGACGACCCCGAGGTCATGGAGTTCCACGGGGGCAAGTCCGCCGAGTTGTCCGTCTACGAGGAGCTCACCGCGCGCCAGCGCCGGCACGACGCCGAACGCGGCTTCTGCTTCTGGTCCATGCTCGACGCGGAGGGCCAGGTCATCGGCTTCACGGGGGCCCAGCCGTGGCCACACGAGGGCTTCGGCCCGGTGGGGGAGATCGAGATCGGCTGGCGGCTCGCACGGCCCCACTGGGGCAAGGGGTACGTCACCGCGGCGGCCCAGGAGTCCCTCGGCCGCCTGCGCCTGGCGGGTGTCCCGACCGTCGTCGCCATGGTCCTCGCCGAGAACAAGCGCTCCATCGCCGTGACCCAGCGCCTGGGCATGGAGCTGGAGGAGGTCTTCACCACACCCACGTCGAAGGCGGTCGGACACCGATACCGACTGAATTTGTGACTCTACGTAGCAGCTGACTCCGGATTCGGCTACAGATAGACACCGACTGCTTCCGGTCGGCACCCCCTCGCGGTTACCCTGCCAGTACCGCTGGGGGTGACATCTGTGCGCATAACACCCAAAACACCCGAAGTGCGCGTGCCACGGCTTGTCGGTCTGATGGCCGTGGACGCGCGTGAGACCGCCCAGGCACGTGGTGTGCTGCTCGCCGCGCCCGACCGGCCCGACTTCCATCTCGCCGTCGTCGACTACGTCGTACGGCAGTATCCGCAACCTGGGGCCGAGGTTCCTCGCGGGGCCGTGGTCACCGTGTGGTTCGACTTCGAGGGTGAGGGGGGCGGGGG
>NZ_VJZC01000137.1 GCF_009377185.1 Streptomyces spongiae
CATGGGGGTCGTCTACCGGGGCAGATCGCGCTCGGGCCGGGACGTCGCCGTCAAGGTGGTGCACGCCCAGTACGCCACGGACGCCGTGTTCCGCAGCCGGTTCCGGCAGGAGATCGAGGCCGTCCGCAGGGTGAGCGGCGCCTTCACCGCGCCGGTGGTGGACGCCGACCCGGAGGCGGCGCGGCCCTGGATGGCGACCCAGTACGTGCCGGGGAGGTCGCTCGCCCAGCAGATCCGCGAACAGGGCCCGCTGCGGGGCGCCGAGCTGCGGCGGCTGGCACTGGGCCTGGTGGAGGCGTTGCGGGACATCCACCGGGCCGGGGTCGTGCACCGGGACCTGAAGCCGGCGAACGTCCTGATGGCCGAGGACGGGCCCCGCGTCATCGACTTCGGCATCTCCCGCGCGGTCGAGAACCACAACACCCTGACCGAGACGGGGCAGATGATCGGCACCCCGCCCTTCATGTCCCCGGAGCAGTTCACCGACCCCCGCACGGTCGGCCCCGCCTCGGACGTCTTCTCGCTCGGGGCGTTGCTGGTGTTCGCCGTCACCGGGCGCGGGCCCTTCGACGCCGACAGCCCCTATCTGACCGCCTTCCGGGTCGTCCACGAGACGCCCGTGCTGGACGGCGTGCCCCAGCCGCTGCGCGCGGTCCTGGAGCGCTGCCTGACCAAGGAGGCCGCCGACCGGCTCGAACTCGACGAACTGGCCCAGGAGTTCGCGGACGCCCTGCCCGAACCGGACCCCGGTGACCCGCTCACGGTGACCCTGCGCGCGGACGTGCTGCGGACCGTCGAGGAGACCTCCTCCGGGGCCGACCCGGCGGCGGTGACGAAGCCCCCGCGCATCCGCCGGCCGGGCCGCCGTGTGCGCCCGCTGCTGGCGACGGCCGGCACGGTGGGCGCGCTCACCCTGGGGATGCTGTGGTACATGCGGTTCGGGCCGGGATTCGCGGACGCGGACAGCCCCCGAACGGCGAACTCCTCGACCGCGACCTCCCGGTGGGCGGCGGTCCCCACCGGCTTCAAGCCCTGGCAGACGACGGTGTTCAAGACGGCGCAGCGGGGCGAGGTCCAGCCGCTGGAGGAGGGGAGCGCCGACCCGGGCGACGCCACCTGCCAGAGGTACGAGAACGCGGTCTACTGCGCGGGCAACTCCATCCTTCCGGTACGACTGGACGGCCGTACCGGCAAGACCGTCTGGCGCTCCTCCATCGCGTCCGCCGACGCCGCCGCGACGCTGAACAACTTCACGCTCCTCGGCGTGCGGGACGGCGCGGTGCTCGTCCGGCAGGCCGTCTACGAGGGCTCCGAGAACGGCCCGGTCAGCATCGTCGCCCTCGACGCCGAGAGCGGCGAGCAGCTGTGGACCCGCAAGACGGACGACACGAGCGTCGACCTGGGCCTGTCCGGCGACCTCGTCCTGACCGCCGACCCCACCGGCCGGCTGGTGACGGCCCGTTCCCCGCGCACCGGCGTCGACCGGTGGACCGTACAAGTGCCCGCCGACGACTACTGCCAGTTCCTGACGGTCGGCTCCCGCCTGTACGAGCACTGCTTCCCGGACGACGAGACACAGGCCGCCGAGGTCCGGGAGCTGAACCGGACCGACGGGTCGGTGGTCAAGCGTCTGAAGACCCCGAACGCGAGCGGTCTGCTCGGCGCCGTCGACGGCCGGCCGGCCTTCGTGGTCGGGGGCACCACCGGCCCGGCGCGCCCCGAGGACCTGACCTTCGGCAAGATCCTGCTGGTCGACCCGGACACCGGCGCCGGCACCACGACGAAGCTGGCGAAGAACTACGAGGGCTCGGTGACGCTTGCCGCCGACACGCTGTGGATCACCGGGGCCGACGGCCAGGTGACCGCCGTGTCCCCGCTGACCGGCAAACAGCTGTGGCAGACCCGGACCGGTGCCGAGGGCTCGGGTCAGCCCACGTACGACGCCCGCACCCGCACCCTGTACGTGGCCGGCACCAGCGGCCGGGTCGCGGCCCTCGACGCACGCAAGGGCACGCTGCTGTGGGAGACGGGCACGCACGCCGAGCGGCTCGCGAGCGGCGACGTGATCAAGTCCGAGGCACTGCCGTACGGCGGCGCGCTGCTCGTGAGCACCCCGGACGGCACCGTCTTCGGCCTCGACCCCGCCCACCCCGGGCGGAAGCCCGCCTCGGGGTGAGCGCACGGCACAGGGGGACTACGGCAGCGCCAGCATCCGCTCCAGCGCCAGCTTCGCGAACGCCTCCGTCTCCTTGTCGACCTGGATGCGGTTGACGAGGTTGCCCTCGGCGAGGGACTCCAGGGCCCACACCAGGTGCGGGAGGTCGATGCGGTTCATGGTCGAGCAGAAGCACACCGTCTTGTCGAGGAACACGATCTCCTTGCCCTCGGGCGCGAAACGATTCGCCAGCCGCCGGACCAGGTTCAGCTCCGTGCCGATGGCCCACTTGGACCCGGGGGGAGCGGCCTCCAGGGCCTTGATGATGTACTCCGTCGAGCCGACGTAGTCCGCGGCGGCCACGACCTCGTGCTTGCACTCGGGGTGCACCAGGACGTTCACGCCGGGGATCCGGGCCCGTACGTCCTCGACCGACTCCAGCGAGAAGCGGCCGTGCACCGAGCAGTGCCCGCGCCACAGGATCATCTTCGCGTCCCGCAGCTGCTCGGCGGTCAGCCCGCCGTTCGGCTTGTGCGGGTTGTAGACGACGCAGTCCTCCAGCGTCATCCCCATGTCCCGCACGGCGGTGTTGCGCCCGAGGTGCTGGTCGGGGAGGAAGAGGACCTTCTCGCCCTGCTCGAAGGCCCACTCGAGAGCCTTCTTGGCATTGGACGACGTGCAGATCGTGCCGCCGTGCTTCCCCGTGAACGCCTTGATGTCCGCCGAGGAGTTCATGTACGAGACGGGCACGACCTGCTCGGCCACGCCGGCCTCGGTCAGGACGTCCCAGCACTCGGCGACCTGCTCGGCCGTCGCCATGTCGGCCATGGAGCAGCCGGCGGCCAGGTCGGGGAGGACCACCTTCTGGTCGTCGGACGTCAGGATGTCCGCCGACTCCGCCATGAAGTGGACACCGCAGAACACGATGTACTCCGCCTCCGGGCGCGCCGCCGCGTCCCGGGCCAGCTTGAACGAGTCACCCGTGACGTCGGCGAACTGGATGACCTCGTCGCGCTGGTAGTGGTGGCCGAGCACGAAGACCTTGTCCCCGAGCTTGGCCTTGGCCGCGCGGGCACGCTCCACCAGGTCGGGGTCGGAGGGGGAGGGCAGGTCGCCGGGGCACTCGACTCCGCGCTCGCTCCTGGGGTCGGCCTCACGGCCGAGCAGCAGCAGGGCGAGGGGCGTCGGCTGTACGTCGAGCTCCTGGGTCTGGGCGGTGGTCACGGCACGCACCCTTTCTTTTCTGCGGCTCGCCGGCCCGGAGAATCCGGACCGGCGGGACATGCGGGACACCGTTACGGCTTTTCGTCGAATTGACGTTATCTATCATAACCGCTTCACGTCACTTTGACGACGGCCATAGCGTCGATGTGACGTGAATCCCGGCGACCGCCGCGGCGACCCGTCCACAGGGCGATGTCCGCTCCGCGGCCCATGTGCGAGCATGAAGAGAGACGCGAAGGATCCGCTCGGCCCGGAATGAATCCGCGGCCCTGCCGGTTGGACACGTCGGCAAGCAGTCTCCGTACAACCCGGGAGCGATGTAGATGTCCGTATCGGACGAGTCCACCACCGTCACCGACGGCATCGTCCTGTCCGACGCCGCCGCGGCGAAGGTCAAGGCCCTGCTCGACCAGGAAGGCCGTGACGATCTGGCGCTGCGTGTCGCCGTTCAGCCCGGCGGCTGCTCCGGCCTGCGCTACCAGCTCTTCTTCGACGAGCGTTCCCTCGACGGCGATGTCGTCAAGGACTTCGGCGGGGTCAAGGTCGTCACCGACCGTATGAGCGCTCCCTACCTGGGCGGCGCCTCCATCGACTTCGTCGACACCATCGAGAAGCAGGGCTTCACGATCGACAACCCGAACGCGACGGGTTCCTGCGCCTGCGGCGACTCCTTCAACTGAGCCGCCACCCTTTCGGCGCACGCGGCGCGTGCTTGGCGCGTAGGAAGGCGGCGTCCCCCTCCGAGGGGGACGCCGCCTTCGCGTACGTGACGGTGAACAGCTTCCGTGACGGGTGGACTACCTCCGTGACGGTGAACTACTTCGCGTTCGGGGCCCGGTCGGCGAGGTTCCCCTCCTTGACCTCCTTGCCGTTCGTGCCCACGACCTCCCGGTCACCGAGCGGCTCGTCCAGCTGCACCGTGCGCTCCAGGGCCTTGGCGATCAGGATGCACACCTTGCCGGACGGCTTCTCGGTCACGGTGACCGTCACCTTGCCGTTCTCCTCGTCCGCCGAGGCCGAGTACTCGCTGCACATCCCGCCCCAGAAGCTCACGGTCAGCTTCTTGCCCTGCGCCGTGTAGCCCTCGACCTTGACGTCGCGCTCCTTGGGCGCCGAGCCCGAGGGCTCGTCCGGGTCGACCGGCGACGGCGTGACCGACGACGGCGGCTCGGGCGTGGTCAGGTACGCCGGGTCGACCGCCGGGTGCGTCACGGTGAAGCCCGCGGCGGCCCCCTCCGGCCGTACCTGGAACAGCCAGGACGGCACCAGCACCTGCTCGCCCTCGGTGAAGCGCGCGGCCAGCCCGAAGGCGGCGTCCTCGACGGTGACCGACGCAGGAGCCGGAGCCTCGGTCGCCGCCTCGCAGCGCGTCTCGTCCTTGTCCTTCAGCGGTACGGGGCTGGGGCAGCCGCCGGGGCCCTTGCGGCCGCCGCCGGTGGCCTCACCCGATCCGTTCATCAGGTCCAGCGCCTTGTCCGCGCCGATCACGGGGTACGTGTCCCCCTTGGCCGGGGCCTTCAGGTTGCCGCTTCCGCCGATCACCTGACCGTCGGCGCCGACCTGGACGCCGGTCGTCCAGCCGTACGTGGGCAGCCCGCCGATCTCGGGATCGGCGTTCACCGTCCTGACGGCGCCCGCGACCTGGGTGGCGTCCAGCTTGGCCGTGTCCTGGCCGACGGCCTTCAGCACCGGGGCGGCCGCCTCCTTCGCCACGGCCTCGGCGACCGGGGCACCCCCGGCCGCGCTGCCCGAGGCGCAGACGTCAACCTTCTGGCAGTTGTCCGTGCCGGGTGCGTACCGGCTGAAGGTCCAGGTGCCCGGCGCGTCCTTGTTCACCTGGAGGCTGGGCCCGGAGCCGTCGTTCGAAGCGCCCACCTTCCAGGTGTCGCCCTCGACCTTGGGGGTTCCCTCCACACCGAGGGCCTTCGCGAGCCGGGCCACCTCGGCCGAGGTCACGTCACCGGTCGACCGGTACACGGGCGCGGAGTCCGGACCGTCGGGCAGGTCGCCGTCGGCGCGGTAGGTCACGCCGTTGGGGTTGGGCTCGCCGGGGGCGATCCCGTTCGTACCGCCCTCGGTGTGGCCGTCGAGGGCCAGCGGCGGGGGAGTGCCGTCGCCCGCCGGGGCGCCCGAGCCGGAGCCGCTGCCGCCGGAACCGCTGGTGGCGCTCGTGGCGAGGTAGGCCCCGCCACCTCCGACGAGCAGCACCGCGGCCGCCACGGACGCGACGAGAACGGAGGAACGCCCACGCCGGGCCTTGGGCGCCGCGCCACCGTGCCCGCCGCCTCCGACGGCCTCGGGGCTCACGTCGCTGCCGGTGGGCGAGGGGTCGTCCGGAGGCACGGCCGCCTCGGACCGCGCGGAGGCCTCGGGCCTTGCAGGCTCATTCGGGCCAGCGGGCTCCTCGGGTTGCGCGGGCTCCTCGGCCCGTGTGGGCTCATTCGGGTCGGCAGGCTCCTCGGCCCGTGCGGGCTCCCCGGGCTCCCCAGGCTGTGCGGGCTCCTCGGCCCGTGTGGGTACCTCGGCCCGTGTGGGCTCATTCGGGTCGGCAGGCTCCTCGGGCCCGCTGGGCTCTTCGGTGCCTGCGGAACTCGTGGCGCTGTGTGGGTCGGGGCTCTCGGTCTTCTCGGGCCCATCGGTACCCTCGGGCTTCTTGGCCCTCTCGGGCTTCTTGGCCCTCTCGGGCCCGTCGACGCCCTCGGCCCCTCCCGGCCTCACCGTGTCGGCGGGTCCTTCGGAGCCCACTGCTCCCTCGGCGTCGGCGGCGCCCCCTTCGGAAGCCGCGGCGCTCTCGGGGCGTGCGGGTTCCGCGGAGTCTTCGGGGCTCGCCGCGCCTTCGGCGCCCACAGGGCCTGCGACTCCCCCGGCGCTCGCGGTGTCCTCCCGGTTCGCGCCACTCTCGGCACCCTGGGGGTCCTCCGCGTCGGGTATCGCGTCGTTGTCGGGTCGCTCGGTGCTCACCGCATCGCTCCTTCAGCTCCACAGCTGTCCTGGTGACCCGGTCCTGCCAGGAAGGAGGGGCATGGAAGGGTCGTATACCGGATCCCCTTTACGGGGGACAGCGATGGGACGCGGCGGGGGAGCGCGCGGTTCCCCGTTCAGGCGCCCTCTTGGTCATCGAGCGGTCATCGACCGGGATCGCGTGCCGTCGAGGGCGCCGGACGGGCTTGGCCGCCCTGGCGACTCAGTCGCCGTAGTCGGACATCGCGTCGACGAGGCGGGCCGACGCCGGGGACACCTTCACACCGTGGATGAGTGACGGGGACACGGGGAGGGCAATGATCCGGTCGGGAGCCGCCCAGTGCGGCACCATCCGGGCGCAGTCGCCGCGCAGCGCCGCCAGACCGCCTTCCTGGTCGAGCGGGGCGGAACTGTGGACCTTGCGGTCCTTGAGGTTCGTCATACCGGAACCGTATGCACCGCCAGAGCCACGTCAAAAGACCTACTATCGGGTAGTTTTTCCTGCTCCGGTGCTGCTTCAGTGCGAGCGGGCGACCCGATAGCGTGAACTGTCAATCCCCTCCCGTCGCAGGAGCGTGTCCTAGCCGTGCGTATCGCAGTCACCGGCTCCATCGCCAACGACCACCTCATGACCTTCCCCGGCCGTTTCGCGGACCAGCTCGTCGCGGACCAGCTGCACACGGTCTCCCTCTCCTTCCTGGTCGACAAACTCGACGTCCGCAGGGGAGGAGTCGGCGCGAACATCGCCTTCGGCATGGGGCAGCTGGGCACGAAGCCGATCCTCGTCGGCGCGGCGGGCCAGGACTTCGACGAGTACCGGGCATGGCTGGACCGGCACGGCGTCGACACGTCCTCCGTGCGCATCTCCGAGACGCTGCACACGGCCCGCTTCGTGTGCACCACGGACGCCGACCACAACCAGATCGGCTCCTTCTACACCGGCGCCATGAGCGAGGCCCGCCTCATCGAGCTCAAGACCGTCGCGGACCGCGTCGGCGGCCTCGACCTCGTCTCCATCGGCGCGGACGACCCGGAGGCGATGCTGCGCCACACCGAGGAGTGCCGCTCCCGGGGCATCCCCTTCGCCGCGGACTTCTCCCAGCAGATCGCGCGCATGGACGGCGACGAGATCCGCATACTGCTGGACGGCGCGGCCTACCTCTTCTCGAACGAGTACGAGAAGGGGCTCATCGAGTCCAAGACGGGCTGGACCGACGCCGAGATCCTCTCCAAGGTCGGCCACCGTGTGACCACCCTCGGCGCGCGGGGCGTGCGTGTCGAGCGGGCCGACGAGGCGCCGATCGAGGTCGGCTGCCCGGACGAGGAGCGCAAGGCCGACCCGACGGGTGTCGGCGACGCCTTCCGCGCGGGCTTCCTCTCCGGACTCGCCTGGGGCGTCGACCTGGAGCGCGCGGCCCAGGTCGGCTGCATGCTCGCCACGCTCGTCATCGAGACGGTCGGCACCCAGGAGTACCAGTTGCGCCGTGCTCACTTCATGGAGCGCTTCACCAAGGCGTACGGGGACGCTGCCGCTGAGGAAGTGCGGGGTCACTTGGGCTGAGCTGGGCTGGTTGCGACTGGTCGTCTGCCCCGGCGGGTCCGTTGTCGACTGCGGGTCCGTTGGGGCTGGTCGCGCAGTTCCCCGCGCCCCTAAAAGCCGTGCAGTGACCCTTGGACAGGTCAAGTCACCCGGCGGACAATGTATGCCCTGCCTTGGTCCGCCGGTTCCTCGCCCACGTACTCCTGGCCCCTCATCTCGCACCACGCCGGGATGTCCAGGCGGGCGGCCTCGTCGTCCGACAGTACGCGGACCGTGCCGCCCACCGGGACGTCCCCGATGACCTTGGCCAGCTCGATGACGGGGATCGGGCAGCGTTTGCCGAGGGAGTCCACGACGAGGGTGTCCTCCCGCACGGTCGCCGTGGGGGCCGTGGCGGGCGCGCCCAGTTTCTCGCGGACCGTCGACACCGCGCCCGGCAGCACGTCGAGGAACCGCTCGACGTCCTCCTCCGCCACCCCTGCCGGCAGCGACACCCGGACGTTGCCCTCGCTCAGCACCCCCATCGCCCTGAGCACATGGCTCGGCGTCAACGTACTGCTCGTACAGGACGAACCGGACGAGACCGAGAAGCCGGCCCGGTCCAACTCGTGCAGCAGTGTCTCTCCGTCGACATAGAGACAGGAGAAGGTGACCACGCCGGGCAGCCGGCGCACCGGATCCCCCACCACCTCCACATCCGGCACCGACGCCGACACCCGCGCCCGGATCCGCTCGGTCAACTCCCGCAGCCGTACCGCCTCCTGGGTCGCCTCGGCCCGTACGGCCCGCAGGGAGGCCGCCGCCGCCACGATCGCGGGGACGTTCTCGAACCCGGCCGCCCGACCCGACTCCCGCTCGTCCACCGGGCCCTGGGGCGCGAACCGCGCCCCTTTCCGTACGACGAGCAGCCCGACGCCCGACGGCCCACCCCATTTGTGGGCGCTCGCCGTCAACAAGGACCAGTCACCCTCCACGGGCCCCCACGCCAGCGACTGCGCCGCGTCCACCAGCAACGGCACCCCCGCGTCACGGCACACCGACGCGACCTCGGCCACCGGCTGCTCCGTACCCACCTCGTGGTTGGCCGACTGCAGGCAGGCCAGGGCGGTGTCGGGACGCAGGGCGGCGGCGTACGCGTCCGCGGTCACGGCCCCCGACCGGTCGACGCCGACCCGCGTCACGGTCCCGCCCCCCGCCTCGTGGACCTCCGCGGCATGCAGCACCGAAGAGTGTTCGACCGCCGACACGATCAGGTGTCCCCCGATCCGGCGACGCCCCGCCAGCGCCCCCGCGATCCCGGAGTGCACGGCCCGCGTACCGGAAGAGGTGAACACCAGTTCATCGGGACGGCACCCGACAGCCTCCGCGGCCGCCTCCCGCGCCGCGTCCAGCAACAGCCGGGCCCGCCGCCCCTCCCGATAGAGACGAGCGGGATCGGCCCACCCCTCGTCGAGCGAGGCCTGAAGCGCCTGCCGGGCAACGGGATGAAGAGGAGCAGCGGAAGCAGAGTCGAAGTAACCCACAGAGCAACGCTAGTCCTCCGGCCGTGGGCAGCGCCCCTTCAGGGGCGCGGGGCTGTATCGACTTGCGGCTCCGCCGCGTGGGCGCGAGCAACCACGAACAACCCGCAGTTGACCGAGAACCCCCAGTCCCCACCAGTCCCCGGCTTAACCCAGCGGAGCGCCCGGGTAGTCTCCCCGGCATGCTGCGCTTCCCCGGACAGGGCCCCCGCAACCCCGACGACGTGGTCATCGGCCCCCTGGATCTCGCCGCGCGCGTCGACGAGGCGCTCGCCGTGCAGGCCCTGGCCTTCGGGCTCGGCGCCGACGAGGTCGCCGTCCGCCGGCAGATCGTCCTGAGGCACCTGAGCTACCCGGGAGCCCGCGCGCTGGGCGCCACCACCCCCCACGGCCGCCTCATCGGCTTCGTCTACGGCATGCCCAACGACCGTACGCACTGGTGGTCCACCGTCGTCGAGCCGTATCTGCGCGCCCGCGACAACGAGGCATGGCTCGACGACTCCTTCGTGATCACCGAACTGCACGTCCACCCGCACTACCAGAACCACGGCATCGGCCGGTCCCTGATCACCACCATCACGGACGACGCCGCCGAACCCCGCTCGATCCTCTCCGCGATCGACACCGACAGCCCGGCCCGCGGCCTCTACCACGCCCTCGGCTACGAGGACCTGGCCCGCCAGGTGCTGTTCCCGAGCGCCCCGAAGCCGTACGCCGTGATGGGCGCCCCTCTGCCCCTGCGCCGCCGCTAGACAGGGCCCCTGCGGGTACCCGGCCAATTTCCACCGGGAAGGACAGCCCGGCTAACCTCCTAGCCATCATCCTTACGCAGCAGGAGTACGAGCATCATGGCGAACGCACCGGTCCAGCGCATGTCCCAGTTGATGGCGAAGACGTTGCGCGACGACCCCGCGGACGCCGAGGTCCTCAGCCACAAGCTGCTGGTCCGCGCGGGCTACGTCCGCCGCACCGCGGCGGGCATCTGGTCCTGGCTGCCGCTCGGCAAGAAGGTCCTCGCCAACGTGGAGCGGATCGTCCGCGAGGAGATGGACGCGATCGGCGCCCAGGAGGTCATGCTGCCCGCGCTGCTGCCGAGGGAGCCGTACGAGGCGACCGGCCGCTGGAGCGAGTACGGCCAGGAGCTCTTCCGCCTCCACGACCGCAAGGGCGGTGACTACCTCCTCGGCCCGACCCACGAGGAGATCTTCACCCTGCTCGTGAAGGACCAGGCGTCCTCCTACAAGGACCTGCCGGTGATCCTCTACCAGATCCAGACGAAGTTCCGGGACGAGGCCCGCCCGCGCGCCGGCATCCTGCGCGGCCGCGAGTTCCTGATGAAGGACTCCTACTCCTTCGACACCGAGGACGAGGGCCTCGCCCAGTCCTACGACCTGCACCGCCAGGCCTACCAGAAGGTCTTCGAGCGCCTCGGCCTCGACTACCGCATCTGCGCCGCCACCGCCGGCGCCATGGGCGGCTCCAAGTCCGAGGAGTTCCTCGCTCCGGCCGCCGCCGGCGAGGACACCTTCGCGGACTGCCCTGCTTGCGACTTCGCGGCCAACACCGAGGCGATCTCGTACGAGTTGAAGCCGGTGGACGCGGCGGACGTGCCGGCCGCCGAGGACATCCCCACCCCTGACACCCCGACCATCGAGACACTCGCCGCCTCGCTCGGTGTCCCGGCCTCCGCCACCCTCAAGAACCTCCTCGTGAAGGTGGACGGCGAGATCGTCGCCGTCGGCGTCCCCGGCGACCGCGAGGTCGACATGGACAAGGTCGAGGCGCACTTCTCCCCGGCGACCGTCGAACTGGTCACCGCCGAGGACTTCGTGGGCCGCCCGGACCTGGTCCGCGGCTACGTCGGTCCGCAGGGCCTGGGCGACAAGGTCACGTACATCGCCGACCCGCGTGTCGCACCCGGCACGGCCTGGATCACCGGCGCCAACAAGGAGCACACGCACGCCAAGAACGTCGTCGCGGGCCGTGACTTCGAGGTCGACGCCTACGTCGACGTCGTGGTCGTCCAGGAGGGCGACCCGTGCCCGAACTGCGGCACCGGCCTGGTGCTCGACCGCGCCATCGAGATCGGCCACATCTTCCAGCTCGGTCGCAAGTACGCCGACGCCCTCAAGCTCGACGTCCTCGGCCAGAACGGCAAGCCCGTCCGCGTCACCATGGGCTCGTACGGCATCGGCGTCTCGCGCGCGGTCGCGGCCCTCGCCGAGCAGAGCGCCGACGACAAGGGCCTGTGCTGGCCGGCCGAGGTCGCCCCGGCCGACGTCCACGTGGTCGCCGCGGGCAAGGCCCTGCAGATCGAGCTGGCCCTCGACGTCTCCGAGAAGCTGCGCGAGGCCGGCCTCCGCGTCCTGGTGGACGACCGGGCCGGTGTCTCCCCGGGCGTGAAGTTCACCGACTCCGAACTCATCGGTGTCCCGCGGATCCTGGTGGCCGGCCGCCGCTCCGCCGAGGGCGTGCTGGAGCTCAAGGACCGGAAGACCGGTGAGCGCGAGGAGCTGACGGTCGACGAGGCGATCGCGCGCCTGACGGCGTAACGACACCTGACAGGAGGCCGGTCGGAGGCGCACCGCACCAAGCGCCCCACCGGCCGCCCGGCGTGACGGCATCTCTCGCCGGAGAGACTTGTCCGGGGCTGCTCGCCGAGCACATCACGCTCGACCAGTGGGGCTACCCGGTCGTCGGCGAGGGCCCGGTCCCACGCGCCGCCGCGCGACGAGCCCGCCGCGCCGGGACCGACTGCCCGGCCCTGGCACTCGAACCGGCCTCGCGGCACAGCCGTGGGGCAGCCGGCAGATCCGTTCCTCTCGCAGACGTCCGCCTCACAGGCGTCCGCCTCACAACCACCCCGCGAACTCCAGCAACAGCTCCGCGTCCTGCGCCCGCCCCACCCGACGCGCCCGCACCCCCGACTCGACGGCCCGGAACAGCGTCCACCCCCGCAACCGCTCCTGGTCCACGTCCAGGGACTCGGCCAGCCGCTTCACCCGGCGCCGGGTGGTGGCCGACCCGGAGGGGGAGGCGATCACGTCCTCCACACGGTCCCGTACCAGCCGGGCCAGGTCGAAGGCGCACTCGCCGACCACCGGGTCGGGCCCGACGGCCAGCCACGGCATCCGCTCACCGGCGAGCACCTTGCTCTGCCGGAAGGTCCCGTGCAGCAGCCGCTCCTCGGGCGGCGCGGCGAGCAGTTCCTCCCGCGCGGCGAGCGCGGCGTCGACGAGCGCCGCGACGTCCCTGTCGGCGGCGGCGCTCGCCCGCATCGCCTCGGCCTGCCGCCCGGTCCGCTCGGCCACGGTCTCGAAGAGGTGCCCGTCCCCGTCCGGCGGCTCGACCCACAGCCGCCGCAGCACGCCCGTCGCCTCCAGCAGCGCCTTCGCCTCGGGCAGGGACCGCACGGACAGGTCGGGGTGCAGCCGCTCCAGCAGCAGGACGCCCGGTGTGTCCCCGGGGTTGAGGAGCCGCACCGCGCCCCGCCCGTCCCAGTGGCCGAGGGCCGCCCGCTCGCTCTCGGGCCGGGCCCGGTGCGGCGCCAGCTTCAGCACGGCGGGCGTTCCGTCGTACTGCCGCACCAGTACCACGAGGCTGCTGCGCCCGCCGGGTGCCTGCACCCGTTCGACGGTCAACTCGCGTAGCGCGACGGCCTCCTGGACGAGCTCGGGCAGCTCCTCCAGCCAGTCGCCGGCGCCGTCGGCCCCGTTCTGCCGCGCCTCGGCGAGTGCCCGCACGAGGCGCGGCGGCGGTTCGAAAGCCATGCGAGCCATGTGCGAGTCGTTCCCTTCCCAGGTCGCGTTCAGGTGCGCGGTGCCGCCGACGGGGTCGGGCCGGCCGCCCGCTCGGCGAGACCAGGGAAGGCTACGCTGCCGCCCCGCCACCGGACCGCCCGCACCGCCGCCTCCCGCAGCGCCTGGGCGGCGGTACGTCTCCGGTCGCCCTCACAGGCCCGTACGAGATCGGAGTACACGCCGGCCACCCGCTCCTCCAGTTCGGCGGCGAGCTGTATGGCGGAGCCGGAATCCCGCACGGGGAAGGGCAACGCGTACGCGGCGTCCGCGGCCACGGGCTTCCCGCCCAGGTCCCTTATGGCTCGCGCGAGTTCGTCGCGCCGGGCGCGGTGGGCGTCGTAACCGTCCCTGGTCTCCTCCCGCCTCGCCTCGCCGATGTTCCCGCCGACCACCCCGTACCCGTACACGGCGGCGTGCTCGGCCCTCAGGGCTGCCTGCAGTGCCCTGAGCTCGTCGGCCTTCGCCGCCTTACGGCCCGTGCCGGCCATCCGTCTCACTTCGCACCCTCCGTCAACAGGAACACGTGCCCCGCCCCGGCCGCGGCCACGGACGCCATCAGCCGGGCCAGTTCGCCCGGTACTTCCACCAGAGCCTTCGTACGGCGGTCCACGAGCTGCTTCTCGGCCGCGGCCAACTCGGCGAGCGCGGCGTTCTCGTCGGCGGGAACGGGAGAGGGACTCGCCGACGCAGACGGCGGCTCAGACGGCTCAGACGGCTTTGATGACTTCGGCGGCTTCGAGGACTTCGAGGCCGACACGCCGCCCCCGAACGCCTTCGCGTGCCGGACGACCTCCGCCCGCAGCGGCTCCAACCGCCCCAACAGCGCCGGGTGGGCGGTGATCACGGCGGCGTACCGCTCGGCGAGCGCCTCACTGTCCCGCGCCACGCGCGCGCGTGCCCGGTCGGCGGCCGACGGGCCGTCCCCGGTGGTGCCCGAGTCGGACCCGGGCGAGCATCCCACGAGCAGAACCGCGCCCGCGGCCCCGGTGAGCAGGCTCCTTCTGCGCGGCCCGGCAGACGGGGTGCGCGAGGGCAGGGTGAACGGCACGGCAGACGTCCTCGGAAGGGTCGTACGAACAAGAGAGCGGCGTGATCACGTTACCCGCGCACCCCCCAAACACACGCGACCGCCTCGACCAAGCGCCCCGTAAGGGGCGCGGGGAACTGCGCGACAAGCCACAACCAACCCGCAGCCGCCAACAAACCCAAACCAACCAAGCTCAGACGCGACCCCACCCAACCGCCGGAGGCAAGCGGCATGGACGGCAACACACCTCGGGAACCGATACCCTTTGACCTGACACGCGACCTTCCCACAACAGCACACGCGGCCGAGGAGTCACCCGGATGAGCACCACCCAGAGCGAGAGGCTGCGAGAACTTCTGGAACCGCTCGTACGCTCCCAGGGCCTGGATCTCGAAGAGATCGCACTGGACTCCGTCGGACGCAAGCGTGTGCTGCGTGTCGTCGTCGACTCGGACTCGGGCGCCGATCTGGACGCCGTGGCCGATGTGAGCCGGGCGCTCTCGGCGAAGCTCGACGAGACGGACGCGATGGGCCAGGGGGCGTACGACCTGGAGGTCGGCACCCCGGGCGCCGAACGCGCCCTCACCGAGCACCGGCACTACGTACGTGCCACGGAGCGCCTGGTGAAGTTCCAGCTCCACGAGGACGGCGAACTCGTCGCCCGCATCCTGGCCGTGGACGAGGACGGTCTCGACGTCGAAGTCCCCGGAGTCAAGGGCCGCAAGGCCACCACCCGCCGGCTCGCCTTCGCCGACATCGCGAAGGCGCGCGTCCAGGTGGAGTTCAACCGCAAGGACAAGAAGGACATGAAGGAAGAGGAGGAGGCGTAGCCGTGGACATCGACATGAGTGCCCTGCGGGGCTTGGTTCGGGAGAAGGAGATCTCCTTCGACCTGCTGGTCGAGGCGATCGAGTCGGCCCTCCTCATCGCCTACCACCGCACCGAGGGAAGCCGCCGGCACGCGCGCGTGGAGCTCAACCGGGAGACCGGCCATGTGACCGTGTGGGCGAAGGAGGACCCCGAGGACCTGGAGGAGGGGCAGGAGGCCCGCGAGTTCGACGACACCCCGTCGGGCTTCGGGCGCATCGCCGCCACCACCGCCAAGCAGGTCATCCTGCAGCGCCTGCGGGACGCCGAGGACGACGCGACACTCGGTGAGTACGCCGGCCGCGAGGGCGACATCGTGACCGGTGTCGTCCAGCAGGGCCGCGACCCGAAGAACGTCCTCGTCGACATCGGCAAGCTGGAGGCCATCCTGCCGGTGCAGGAGCAGGTCCCGGGGGAGACGTACCAGCACGGCATGCGGCTTCGTTCGTACGTCGTTCGGGTGGCGAAGGGTGTCCGCGGTCCGTCCGTCACCCTCTCCCGCACACACCCCAATCTGGTGAAGAAGCTCTTCGCGCTCGAAGTGCCGGAGATCGCCGACGGATCCGTCGAGATCGCCGCCATCGCACGCGAGGCCGGGCACCGTACGAAGATCGCGGTCCGGTCCACCCGTTCGGGCCTGAACGCCAAGGGCGCCTGCATCGGTCCCATGGGCGGTCGTGTGCGCAACGTCATGGGCGAGCTGAACGGCGAGAAGATCGACATCGTCGACTGGTCGGACGACCCGGCCGAGATGGTGGCGAACGCGCTGTCCCCGGCCCGGGTCTCCAAGGTCGAGGTCGTCGACATGGCGGCCCGCTCCGCGCGCGTGACCGTTCCCGACTACCAGCTGTCCCTGGCGATCGGCAAAGAGGGGCAGAACGCCCGTCTCGCGGCTCGGCTGACCGGCTGGCGCATCGACATCCGGCCCGACACCGAGCAGCCGTCCGAATAGGGCTTTCCGGGCCACTCCCCGGGTACGTCCCGGGGAGTGGGGAATAGATCCAAGCCGCAGGTCGGTTGGATCACGACAACAGCCGTTCGATTCTTGCCCCAAAGGGGTGAGGTCGGTGCGGGGAGGTAGACTGAGGAGTGTCTGGCCGGACGCGTGCCCGCGTATGCCCTGAGCGCACCTGTGTGGGGTGCCGGGAACGAGCGGCCAAGAACGATCTGTTGCGGATCGTGGCGATCGAGGAACAGTGCGTTCCCGATCCTCGCGGTACGCTGCCCGGCCGGGGTGCATACGTACACCCGGCCCCGGTCTGTCTCGACCAGGCGGTACGCCGCCGGGCGTTCCCGAGGGCGCTGCGCGTCCCGGGGCCGCTCGACATAAAGGCGTTGCGCCGTTACGTCGAGCAGACAGACAGTTGCTGAGCAGTGGTTGTGCTGAGCATGCAACACCGTAAGACGTGTCGTACGGAACCCCGTGCGGCCAGGTACCTCGCGAGTCGGAAGTAGGTCGAGATTGCGATGAGCACTCGATGAGTACGCGATGAGTACGCCCATGAAGTAGCGACGGTCCGGCCGCAACCCGGACCTAAAAGGAGCGAAGTGGCTAAGGTCCGGGTATACGAACTCGCCAAGGAGTTCGGGGTTGAGAGCAAGGTCGTCATGGCCAAGCTCCAGGAACTCGGTGAATTCGTCCGTTCAGCGTCCTCGACGATCGAGGCGCCCGTAGTACGCAAGCTGACTGACGCCCTCCAGCAGGGCAATGGGGGCGCCAAGTCGGCGGCCCCCCGTAAGGCTGCTCCGGCGAGGCCGGCGGCGCCCTCTCCCGCGCAGGCCGCCCGTCCGGCCCCGCGCCCGGGTCCGGCGGCTCCCAAGCCGCCCGCGCCCGAGAAGCCCGCCGCCGAGAGGCCCGCGGCCCCGGCTCCGGGTCCGCGCCCCACGCCCGGCCCGAAGCCCGCGCCGAAGCCCGCCCCGGCGGCTCCGGCTCCGGCCCAGCCGGAGTTCACGGCGCCCCCGTCGCCGCCCGCGGCCCCGAGCCCGCGTCCGGGTGCCCGTCCCGGCCCCGGCGCCCCGAAGCCCGGTGGCGGTCGTCCGTCCGGTGGTCAGGGTCAGGCACCCCGGCCCGGTGGCCAGGGCGGCCAGCGTCCGGGTGGTCAGGGCGCGCCGCGTCCCGGTGCCCGTCCGGCCGGCCCGCGTCCCGGTAACAACCCCTTCACCTCCGGCGGCTCCACCGGCATGGCGCGCCCGCAGGCGCCCCGTCCGGGCGGTGCGCCCCGGCCTGGTGGAGACCGTCCCGGCGGCCCGGGCGGTCAGCGTCCGCAGGGTGCCGGTCAGGGTGGTCCCCGTCCGCAGGGTGCGGCCGGTGGCGGTCCGCGTCCGCAGGCTCCGGGCGGTAACCGTCCGACGCCGGGCGGCATGCCCCGTCCGCAGGGCGGCGGCCCGCGTCCCGGTGGCGGCGGCCCCGGCGGTCCGCGTCCCAACCCCGGCATGATGCCGCAGCGTCCGGCTGCCGGCCCGCGTCCCGGTGGCGGTGGCCCCGGCGGCCGTGGTCCCGGTGGCGGCGGTCGTCCCGGTGGTGGCGGCGGCGGTCGCCCGGGTGGCGGCGGCTTCGCCGGTCGTCCGGGTGGCGGCGGCGGTGGCGGCGGCTTCGCCGGCCGTCCCGGTGGTCCCGGTGGCGGTGGCGGCGGTTTCGCCGGTCGTCCGGGTGGTCCCGGTGGCGGCGGTGGCCGTCCCGGCTTCGGTGGTCGTCCCGGTGGTCCGGGTGGCCGTGGTGGCACGCAGGGCGCCTTCGGTCGTCCCGGCGGTCCCGCGCGTCGTGGTCGCAAGTCGAAGCGGCAGAGGCGCCAGGAGTACGAGGCCATGCAGGCCCCGTCGGTCGGCGGCGTGATGCTGCCTCGCGGCAACGGCGAGACCATTCGCCTGTCGCGCGGTGCGTCGCTCACCGACTTCGCGGAGAAGATCAAGGCCAACCCGGCGTCGCTCGTCGCGGTCATGATGAACCTCGGCGAGATGGTCACCGCGACCCAGTCCGTCTCCGACGAGACGCTCCAGCTCCTCGCGGACGAGATGAACTACACGGTTCAGATCGTCAGCCCGGAGGAGGAGGACCGCGAGCTGCTCGAGTCCTTCGACCTGGAGTTCGGCGAGGACGAGGGCGACGAGGAGGACCTGGTGGTCCGCCCGCCGGTCGTCACCGTCATGGGTCACGTCGACCACGGTAAGACCCGACTGCTCGACGCCATCCGCAAGACGAACGTCATCGCGGGCGAGGCCGGCGGCATCACCCAGCACATCGGTGCGTACCAGGTCTCGACCGAGGTCAACGAAGAAGAGCGCAAGATCACCTTCATCGACACCCCGGGTCACGAGGCGTTCACCGCCATGCGTGCCCGTGGTGCGAAGTCGACCGACATCGCGATCCTGGTCGTCGCGGCCAACGACGGCGTCATGCCGCAGACGGTCGAGGCGCTCAACCACGCCAAGGCGGCCGGCGTTCCGATCGTCGTCGCGGTCAACAAGATCGACGTCGAGGGCGCCGACCCGACCAAGGTGCGCGGTCAGCTGACCGAGTACGGCCTCGTGGCCGAGGAGTACGGCGGCGACACGATGTTCGTCGACATCTCCGCCAAGCAGGGTCTGCACATCGACTCGCTGCTGGAAGCGGTCGTCCTGACCGCCGACGCCTCGCTCGACCTGCGGGCCAACCCCACGCAGGACGCGCAGGGCATCTCGATCGAGTCCCGCCTCGACCGCGGCCGCGGTGCCGTGGCGACGGTGCTCGTCCAGCGAGGCACGCTGCGGGTCGGCGAGACGATGGTGGTAGGCGACGCGTACGGCCGTGTCCGGGCGATGCTCGACGACAACGGCAACAACGTGACCGAGGCGGGCCCGTCGACGCCGGTTCAGGTCCTCGGCCTGACCAACGTCCCGGGTGCGGGCGACAACTTCATCGTGGTCGACGAGGACCGTACGGCCCGTCAGATCGCCGAGAAGCGCGCCGCCCGTGAGCGCAACGCCGCGTTCGCCAAGCGCACGCGCCGCGTGTCGCTGGAGGACCTGGACAAGGTGCTGAAGGCCGGCGAGGTCCAGCAGCTGAACCTGATCATCAAGGGCGACGCGTCCGGATCGGTCGAGGCCCTGGAATCCTCCCTGCTCCAGCTCGACGTCGGCGAAGAGGTCGACATCCGAGTCCTGCACCGCGGTGTGGGTGCGGTCACGGAGTCCGACATCGACCTGGCGATGGGCTCGGACGCGATCGTCATCGGCTTCAACGTCCGCGCTGCCGGGCGTGCCCAGCAGATGGCGGAGCGCGAAGGCGTGGACGTCCGCTACTACTCGGTCATCTACCAGGCGATCGAGGAGATCGAGGCGGCCCTCAAGGGCATGCTCAAGCCGGAGTTCGAGGAGGTCGAGCTCGGTACGGCGGAGATCCGCGAGGTCTTCAAGTCGTCCAAGCTGGGCAACATCGCGGGTGTTCTCATCCGCTCCGGCGAGGTCAAGCGGAACACCAAGGCCCGACTGCTGCGCGACGGCAAGGTCATCGCGGAGAACCTCAACATCGAGGGCCTGCGTCGCTTCAAGGACGACGTCACCGAGATCCGCGAAGGGTTCGAGGGCGGTATCAACCTCGGCAACTTCAACGACATCAAGGTCGACGACGTCATCGCGACGTACGAGATGCGCGAGAAGCCGCGGGTGTAAGCCCGTTGCACGAGCCTGGCCGGAGGGGACCCGTCCTCTCCGGCCAGCTCGGCTGCCAGGGGGTTTCTCGCCCCCGCCGCCCCTACCCGTCCCGTCCCTGGGGGCTGCGCCCCCAGACC
>NZ_VJZC01000138.1 GCF_009377185.1 Streptomyces spongiae
GGCAGGGGTGGCGCGGCGTTCCCCGATGGCGGCTGCCTCGTTCGACGGCTGCCTCGTTCGACAGCTGCCGGTTCGACGGCTGCCTCGTTCGAGGTGTCGAAAACAAGTAGCAACCGATTTCTTGTAGCGATACAAAACGCTGCCACCGCCGTGCGGGAGGAGTCAAGAGGGTTGCGTCAAGCTCGTTGTCGGCGGACTTGGCGCACGTCGGACCCGATCTCTTCGGAGACGTTCGCACCTCTTGACACCGCCTGGCGCCCCCACCTAGCGTTCGCCGAAGTCTTTCCGTAACCGGTTTCCCGCGGCGGCGTCCGGGGCGTGACGCCGCACAGCCGACGAACCGCGGTCCGTAACTTCTCAGCACTCACCCGTGCATGCCGGCAGCAGCCGATGCGAGCCCACTGGTGAGCTCATCGGTGCTCCGTCGCCCTCTCCTGCCCTCGTGGCCCATGGCGCGGCATTGCCCTTCTCTCCGCGCACCCCTGAACGCATCCCGCACGAAAGGCTTCACAGTCATGCCTGTTTCCGCCAGAGGCTCTCTCGACAGGCGCCGTTTTCTCGCCGCCTCCGCCGGCGCCGCCCTCACCGCTGCCGCCGTGCCCGGCTGTGCCGCCTCGGTCGATTCCGGGAGCGGTTCCGGGGGCGGTGGGAAGACGCTCACCGTCATGACGGTCGGTGAGGAGTGGGACGCCAAGACCAAGAAGACCATCGAGAAGACGCTGGGCGTCACCATCAGAGTCATCACCTACGACGTCACCAAGCTCAACGCCCTGCTGTCCGCCAAGACCCCGCCGGATGTGGTCCGTGGTGTGGGCGCGACGGACACGCCCTACTTCGCGGCGCGCGGGCTGATGACGGACCTGGATCCGTACCTCGCCAAGAGCAAGGTGCTCAAGGCCTCCGACCTGGCCCCGGCCAACGACGTGTGGCGTTTCGACGGCAAGAAGCAGGGCGCGGGCCCCCGCTACGGCCTCGCCAAGGACTACTCGCAGGACTGCATGTTCTGGTACCGCGCCGACATGTTCGAGGAAGCCGGACTGGACCTGCCCAGCGCCACCGAACCGCTGTCCATGGACGAGTGGCTGGACCTCGGCAAGCGGCTGACCAGGCGCAGGCTCGGCAAGGTGAAGGTGTACGGCCTGAGCGCGGGCGGCATGGGCGCCATGTCCCAGCTCATGTGGATGACCGCGTCGGCCGGCGGGAGCCTGTTCGCCGACGGCATGGCCACCGTGGACTTCTCCTCGCCCGAAGCGCGCAAGGCACTGGCGTGGTACGTCGACTACGCGAAGGCCGACATCGGCCCGAGCGTCGTCAACCCCAACCCGGACGGCTGGGACGGCCCGACCTACCAGGCCGGCCGGATGGCGATGAGCTGCGACGGCCACTGGTTCGGCTCGGTCATCGCCGGCGACGCCAAGCTGGCCAAGGTCTCGCGGCTCGCGCCCGCGCCGCAGCTCGGCAGCCATCGCGTCAGCCCCTGCTTCGGCGGCACCGGCTTCTGGATCCCCAAGGACGCCAAGAACAAGGAAGCGGCCTGGAAGCTCTTCGAGATCCACTTCGCCGGCAAGCCCGCCCAGGAGCGGGTGGCCGGCGGCTGGGGCCTGCCTCCCCTGAACTCGCTGCGCGCGAAGCTGCCCCGGGACACCGCGATCCAGAAGCAGGCGTACGCGGCCCAGGAGCGGGAGCTGCCGTACTTCGCGGTGCTTCCCGTCAGCCCGTACGCCCAGACGGACGCCCTGAACGGGATCCTCAGCAAGGTGCTGCCGGACGCGGTCAAGTCCGGCACCCCGGTCGGCAGGATCGCCGACGCGCTCACCTCCCGTATGAACGAACAGCTCGCGCGCGGCAAGGGGCTGGTGGGGTGAGTACCGGTCAACTCACCGAACGGGGCGCTGCTTCGCCGGGGCGCCCGGCACCGGGGAAGCCGGGGGTGCGCCGGGCGCCCCGGCTCGGCTCCCGGCGGATGCGCCGGGCAGGGGCGTTCTACGTGTTCACCGGCCCCTGGCTGCTGGGCTTCCTGATCCTGACGGCCTACCCGCTGGGCTACGCGCTGTGGCTCAGCTTCACCAACTCCGACGGCCTGTCCTCCCACCCCCGCTTCGTGGGACTGGACAACTACCGGGAGGTCTTCACCGACCCGGACACCCTCGACTCCCTGGCCCGCACCGGACTGTTCACCGCCATCACGGTGCCGCTGACGATCACCGCCGGGCTGTTCCTCGCGGTGCTGCTGAACCAGCCGATCCGTGCCCGCGGCCTGTTCCGCACCCTGCTCTACCTGCCCGCCGTCGTCCCGCCGGTCGGTGCGGCCCTCACCTTCAAGCTGATCTTCGACCGTGACTCCGGCTCTGCCAACGGTCTGCTGGACATGTTCGGCGTCAACGGGGTGGCGTGGCTGGCCGATCCGTACGCCCGCTGGGTCCTGATCACCCTCACGCTGTGGGCCGCGGGGAACGTCATGATCATCTCCCTGGCCGGGCTGCAGGACATCCCCAGGGAACTGCACGAGGCGGCACGGGTGGACGGGGCGAGCCAGTGGCAGTCCTTCACCCGGATCACCCTGCCCCTCCTCTCCCCCGTGCTGTTCTTCCAGGTGGTCACCGGCATCATCGCCGCCCTGCAGACCTTCGCCCCGCTCCTCATCTCTCTCGACCCCACGCCCCAGGGCGTGTCGGCCGTGCCGAGGAGCAACAACCTGATCATGATCAACGTCTTCACCCAGTACTTCGCCAACAGCCGCTACGGCTATGCCTCCGCCCTGCTGTGGGTGCTCTTCGTCTTCATCATCGCCATCACCCTCGTCGTCTTCAGGCTGAGCAAGGGCGCGGTCTTCTACTCCGTGGACCCCGAACAGGAGAAGACCAGGTCCCGGACGATCGGAGGCTCGTGATGGTGCTGGCCCGACGCAGTGTCGTCCACATGCTCCTGGTCGCGATGCTGGTCCTGTTCCTCAGCCCCTTCGGCTGGCTCGTGATCACGGCGCTCAAGGCGCCCTCCGAGCTGCGCGCCGTACCCATCCACTGGTGGCCGCACCACCTGACCCTGGACAACTTCTCGCAGGCCCTGACCTTCTTCGACTACCTCGGCTACGCCCGCAACTCACTGACGATCGCCGTCATCTACTCGACCCTGATCACCCTGGCCTCGGCCTGGGCCGGGTACGGTTTCGCCCGCCTCGACGCACCAGGCAAGCGGCTCGTCTTCGGCGTCCTGCTGTCGACGATGATGATGCCTCAGATCATCACCCTCATCCCGACCTACCTGCTGTTCACCAGAGCCGGCCTGGTCAACACCTACGTGCCATGGGTGCTGTGGGGTCTGTGCGGCGCCCCGTACCTGATCTTCCTCTTCCGGCAGTTCTTCACCAACATGCCCAAGGAACTGGAGGAGGCGGCGATCGTCGACGGCTGCGGCCAGATCCGAGTCTTCTGGCGGATCTTCCTCCCGCAGTCCTGGCCCGTCATCGCCACCAGCCTGATCCTCTCCTTCAGCTGGAGCTGGGGCGACTACGTGGCCCCCGCCCTGCTCCTGGACGACGACCGGACCACGCTCGCCGTCAAGATCGCCACCGGCTACGTCAACGAACACGGCACCGGGCTCTACACCCTCGTCGCGGCGGGTGTCGTGGTCTACATCGTGCCGGTACTGCTCCTCTTCCTCATCCTCCAGCGCGGATTCGTCTCCGGCGTCGCGACGTCCGGACTCAAGTGACTGACAAGGGATCCTCAGTGACCACGAAACCCACTCTCTCCGTCCCCGGCATCGCCTACGGCGGCGACTACAACCCCGAGCAGTGGCCCGAGGAGGTGTGGGCCGAGGACATGCGCCTCATGCGCGAGGCGGGCGTCACCTTCGTCAGCGTCGGCATCTTCTCCTGGGCCCTGCTGGAGCCGCGCGAGGGCGAGTACGACTTCTCGCGCATGGACAAGATCCTCGGCCTGCTGCACGAGAACGGCATCGCCGCGGACCTCGCGACCCCGACCGCGGCGCCACCGGCGTGGTTCTACCGCGCACACCCGGAGGCGCTGCCGGTCGACAAGGACGGCCGCCGGCTCTCGTACGGCAGCCGTCAGACGTTCTGCCCTTCGAGCCCCGCCTACCGCGAGGCCGCCGTGCGCATCACGACCGCGCTGGCCGAGCGGTACGCCGATCACCCGGCGGTGGTGATGTGGCACATCCACAACGAGTACGGCTGCCACACCAACGCCTGCTGCTGCGACACCAGCGCCGCGGCGTTCCGCACCTGGCTGCGGGTGAGGTACCAGGACCTGGCGACGCTCAACGACGCCTGGGGCACCGCCTTCTGGAGCCAGTGGTACTACGACTGGGACGAGATCCTGCCGCCACGGGCGACCGGCGCCGGCCCCAACCCGACGAACCTGCTGGACTGGCGCCGCTTCTGCTCGGACGAACTGCTGTCGCTCTACACCGCGGAACGGGACGTCGTGCGGGAGGCGGCCCCTGCCACTCCCGTCACCACCAACTTCATGGCGATCACCGACGCTCTGGACTACTGGCGCTGGGCGCCGGAGCTGGACCTGGTGGCGAACGACCACTACGCGATGTCCACCGACCCCGAGGCGGAGATCGAGATCGCGATGAGCAGCGATCTCGTACGGTCGCTGGCGGGCGGCCCCTGGTTCCTCATGGAGCACTCCACCGGAGCGGTGAACTGGCAGCCCGTCAACCGGGCCAAGCAGCCTGGCGAGTTGCGCCGCAACGCCCTCGCACACGTGGCCCGCGGCGCGGACGGCATCGCGTTCTTCCAGTGGCGTGCGGCGAAGGCCGGCGCGGAGCAGTGGCACTCGGCGATGGTCCCGCACGCCGGCACCGACAGCCAGATCTGGCGTGACGTGGTCCGACTGGGCGCCGACCTCGGGGCGTTGGCCGAGGTGCGCGGCAGTACGGGCACCGCCGAGGTCGCCGTCGCCTGGGACTGGAACGCCCGTTGGGCCCTGGAGTTCCCCGCACAGCCCAACAGCGGACTGCGCTTCGTGGACCTGGTCCGCTCCTGGTACGAGCCGCTGTGGCGGGCGGGCGTGGCCGTGGACTTCGTACGCCCGGACGCGGACCTGTCGGCCTACCGGGTGGTACTGGTCCCCGCGCTGTACCTGGTCGACGACGAGGGCGCGGCGAACCTGGTGGGGTTCGCGGAGCGGGGCGGCACCCTCGCGGTCGGCTTCCACAGCGGGGCCGTGGACGAGAACTGCCACGTACGGCTGGGCGGTTACCCGGGCGCGTTCCGCGAGGCGCTGGGCATCAGGTCGGACGAGCACTTCCCGCTGCAACCCGGCGAGACGGTCGCGTTGAGCGGGGGCGGTACGGGCTCACTGTGGTCGGAGCGCCTGCGTCTGGAGGGCGCGGAGGCGGTGGTGCGGTACGCCGACGGGCCGCTGACGGGCGTACCCGCCGTGACGCGGCGTACCTACGGCGAGGGCGCGACCTGGTACCTGGCCACACACCCGGACCCCACGACCCTCGCGTCCCTCCTCACCGTCCTCCGCACCGAGGCCGGAGTGGAACCGGTCCGCACGGCACCAGAGGGCGTGGAGGTGGTACGCCGTCGATCGCCGTCCGCCGACTACCTCTTCCTGATCGACCACGCGGGCAACGGCGCGCGGGTGCCCGTCGCCGAGGACGCCGTCGAACTCCTCACCGGCAAGCCGGCCTCCGGCTCGGTGACGCTGCCACCGGGAGAGATCGCGGTCGTACGGGAGCCACGGCGAGGCTGAGGGGAGGTGGACGGCCCTTCTCCTCACGCTCCCAGGAGACGGGCCAGCACCGCGGCGTGGCTCTCCTCCGGGACCTTGGCCGCGGTCAGTAGCGTCACCGCGCCCTTGCCCGCCAACTCACGTACATGATCGAGGAGTTCAGCGACCTCTGGGTCGGCCAGCTCCGCCTCGTAGCGGCGCCTGAACTCCTCGAACGACGCCTCACCCGCGTGGTACCAGCGGCGCAACTCCGTCGACGGAGTGAGGGCCTTGGGCCACTCGTCGACCTGTGCCGCGTCCTTCGACAGACCGCGCGGCCACAGCCGGTCGACCAGGACACGTACACCGTCGTCCGGCTCGGGCGGTTCGTAGACGCGGCGAACGCGAACACTCACGGGTGGGCCTTTCTCGGGTTTGGGGTTTGGTGGTTTGGGGTCTCGGGTCTCGGGTCTCGGGTCTCGGGTGAGGGCGGTGCCGGGAGCGTATCCCCATGTCGAGTTGACGGGGTGTCACGCAACGTGACTTGACCCGATCGGGGGCGAGATCCGCCCGGAGGGCGTCCTAGTCTGAGCCGTTGGCCATCCCCCACCGCAGGAGCCCACGTGTCGCAGCACGTCAGACGCGTCTCCGTCCTCCGCCGCGAGGCCGTGACCGTCACCGTTCCCCTCGCCCTCACGGCGCTGCTCGCCGCCGCCGGACCCGCCTCGGCGGGGACGGTCGGCGGGTCCGGCGCCGGCGACCCGTACTTCCCGCTCGCAGGCAACGGCGGATACGACGTCGCCCACTACGACCTGACACTCCGTTACGACCCCGGCAGCCGCCACCTCGCGGGCAGGGCGGTCCTCACCGCCCGCGCGACCCAGCGCCTGACCCGCTTCGACCTCGACCTCAACGGACTGAAGGTCACCGGCCTCACGGTCGACCACCGGAAGGCGGACCACCGGCGCGACGGCCAGGAACTCGTCGTCACCCCGCGCCGCGCCCTGCACAAGGGCCAGTGGTTCCGGGTCACCGTCACCTACGGCGGCACCCCCAAGCCGGTCACCGACCCGGACGGCTCACTCGACGGCTGGATCCCCACCGACGACGGCGCCTTCGTCGCCGGGGAGCCGCAGGGCGCCATGACCTGGTTCCCGGCGAACAACCACCCCACCGACAAAGCGTCGTACGACTTCACCCTCACCGTTCCCAAGGGCAAGACAGCCGTCGCCAACGGCGTGCTCCTCGACGAACGCACCGCGCACGGGCGGACCACCTTCCGCTGGCGGCAGAGCGAACCCATGGCCGCCTACCTGGCCACGGCGACGGTCGGCACGTTCAGGACCACGCGGTACACCACCCGCGACGGCATCCAGGTCTTCGACGCCGTCGACCCCCGCGAGGCCGAGGCCGCGGCACCCGTACTGAAGCAGCTGCCGTCCGTCCTGGAGTGGGAGAGCAAGCTGTTCGGGCCCTACCCCTTCCGCGCCGCCGGCTCGATCGTGGACCGGGCACCGAACGTCGGATACGCGCTGGAGACGCAGACCCGTCCGGTCTACGACTCGGCGCCCGACCTGAGCACCCTCGTCCACGAGAGCGCCCACCAGTGGTTCGGGGACTCCGTGTCTCTCACCTCCTGGAAGGACATCTGGCTCAACGAGGGCTTCGCCGTCTACGCGGAGTGGCTGTACAGCGAACAGCACGGTGGCGACAGCGCCCAGAAGACCTTCGACGCGCTGTACGCCCGCCCTGCGAGCGACGCCGTGTGGGCGTTTCCGCCCGGCGACCCCGGCAGCGGCGCGAACATCTTCGGCGCTCCCGTCTACTCCCGGGGCGCCATGACCCTGCACGCCCTGCGCACGGCCGTCGGAGACCGGGTGTTCTTCCGCATCCTGCGCGCCTGGGCGACCGAACACCGAGGCGGGCACGGGACGAGCGCCCAGTTCGTCCGCCTCGCGCAACGGCTGTCCGGGAAGAACCTGGACGACCTGTTCCACACCTGGCTCTACACCGCGGGCAAACCGAACAAGCCGTAGATCCGGACGAGTTGGACGGGGCGGCGCGGCGGCCGCCCCGGACACCCGGGCCCGCGCGGATTGACGGATTCACCTCCACCCCGACCGGGCAGTGAGGGTAAGAATGTCATGAGCACGACTACCCTTCCCCCCACAAGGAGGTCGATCATGCACGTCCGTAGACTGACCGGTGGCCTGGCCGCTGCCGTGGTGGTGTCCTTGTCGCTGACGGCCGGTCAGGCCGTGGCCGCTCCCGCCGACGCGACGGACAGCCCCCTCGCCGCCCGTGTCTTCACCTACGACGCCACCGGCTCCGCGGAGTTCAGGAGCGCGGTGGACCGGGGCGCGGCGATCTGGAACGAGAGCGTCGACGCCGTCGAGCTGCGGCCGGTCGCCACCGGGCAACGCGCGAACATACGGGTCCTCGCGGACAACGGCTGGCCGCGCGCCCTGCCCACCACCCTGGGCAACGGAACCGTCTACATCGGGCGCCAGGCCGTCGACCAGGGCTACGACACGATTCGTATCTCGTCCCATGAACTCGGGCACATCCTGGGCCTGCCCGACCGCAAGCCGGGCCCGTGCTCGAGCCTGATGTCCGGTTCCACCGCGGGCACCGCGTGCACGAACCCGTATCCGAACGCGGCGGAGAAGGCGGAGGTCGAGGGGAACTTCGGCAGCGCGCTCGTCGGGCGGGCCCCGGCGGTGCCCGCGGTGCCCGCCGGGGTGATCGTGGACTGACGCGTGCCGCGTCCTGCCAGGTGAGGAAGGCCGTACGCCGGTGCCCTGCGCGCGCCGGCGTACGGCCTCGCGCCTTCCCCCCTCGCACCGCGTCCGGCGTGAGGGCGTGTTTGGCCTCGGAGTGACTGGCAACGCGTTGTCCATGACTGAACCGAACAAGGACACGAACAAGAAGACCGCGACCAAGGGGACGACGACCGGAGCCGCGGCGCGGCGAACGGCCGAGAAGGCGACCGCTCCGGCCTCTCGGACGGCGGAGAGCGCGGCGGCGAAGAGCGGTGACGTGGCGTCAGCGGCGAAGGCCGGGGCCGAGCGTTCGGCCGACGCCGCACAGGGGGCCGTACAGACCGCGGCGAAGAGCGTCGAAGCGGGCCGCCAGGCGGTCGTCACGGCGTCCGGCCATGTCGCGACCACCGCGAGGACGGCCTGGACCGTCGTCGCACAGCGCAAGCTCGTCGCCGCGGGCGTGGGCGCGGGCCTGACCGCCCTGGGTGCCGCGTCGTACGCCGCGGGCCGACGGTCGGGCCGCCACACGCACGGTCCCCTCACCCGGCTCACCGGCGGACGGATCTGACGTACGCGGACGCCGGGCGGGGCACCGGCTCGGTGCCGGTGCGCGGTGCCGAGGTCCGCTGAGGGAGGGGAGCTCCTCCCCCGGTACCCTGCACCGGGCGAACTCCCAGGGGTGGGATCACGCGGGACGAAGAACCGGACGTCAGGGGGCGCGATGGGTGCGGCGATGGGCGCGACACGAACGGTGGCTGTCTACTCTCTCGGTGGCACCATCGCCATGACCACCGATCCGGCCACCGGCGGAGTCGTCCCGGCCCTGTCCGCCCATGACCTCCTGGCCGCGGTCCCCCACCTGGCAGTCCACGATGTCGCGTTGCGCGTGCACGACGTGCGCCGGGTGCCCAGTGCCTCGCTCACCTTCGAGGACCTCACGGAACTCGGCGCGGAGATCGACAGGACCCTCGCCGACGGCGACGTCGACGGCATCGTGATCACGCAGGGTACCGACACGATCGAGGAGACGGCGTTCGTCCTCGACCTTCGTCACGGCCACGAGCAGCCGGTCGTCGTCACCGGCGCCATGCGCAACCCCACCATGGCCGGGCCCGACGGACCCGCCAACCTGTACGCGGCCGTCCTCGCCGCGGCCGACCCGCGGTTGCGTGGCGCCGGTGTGCTGGTCGTCCTGAACGACGAGATCCACGCGGCACGCCACGTCCGCAAGTCGCACACCACCAGCACCGCCGCCTTCACGTCACCCGGCGCCGGGCCCGTCGGCCTAATCGCCGAGGACGTCGTACGGCTGACCGCCGCGCCGCCCCGCCGGTTCGGCCCCCTGACGCGCCCGCGCGTCCGGGACGTGCGCGTGGGCCTCTACACGGTGAGCCTCGGTGACGACGGCGAGCTGCTCACGGCCTGGGACGGCCGGTGCGACGGCCTCGTGGTCGCCGCGTTCGGGGCCGGTCACGTGCCCCGGCGACTCGTCGAGCGCCTCGAACAGCTCGCCGCGCGGGTCCCCGTGATCCTCGCCTCGCGGATAGACAACGGCCCGGTCCTGACCGGAACGTACGGCTACCCGGGATCCGAGAAGGACCTGATCAGCCGCGGGCTCGTCCCCGCCGGCACTCTCGGCCCGTATCACGCGCGCCTCCTGCTCCATGAACTGCTGGCGCAGGACGCGGGCCGCGAGGCGATCACGGAGGCGTTCGCCGCCTTCGCTCGCTGACCCGTCGCTGAGTGATCCGTCGCTCAGTGACCCGTCGCGTCGGACCAGCCGATGAGGGCTCCGCGCAGTGCGGCCACCAGCCGTGTGGCGGCCTCCTCCTCGGTCCGTCCGGACTTGATGAGGTCGAGGATGTCGCGGGGGTCGAAGAGGGCGTTCCACAGGTACAGGGCCTCGTCGCCCAGGTCGCCGAGGCCGAGTTCCTCGGTGGTCTGCCGCAGTGGCTCGGCGAGCGCCTCGGCCTGGGGGGCGAGGTAACCGGTGCCCTCGCGGAGGCGTTCGAGGTAGCCGCGGTGCGAGCGCATCTGCGCCATCGCCCCGCCGTGTTCGAGGACGAGGGACACCCAGTAGCGGGACACCGCTTCGAGTCTGGTCATGCCCCGGGTGTCCTGCTGCTCGCTGAACTCCCTCAGTTCAGAGCCCACTTGGGACCGGAAGGCGTGCAGGATCTCCTCGACGGACGAGAAGTGCCGGTAGGCCGTCGCGGTGGACACCTCGGCGCGTCGTAGGAGGGGAACACTTGGAGTGCTCTTCCGGCTGATGCCGGGAGATTCCTGCCTACCTTGCGGCGGCGGGTTTGACGCCACGGGTGCGCCTGGCGACTGCCCTCCCGGCAGCCGGGATGAGCACGTGGCCCATCCGGTAGAGCTGCAAGACGTTTCGGGCGGCGTTGTGGTCGGCGTTGCCCGACCATCCACAGTCGGCGTTCTCGCATTCGAACGTGGCCTGGTCCTTGCGGCTGCCCGGCGTGATGATGCCGCAGGCCGAGCAGCGCAAGGAGGTGTTCCGTGCGGAGACCTTGTGCAGGGCGCCGCCGCGCTGGACGAGCTTGTACGTCAGCATCGTGACCGTGCGACCCCATGCCTCCTGGCTGATGGAGCGGTTCAGCCCGGCTTTCTGCGCGACGTTCTTGCCCGGGTTCTCGATGGTGCCCCTGGCGGAGGTGACCATGTTCGTGATGTTGAGCTGCTCCACCACGACCGTGCCGTACTGGCCCGCGATCTCAGCCGTGGCCTTGTGCTGCCAGTCAACGGCTCGGCGCGTGGCTGTTGCACGGAGCTGTTTGATCTGGTCGTAGGTCTTGCGCAGCCGGTTCGAGGTGCGCTCAAGGGGCTTGCGGAAACTCTTGCGGTGTGCGGCCCGCTGCTCCAGACGCAGGAGTTTGACCTTCTCCTCAGACTTCAGCCACTTGTCGCGGTCGGCTGTCCCGTTGGCAAGGCGAGAGGGCCGACCATGGTCGAAGTGGTTGCCGTCGGAGAGGGCCAGAGGCAGGTTCACCCCGGCGTCGATACCGACCTCAGCCCCCTGATGGGGCTCCGGCCTGGCGTGGAGGGTCTGGACACGGAAGGCGATGTGCCAGCCGAGGGCGTCCTTGATCAGACGCGCGCCGGTGATCCGGTTGTCGTTGTTCGCCCGCTTGCCCACCGGGAGGTCCTTGGTCCAGCGGAACCGGACCCGGCCAAGTTTGGGAATTGGGAGAACGCTCCCTCAGGTTCGCGGAAGCGGATGTCGGGGATGCCGGCGAGGGCCCGGACCATCAGGTCGCGGCGGTCACGGTAGCCGGCCGCCATGGCGCGTACGTCCTCGTCGCACTCGCGCACCGCGGGCAGAGCTGCGCGCTGTACGGCGCTGTTCATGACGTTGTTGGCGGTGTGCACCCGGGCCGGGACGTACGCCCTGAAGAACGTCGGGGGGAGTCGCTCAGATATGGGCGGCGAGCAGATCAGCGAGCAGGCAGCCGGACGCCCAGCTCGGAGGCCGCCGCCTGGAGCAGGGGCACCATGGCGACCAGATCGTCCACGCTGCGGCGGAAGGCGGGCGCGGCGGTGGACAGTGCGGCGAAGAGGCCGCCGTCGGGCCGCAGGATCGGAACGGCCACGGCACGCAGGCCGGGATGGTGCTCCTCGTCGGCCGTGGCGTAGCCGCGTTCGGCGGCACGGGCGACGTCGTCGCGCAGGACCTCGCGGTCGGTGATGCTGTTCGGCCCGTGCGGGGTGAGGTCGACGTGGTCCAGCAGGTCGGCGCGTACGTCGTCGGGGGCGAAGGCCATCAGGACCTTGCCCATCGAGGTGCAGTGCAGTGGACCGTGACGGCCGGGCTCACTGCGCACGCCGACCGGCAGGGGGCCGTCCACGTAGTGCACGTACAGGTGCCGTGCGCCGTCGAGCACCGACATGAGGGTGGCTTCCTCGGTCTGCCGCGTCACGCGCTGCATCACGGGGAGGGCCGTCCCGGCGAACCCGTACGCCTGCCCTGCCTGCTGGCCGAGCTGGAACAGCCGCAGGCCCGGCCGGTAGCGCTTGTCGGTGGCCTCGAACTCCACGAGGCCCTCGCGGCAGAGGGAGTTGACCAGCCGGTGCGCGGTGCTGACGGGAACGCCGCTCTCGCGGGCCAGCACGGACAGCGTGATGCCGTGCGGATGCTCACCGACCAGGACGAGCAGCCGGATCGCCCGGCCGACGACGTCGGTCGGCACTTCGCTGGTACTCACAGCGGCAAGTTACCACTGACCGGAAAGGAATCTCACTCAGTGGACGCTTCGGGTCGTAGTGGTTGACACCGCTCGCGGCCCGCTCGACGATGTTTTCCGTTGAGCAGATAACTTTCCCACTCAGTGGAAAATCAGGGAGTGGCCCATGACGCAGCGAGTGCTCACCACCCGGCCCGCCCTGCCCGGTGGGGGCCTGGACCGGCTGGCCGACCGCTTCGAGCTGGTGCGCGGCAGCGGACAGGGCAAACCCGAACCGGCCGAGCTGCGGGCCCTCGCCGCCGGCGTGAGCGGCATCCTCTGCCTGGGCAACGACCGGGTGGACGCCGCCCTGCTCGACGCCGCCGGGCCCTCGCTGAAGGTCGTCGCGCTGGCCAGCGCGGGATTCGACGGCGTGGACCGGGACGCGGCGGCCGAGCGCGGTGTCGTGGTCACCCACACCCCCGGTGTCCTGGCGGAGACCACCGCCGATCTCGCGTTCGCGCTCATCCTGATGGCCCGCAGGCGCCTCGGAACGGCCCGTGACTCCCTCGCCGCCGGACAGTGGGACACGTTCCGGATGGACGACTACCTGGGCCTGGACGTGCACGGCGCCACGCTCGGCGTGGTCGGCTACGGCCAGATCGGACGCGCGGTGGCGCGGCGGGCCCACGGCTTCGGCATGCGGGTGCTGCACCACAGCCGGTCCGCGTCGAAGGACACGCTCTCCACACCGGTTGACCTGCCCACGCTGCTCGCCGAGTCCGACGTGGTCTCGCTGAACGTGCCCCTGAACCCGGCGACCCGCCACCTCATCGGCGCCGCCGAGCTGGCGGCCATGAAGCCCACCGCCACCCTGGTCAACACCTCCCGGGGCGGCGTCGTCGACGAGGACGCCCTGCTCCGGGCGCTGCGGGACGGGACCATCCACTCGGCGGGCCTCGACGTCTTCGCGCGCGAACCCATGGGCGCCGAGCTGTCACCGCTGGTGGGTGAGCCCCGTGTGGTGACGCTTCCGCACATCGGCTCGGCCACCGAGGCCACGCGCGCCGCCATGGTGGACCTCGCGGCCCACAACATCCTCGACGTGCTCGCGGGCCGCCCGGCACGCACTCCGCTGCCGGGCGGTGCCGCACTGCCCTCCGCTCCCACGTCGTCCACCCACGCCTGAGAGGCCCTCATGAGTCACCCCCTCTTCGACGTCACCGGCAGGGTCGCCCTGGTCACCGGATCCAGCCGCGGTATCGGCCGGGCACTGGCCAAGGGCCTGCTCGAAGCCGGCTGCACGGTCGTCCTCAACGGCCGCGACACCGCCGTGCTGGAGGAGGCCCGCAAGGAGCTGGCCGAGACGTTCGGCGACGCGGTCCTCACGGAGGCCTTCGACGTCACCGACTCCGCCGCGGTCGCCGACGCCGTCACCCGCATCGAGGACCGGGCCGGGCCCATCGACATCCTGGTGAACAACACCGGCGCCCAACGGCGCGCCCCGTTCCTCGACTTCACCGACGAGGACTGGCACGGCCTGCTCGACACCAACCTCACCAGTGCCTTCCTCGTCGGCCGCGAGGTCGCCCGGCGCATGGTGCCCCGGCGCCACGGCAAGATCATCAACATCTGCTCGCTGCAGAGCGAGGCGGTACGCCCCGGTATCGCGCCCTACTCGGCGACCAAGGGCGGCCTGAAGATGCTCACCAAGGGCATGTGCGCCGACCTCGGGCCGTACGGCATCCAGGTCAACGGCATCGGCCCCGGCTACTTCGACACCGAGCTGACGTCGGCGCTGGTGGCGGACGAGGAGTTCAGCGCCTGGGTGCGGAAGCGGACGCCCGCCGGCCGCTGGGGCGACGTCGAGGACCTCGTCGGCGCCCTGCTCTTTCTCTCCTCGCCGGCCTCCGACTTCGTGAACGGGCAGCTGTTGTACGTCGACGGCGGCATGCTCTCCGTCCTCTGACGCCCTGTGACCCCAAGGAGCCCTCTCATGCAAGCGTGTGTCGTTCACGGAGCCGGTGATCTGCGGGTCGAGGAGCGGCCGGCCGCCGCCCCCGGACCGGGCGAGATCGCGGTCACCGTCGCTCTCGGCGGGATCTGCGGTTCCGACCTGCACTACTACCACCACGGGCGGGTCGGGGACTTCGCCCTGAACGAGCCCATGGTGCTCGGCCACGAGGTGGTCGGCCACGTCGCCGCCCTCGGGCCCGGCACCGACGGCCCGGACGGACCCGCGGTCGGCACGGCCGTCGCGGTCCATCCCGCCACGCCCTGCGGCACGTGCCACGAGTGCGCCGGTGGCAGGCGCAACATCTGCGCCCGCACCCGCTACCTGGGCAGCGCGGCCCACACACCGCACGTCCAGGGCGGGTTCGCCCGGCTCATCAACGTGCCCGCCGCCCAGATCCGCCGCCTGCCGCCCGGGCTGAGCCTGCGCCGGGCCGTCCTCGCCGAACCGCTGTCGGTGGCCCTGCACGCCGTACGCCGGGCGGGCGACGTCAGCGGCAAGCGGGTCCTGGTCACCGGAGCCGGCCCGATCGGCTGCCTCGTCGTGGCGGCGCTGCGGCACGCGGGCGCCGCCGAGATCGTCGTCAGCGACCTCTTCGACGAGCCGCTGCGGCTCGCCACCGAGGTGGGCGCCACCGCGACGGTACGCGCGGACCGGCCCGACGACCCGGGCTGGTCCGGTGACATCGACATCGCCGTCGAGGCGTCCGGGGCACCCGCGGGCCTGCGCACCTGCGTGGAACGGGTGCGCCGTGGCGGCACCGTCGTCCTGCTGGGCCTGCTGCCGCCCGGCGAGGTGGGTCTCCTGGGCAATGTCACGGTCACCCGCGAACTCGACCTGCGCGGAGCCTTCCGCTTCGACACCGAGTTCGACGACGCGCTGTCCCTCCTGGCCGGGGGCCTGCACGTGGAGCCCGTCGTCACCCACACCTTCCCGCTCGGCCAGTCCACCGCCGCGTTCGCCATGGCCCAGGACCGCACGGTCGCCTCCAAGGTCCTGCTCGACCTGTCCGAGGGCTGACGAGGGCCGACCGGGTCCGACCCGAACATGGCAGAGCCCCGACCGGTTCCGGTCGGGGCTCTGCCATGGCTCCGCTACTCCTCGATCACCAGCCCCTTGGCCGCGAGCAGCGGTTCGAGGCCGCAGATCTCGGTGACCGTCTTGCCCGCCCGGTACGCGGCGATGTAGTCCGCCTCGGTGTCGACCCGCTCCTGGGACAGGGTGACGACCTCGGCGGCGTCCTCGCGGCGGACGACGACCACGCCGTCGGCGTCGGCCCGCACGATGTCGCCGGGGCGGACGAGTTCGCCGCCGACGGTGATCGGTTCGCACATCGGGCCGACGGTCTCCTTGACCGTGCCCTTGATGCAGACGCTGCGGGAGAAGACGGGGAAGCCCAGGGCGCGCAGGTCCTCGGTGTCCCGGACACCGGTGTCGGTGACCAGGCCGCCGAGGCCCTTGGCCTGGCAGGCGTTGGCGAGGACGTCGCCGAAGGAGCCCGCCTCCTCGTAGGCGCCGGCGGAGACGACGATGACGTCCCCCGGGCGGGCGTGGGCGATGGCGGTCTGCAGCATCAGGTTGTCGCGCGGTGCGCACTGGACCGTGAAGGCGGGGCCGCACAGGGACATCCGGTGGTCGACCGGCTTGATGGCGGAGTCCAGGGCTCCGAGCCTGCCCTGCGCTTCGTGGATGGTGGCCGAGGAGAAGGCGCCCAGTCGCTCGACCAGGGCGGCGTCCGGCCGCTCGAACTTGGTGCTGACGCGGATCATGACGGCCTTTCGGACAGGGTGGCGCAGGCGGCTGCGATGCGTGCGCAGGCTTCGGTGAGGATCTCCGTGGAGGTGGCGAACGAGATACGGAAGTAGCCGGGCGCCCCGTATGCGGATCCGTGGATCACCGCCACCTGTTGGGTCTCCAGGAGGTGGCGGGTGAAGTCCTCGTCGCTCTCGATCCGGCCGCCGGCAGGGGTGAACCTGCCCAGGAACTGTCGGCAGTTGACCAGGAGGTAGAAGCCTCCGCTGGCCGTGGTGCAGCTCAACCCCGGTGTCTCGCCGATGAGTTTGACGGTGGTGTCCCGGCGTGCCCGATAGACCTCGACGGTGTCCCGTACGAAGTCCTGCGGCCCCGTCAGCGCGGCGGCGGCCGCTGCCTGGCTGATCGAGGACGGGCACGAGGAGATCTGCGACTGGAGCGTGTTGATCGCGGTCACCAGGTCCTCCGGCCCCGCCCCGTAGCCGAGCCGCCATCCCGTCATCGCGTACGTCTTCGACACGCCGTTGGTGAGGAACACCCGGTCGGCCAGGCGGGGTTCGACTGCGGCGAGGGACGGCTGGTCGCCGTCGTCGTACCAGATCTCGTCGTAGATCTCGTCGGTGAGGACGCCGACGTGCGGGTGGTCCAGCAACACCTCGGCGAGCGCGCGGAGTTCGGTGGTGGTGTAGGCGGCGCCGGTCGGGTTGCCGGGGGTGTTGAGGACGACCCAGCGGGTTCGGTCGGTGATCGAGGACCGCAGGCGGCCGGGCGTCAGCTTGAAGCCCTCCGTCTCCGGGCAGTCGACGATGACGGGGGTGCCGTCGTTGGCGAGGACCATGTCCGGGTACGACACCCAGTACGGGGCCGGGACGATGACCTCGTCCCCCTCGTCCAGCGTGGCCATCAGGGCGAGGAAGATGACCTGCTTGGCTCCGCCGCCGACGGTGAGCCGGCTGTCCGTGTACTCCAGGCCGTGCCGCTGCCGGAGTTTGCCGGCGATCGCGGCGCGCAGCCGTGGGGTGCCGTTGACGGGGGTGTACTTGGTCTCGCCCGCCTCGACCGCCTCGATCGCGGCGGCCTTGACGTGGTCGGGGGTGTCGAAGTCGGGCTCGCCCACGGTCAGGTCGAGGATGGTGAGCCCCTGGCTCTTGAGTTCGCGCACGCGCTGCGCCGCCGCCGTGCTGGGCGAGGGCTTGATGCGGCGTACGCGCTCTGCCGTGTTCATGTGCTCAGCCCTCGCGGCGTTCGAAGTTCAGGCCTCCGGGGACCTGGAAGGCGGGCAGGATCTCGATGTGGCCGATGTTGACGTGCCGGGGTGAGTCCACGGCGAACTCGATGGAGTCGGCGATGTCCTCGGGCTTGAGGGACTCGTAGCCGTCGTAGAACTGCCGCTGCGCCTCCTCCATGTCGCCGAGCAGCCGGCCGAAGATCTCCGTCTCCACGCGGCCCGGGCAGATCTCGGTGACGCGGACGCGCTTGCCGTAACCGTCCACGCGCAGTTGTCGGGAGAGCGTGTGCACGGCCGCCTTGGTGGCGTGGTAGATGGTGTTGCCGCCGAAGTTGTAGACGCCGGCGATGGAGCTGATGTTGACGATGTGGCCGAGGTCGCGCTCGACCATGCCGGGCATCAGCAGGCGTACGAGGTGCAGGACGGCCTGGATGTTGACGGCGACCTGCTCGTCGACGGCGAACTCGTCGGCGGTCAGGATGTTGCCGGTGCGCGAGACGCCGGCGTTGTTGACCAGGACGTCGATCTCCAGGCCGTCCAGCGCGGCGGTCAGCGCGTCGGTGTCGGTGATGTCGATGGCGTGCGGGACGCAGCCGGTGGTGTCGGCGAGGGCTTCGAGGCGCTCCGCGTTGCGTGCCACGGCATGGACTTCCAGGCCGCGCTTGGCGAGTCGCTCGACCACTACGGCTCCGATGCCGGTCGACGCTCCGGTGACGAGAGCGGTGCGGTAGTCGGAGATGGGCATGCGGGTGTGCTCCTTGCTGGGTGGGGGGGCGGTCAGGCGTCGCGCAGGGGCAGGTGGGCGCGGTCCTTCACCCGGGACACGGCGACGAGCGTGCCGAGTGCGGTGACGACGGCGTAGTAGGCCGGCATGTGGGTGTCGCCGGTGCGGTCGATGAGGTACGTCATCAGCAGGGGCGCGGTGCCGCCGAAGAGTGCCGCGGAGACGTTGTAGCCCAGGCCGTAGGCGGAGTAGCGGACGCGGGTGGGGAAGAGCTCGACGAGCAGGATGTGGATGACGCCGGTGTGCCCGGCGAACACGACGGCCATGAGGCAGGCGCCGATGACGGCGAGGGCGACGTTGCCGGTGCCGATCAGGAGGTAACAGGGGATGCCTGCGGCGGCCATGGCGATGGCGGCGCCGGCGATGACCTTCTTGCGGCCGACCCGGTCGGACAGCCGGCCCATGTAGGGGATGGCGATACAGATCGCCACCAGGCTGGAGGCGGTGACGAGGAGGCCCTGGACCTTGCCGAAGTTCAGCTCGCTGCTCATGAAGGTGGGCATGTAGCCGAACAGGACGTAGTAACCGGAGCCGTTCATCAGGGGGATGAACAGGGCCAGCAGCATGGCGCGGCGGTGCTCGGCGGAGGTGAATGCCTCCTTGAGGGGGTTCCTGGACAGGCCGCCCGCTTCCTTCAGGCGGTTGAAGTTGGGGGTGTCACTGATCCGCTTGCGGATGTAGATGCCGGTGATGCCGAGCGGTACGGCCAGCAGGAACGGTATGCGCCAGCCCCAGGACTCCATGCGCTCGTCGCCGAGTCCACTGGTCATGGCGGCGGCCACCAGGGTGCCGGTGAGCAAGGAGAGGAACGACGCGATCTGGGCGTAGCTGGTGTAGAGGCCGCGCTTGCCCTCGGGGGCGTGCTCGGCGAGGAAGCTCATCGCGCCGGACGCCTCGCCGCCGACGGAGAAGCCCTGGGCGACGCGCAGCAGGATCAGCAGGATCGGCGCCGCGATGCCGATGCTGGCGTAGGTGGGCAGGACGCCGATGGCCGCGGTGGCGACGCTGATGAGGAGGATGACGAAGACCAGCATCCGCTGGCGTCCGATGCGGTCACCGAGGTGGCCGCAGATGATGCCGCCGAGGGGGCGGAAGAAGAAGGAGACGGCGTAGCCGAGGAAGACGAGCTGGATGGCGTTCTCGGAGCCGGGGAAGAAGACGGCGGCGAGCGTGCCCGCCATGAAGCCGAAGATGCCGTTGTCGTAGAGCTCGGCGAAGATGCCGACGCACCCTGCGAGGGTGACCTTCCGTGCTGTTCTCGGGTCGACGGTGTTGGGCACTGGCTGCGCGGCCATGGTGGTCATGGCGCCTCCTGACGTGGAGCGGGCGGGGATGAAGGGCGTTCGGCAC
>NZ_VJZC01000139.1 GCF_009377185.1 Streptomyces spongiae
GACGACGGCCGTCGTCAAACCCCTTCCGTGTGCGCGAGGGCGGTCAGCAATTCCGGTCGCGCGGTGGCGTCGATGGGATATCCTGTCCGGGATTTCGCGCGGCAGGTTCTCTGCCGCCCCGCTCGGCGCGCTCGGCGTCGACACGCACCGCGTGCCCTGCCCGGAAGGAGGCGAGAGACATGGACCGTGCCGAATGCGTTGCGGCCATAGTTGCCTCCGGCCGTGTGCCCTCCCTCCTCTGCGGCGCGCGGTAACTCTTCCCCCTTCTTGTTTCTTGTCTTCGGCATCTTCCTGAGATGCCGCGTCACGAGATGTCCTGGCCTGCGCGGTTCGCCGCCGCGCGGGCCGCGGGGGCGCGTGCCCGAAGACGGGCCCTTCTTTTGCTGGTCACCGTGATCTCGGCACTCTCCGCCTCACGCCCAGCAAGAGCGCCGGCGTGAGTGACACGCAGCTGGTGAGGCAGGCCCTGGGTGCTGTCCGCGGTTCCCGCTGCCCCACCGCCATGCCGTGTCCCCGTGCTCCGTACACCGGCCCGTCGTCACCACTGCGACCGTCCCTGGCCGGCTGTCTCGACAGCACTTCGACACGAAACGCGCGTGATCGCCATGAGCAAGAAACGTCCCGGAGGGGAACCCCTCCCGTCCGCCCCTTCCACAGCCACCGACCGTTCCCCGGACCGCGAGGTTCCCGCCGCGACTCCGGCACCGCCGGATCCGAAGCGCTGGTGGGCGCTGGCCGTCATCGCCCTCGCCCAGCTGATGGTGATCCTTGACGGCACCATCGTGAACATCGCGCTGCCCTCCGCCCAGCGCTCTCTCGGCATGTCGGACGCCGACCGGCAGTGGGTGATCACCGCCTACACGCTGGCCTTCGGCGGGCTGCTGCTGCTCGGCGGCCGGATCGCCGATCTGGTGGGCCGCAAGCGCACCTTCGTCATCGGCCTGGCCGGGTTCGCCGCGGCCTCCGCGCTGGGCGGCGCGGCGGCCGGTCCCGGGATGCTGTTCGCGGCGCGGGCCCTGCAAGGTGCGTTCGCGGCGGTCCTGGCGCCCTCGGCCCTGTCGCTGCTGACGACGACGTTCACCGACCTCAAGGAGCGGGCCAGGGCGTTCGGGGTCTACGGTGCGCTGGCCGGCGGCGGCAGCGCGGTCGGGCTGATCGTGGGCGGTCTGCTGACCGAGTACCTGAACTGGCGCTGGTCCCTGTACGTCAACGTGCCCATCGCGCTGGCCGCCCTGCTCGGCGCACCGGCCTTCCTGCGCGACCGCTCCGGCCGCCGGGGCGGGCACCTGGACGTGCCGGGCGCGCTGCTGGGCGGCGGCGGGCTCGTCGCCCTCGTGTACGGCTTCAGCGAAGCCGAACCTCGCGGCTGGACCAGCCCGTCGGTGCTCACGCTGCTCGTGGCCGGCGTGATCTTGCTCGCCGCCTTCGTGTGGTGGCAGAGCCGCGCGGCGAGCCCGCTGCTGCCGCTGCGTATCGTCAAGGACCGTGTCCGGGCCGGATCGCTCGCGACGATGGGCTTGGCCACCATCGGCATGTTCGCCGTCTTCCTGTTCCTGACGTACTACCTGCAGGTCGTCCTCGGCTACCCGCCGGTGCGGACGGGCCTGGCCTTCGTGCCGATTTCGGCCGGTATCGTCATCGGCGCGACCCAGATCGCGGCCCGCCTGTTGCCACGCACGGCGCCGCGCATCTTGATGTCGTCCGGCATGGTGCTGGCCGCCGCCGGCATGGTGCTGCTCAGCAGCCTGACCGTGCATGCCCAGTACGTCCCGCACGTGCTGCCCGCCCTGCTGCTGCTCGGTCTGGGCATGGGCCTGACCTTCATGCCGGTCTACGCGACGGCCACCGCCGGCGTGCCCGCGCAGGACGCCGGCGTGGCCTCGGCTGTCCTCAACACCGTTCAGCAGATGGGCGCTTCGCTGGGCACCGTACTGCTCAACACCATCGCCACCGGCGCCACCAGCCGTTACGTCCACTCGCACGTGCACGATCCGGCCCACGGCGGAGCGACCCTCGACGAAGGCATGGTGCACGGCTTCTCCGTCGCCTACTGGTGCTCGGCGGGCGTCCTGCTGCTCGCCGCCCTGGTAGCGGGCCTCACCGTACGGCACAAGACGCCGAAGCACGCCGGAAACGACGCACCGGCCTAGCGAGCCGGGGTCGTGTCCCGCCACCGTCCACCTCACCCCTCGAAGGATCCTCCATGAAACCCCTGACCGAGCACGACATCCGTACCTCGTTCGTCAACTGCTCGAAGGGCGAGGCCAAACGCCTCCCCCTGCCCAAGAACCTGGCGGACCTCGACCACTGGGACGACCTGGACTTCCTGGGCTGGTTCGATCTGTCCGCGCCCGATCGCAAATATCTCGTCGTCGAACGCGCCGATGAACTTGTCGGCCTGTCCCTGCGCTCCGCTTCCGGCAACCGAGGCTTCCTGCGCCGCAGCCTGTGCTCGCTGTGCCTGACCACGCATCCCGGCAGCGGTGTCTCCCTCATGACCGCCCCCAAGGCAGGCCCGGCCGGCCGCGAAGGCAACTCGGTGGGCCTCTACATCTGCGCCGACCTGGACTGCTCGCTGTACGTACGGGGCAGGAAGAAGGCGGCACCGGGCGGGCGCATGGAGGAGTCCCTCACTGTCGAGCAGCAGATCGAGCGCCTGCGCGGCAACCTCGACGCGTTCGTGGAGCGGGTCTTCCACTGAGGCCGACAGGGGCTCGACGGCCATCGTTGCCGAGCCCCTGTCCACTCCTTGAACCGCCGTCTCCTCGCGGCTCCTCCGGTCTTACGCGCCGGACCTCAGAGGGCGTTTGAAGCAGGCAGATTGCCCTTTATGCCCTAGTTCGTTCCTGGCTTGGTGGGGGCGGTCTCGTCCCCTATGCGCCTGGTGGGGCTGCCGACCGGAGCGAAGTGGATCATTGAGTGAAGAACGAAGACCTGGACGCCCTGCTGACCGCACTGCAGGTGAAGATCGACGACGAGTTGGAGGCGGAGCGATGGATGGGCTGCCCACCGCAGTTGAGCGATGCCGAGCTGGTCACGCTCACGGTCGCGCAGGCACTGCTCGGCTTCCGCTCCGAGGCCCGGTGGCTGCGGTTCGCCCGCAAGAACCTCGCCGCGATGTTCCCGTACCTGCCGAGCAGTCCGGGTACAACAAGCGGCTCAGGGCCGGGTTGCCGCTGGTCAAGAAGGCGATACGGCTGCTCGCAACGGACACGGACTTCTGGTTCGACAACCACTGGATCGTGGACTCCACACCGGTGGAGTGCGGCCGCTCCCGGCCGACGGTGCAACGCCCGGAGATGGTCGGCTGGGCCGGATACGGGACTGCGCCTCTCACACCCGCTTCTTCTGGGGGCTGCGCCTGTACCTGGTGTGCACGCCGACCGGGATGCCGATCCTGTGGGCGCTGGCGAACCCGAAACTCGACGAACGCGAAGTGCTCCAGGCCATGCTCGACGTCGATGAAGACCTGGTCGCCGACCGGCCCGGACTGCTGATCATCGCGGACAAGGGCTTCGCCTCCAAGGAGTTCGAGAACGACCTGGTCATGCGTGGGGCCGAACTGCTGCGGCCCTCGTTCAAGCGGGAGAAGAAGCGCAAGGGCGGGGCCTGCTCAAGTCGGTGCGGCAGCTGATCGAGTCCGTGAACGACACCCTCAAGGAGCAGTTGGACCTGGAGCAGCACGGCGGACGGGCCTTCGAGGGCGTCGCCGTCCGTGTCGCCCAGCGCATCCTCGCCATGGCCGCCGCTATCTGGCGCGACCACAAGACCGGCGCCCCGAGCGCGCGGTCGCTGGTCGCATTCGATCACTGAATACATCGGACTTATTCGTCTAGTTGTGCTGTCCGGGCAGGACCTGGCTGTCGAAGATCTGGATCCGGGCGATCTCCGCGTGGCCGTCGTACACCACGTAGCGGTTACCGCCGTCGTCTTGAACGGTGCGGGTGGCCAGCTCCGGGCATGGCGCTTCCGTCCGGTCGTACATTGAGGGGTAGGGGAGACGAGGCACGCGCACCACGAGCGGCCGACGCGATGACAACGGCTTGTCAGACGGCTGGTTCCGCGAGTAGACGCAGCGCCTCATATGACCTGCTGCCCGACTCTGCGGAGTAGACCACCAACTGCTGGCCCGGCGCGGAGGGCACGAGAAACCGTTCGAGATCGAGGGTGAGGGTACCGGCCCGCGGGTGAACGATCGTTGCCCTGCCATTGGTGCGGCCCCGGACATCATGCCTAGCCCAGAGACGTCGGAAGCTCTCGCTGCGCATGGACAATTCCTCTACCAGCGCCTCCAGGCCCGGATCATCCATCTCCGTGCCGGCCAGCCCGCGCAGGCACGCCACGAAGTCCTCACGCGGATCCGGTTCGACCAGGAAGTTGTCCGGCTCCAAAAACACGGTTCGGATGAGGTTGGTCCCCGGTGTGTGCGCGGGTGAGAGGGCCTGGGCCAGCGGGTTCGCCGCCAGCACCATGAACGTATGGGTCTGCACGTACGCGGGCGTCGCCGGCCATGAGTTGATCAGCCGAGCCAAGGTGGGAGACACCCGATTGCTGTGAGCACTCCCGCGCGCACGCGGGACAGAATGGGCGAGCGCGAACAAGTGTGTGGTTGCGGACTCGTCGAGCCGTAGAGCCTGGGCGAGCGCCCGGAGGATCTCCGCAGACGGCCGCCGGTCACGTCCCTGTTCCAGCCCGAGGTAGTAGTCCACGCTGATACCGGAGAGCGTCGCAACTTCTTCGCGGCGCAGGCCAGGCACGCGCCGACGGGCGGTCTCAGGAAGACCGACATCCGCAGGACGGACCAGCTCGCGACGAGCCCGCAAGTAATCGCCCAGCAGATTCACGGTGCGGTCATCCATGAGGGCAAGGGTAAGCCGGAATGAGCTCCGGACCCTGGTGCCGGCAGCACCAGGGTCACGGTTCACTTCCTCAGCTGCAGCCCGGGACCTAGCGTCGGGTCCATGGCAGTAGAAACACTTGACGGCCTGACCGCCGTCGTCACCGGCGCCAGTTCCGGCGTCGGCGCAGCCGCGGCAAGGAAGATGGCCGCGATGGGTGCGTCAGTCGTAGTCGTGGGCCGTGAGGTGACCAGAACCCGCGCTGTCGCCGACGAAGTCGGCGGCACCGCCCTTCCCGCGGACTTCGCACGCTTCAGTGAGGTGCGCGAACTCGCTCAGCACCTGAACTCCCGCCTACCGCGGATAGACATCCTTGTCAACAACGCCGGAGTCGTTTCGCCTCAACGGGAAACGACGCCGGACGGTCATGAATTGACTGTGCAGGTCAACTTTCTGTCATCTTTCCTGCTGACATCGCTTCTCTGGGAGAAGCTCCTGAAGGCTCCCTCCGCTCTCGTCATCAACACGAGCTCCAGTCTCTACCGGTTCGGCAGGCTCGACCCGGACGATCTGGACATGAATCGGAGCCGTTACGGACAGATGCGCTCGTACAACGCATCGAAGCTGGCAAGTGTCGTACATGCCGCCGAGATCAACCGTCGGGCACCGGACACAGTGACCGCTGTTGCGTTCCACCCAGGCACTGTCCGCTCCGGCCTCGACCGCAACTCCGCACTGGTCACGGCAGTAAAGGCAAGCTGGATCGGTCGGCGCCTGACGCAGTCACCGGAGGAGGGCGCCGAGCCGATCATCGGGATCACCACCACCGACCGCAGCAGACTGCGAAACGTCTTCTACAACCGGCTTGAGCCGGAGCCGCTGCGTGCCCCCGCCGCGGACCCGGATCTCGGTGCCCGGCTGTGGCAGCGGGCCCACGAGCTCACCCATGCATCGACCTGACGGTTCTTTGAGACGATGTCCTGACCGGCAGATCCTGGGGCGCGATGGTGAACCGGATGGACTTTCTCCCTTTGGTGGACCCACGACATGCGCCCCGGCGCCGTCGTGGAAGCCTCACGCGCCCCGGACCAGATGGTCCCGGACCAAGGTCCTCCCTGCCGTCGGAGCCGACAGGACCGTTGACACTGGCCATCAGTGAGTTGATCAGCCACGAGCACACGACATCGGGCACGGTAAGGCTCGTACGGCTCGCCGACGGCACTCACGTGATCCGGCTGGAGCGGCTGGACTCAAGCAACGGCCCGGATCTGCGCGTGTGGCTGACCGACGCCCGGTGAAGGAGGGACGGGCGGGCTTGCACGTCTTCGACGACGGCGAGTACGTCCGCCTCTGAGCGGTGCTTGGGCGACATGGATTGCGAGACAAGGAGGCCAAAGGTGAGGGGTGCTTCGCCGTCGTGGCCGATGATCGCAGGTGCGATGGTCGTACTCAGCGTGCATCGGCTGTGACACTAGCCGGCGCACGTCCCGTTTGCCGGTCGCGATGTCCACGTGCGAGAGGGTGGTGTACTCGCCCGAGACCGAGAACGAGAAGAGCGGTGCCAGCGTGCGCTTCTTCAGCTCGGTGAGGACGTCGGCGCTGAACATCGCGGGTTCGAGCAGGAGCATGTCTGCTCCGTCGCCGACGAGTTGAAGAGCGGTGTCGATGAACTGCTCTGGCTTGCCGGGGTTGATCTGGAACTCGCGGTCGGAGCCCGCCTGCGGGGTGGCGCCCATGGTGAGTCGGAAGCCGTCGTAGAGGCTGCTCCAGAAGATGATGTGCGGCATGATCGAGACGCTCTCGTGCCTGTCGCGTTCAGCGCTTCGCGGGCGTGCTTGGTGGTCCTGACGACCATGGAGGCCGGTCCCACGATGTCGGCCCCCGCCGCCGCGTGTGCGACCTGGCGGGAGGTGACGTCGGTGGTGGCTGTGATGTCCGGGCGCCCGCGCCGGTCGGAGATGTAGCCGAAACCGGTGTCGGTGTACGAGCACAGGCAGGTCTCCGTCATCACGGCGATCTCGGGTTCCGCGTCCTTCGCCGCTCGCACCGTGCGGGCCATGAGGGCGTCCGGTACGACGGAGAACTCGCCGGCGGTGTCGCGCTGGGTGGATTCGGCGAAGATCTTGACGGAGCGGATGTCGAGCTGCCGGGCTTCGCGCATCGTGGCGGGAATCTGGCTGACCGCGAGGGTCGGCATGGGCCGGTCCGTCTCCTCCTCGGTGACCAGTAACACCATGGACAGGTCGGCCGGGGTCAGAGCGGGGCCTTCCAGGAAGCGGCGAACGGCCGGCCGGCTGCGGAGTGGGCTTGTGGCTCCGTGGGTCCGGGCGGGTGGCGCGGTGACGCTCATCTGTCCCTCGCTTTCGTCGGGTGGAGCAATGCGCCCGACGGCAGGCACGGGGAGATATGCGGGTGGGCGCCTGCCGTCGGGGGTCTGTGTGGGGCGAGGTGCTCGGCGGATGGGGGAAGCCCTTCGTCCTTGGCGGTGCTGATCGCGCCGATGAGGTCGAACAGCTCGTCGTCTTCGCTCTGGATGGCCAAGGCGCCTCTCTTGTCATGGCGGGTGGTGACCCCGTCCTTGCCGCGACCTGCCCTCGTGAGGTCGGGGGAACCTCCAGTTCGAACAGCAGGGACCGGGGGTTGAAGGCCCGCCCAGGGCGCGGCTGTCCTCCTACGCGACATGGGCGGGCGGTCTGTCGAGTGGCGCGCTGGTGGGCCACTGGCTGATGGGATGAGGCTGTGCGGGGGCGGGTGCGGGCGTGTTCTGTCGGCGGACGGCCCGCTCGCGCATCGTGTAGTGGAGCTGTTCGAGCCTGAACACGCACCACTGGCAGGCGGAAAGAGGGAAGGCCCTGCCGGCCACCGAGATGTCGCCGATCTCCGCTACGGGAACATCGGCGAAGCACCAGCGGAGGCTGGCACAAGGCATCGACGCCGAGGTACGGCAGCAGCTGCGAAGCCCGGACGCTGAAGGGCGGCACGCCGCGGAAGCGTGACAACCGTGGCCGTACGGATCCCGGTTGGACAGGTCTTGGCCGGGGTCGTACGGCAGCAGCCGCTCCGTGACAGCCTCTGCAGTACCGTGCGCCCCTCGTGCCCCCTTGAGGGTTGGCCTCGGTTGAGATCAGCTTTCCCTGTATGTACTGACAGGGGAGTTGAGGTCGGCCTTGGCCGACCCTTCTGGAGGGGGAACGATGGCGGTCAAGGTTCTTCCCGCGTTGCCTGCGCGGGTCGAGTTGATCGACAAGGCCGTGGCGCTGGGCGATCGCTACACGAAGACGCTGGGGCTGCTGACGCCTCCCGCGTATCGACAGGCGGCGGAGAACGGAGGGCTCCTGGTCGCCGTCGAAGCAGACGAAGTGATCGGCTACGCGCTGTTCGGGCTCCCCAAGAGGAGTGCCCATATACGTCTCGCCACCTATGCGTTGCGGAGGAACAGCGCGGCCGGGGTATCGCCCGACTGCTGGTGGAGGCCATCAAGCAGCGCTATCCCCAACGGCTCGGCATCAAGGCCAAATGCCGACGGGACTACGAACTCAGCGACATGTGGACGAGCCTGGGGTTCGTCCCGAACGGTGAGGTGCGCGGACGCGGCCGAAATGGAGAGATCCTCGACGGATGGTGGCTGGACCTCGGGCACCCGGACCTGTTCACGGAGGTGGAGAGCGACGCGCTGCTGGTGGTGACCGTCGACCACAGTGTCTTCGCCGATCTGCGCGGACTCGCCGGAACGACCGATGCGGAGGAGTCCCGCGCGCTGGAGGCGGGCTGGATGACGGACCTCGTCGAACTCGCCTACACGCCCCAACTGGTCCACCAGATCCGGGACGTCGGCGATACCGCCGAGCGTCAGCACCAGCGGGCAGCGCTCCACGGCCTACGCCAGCTCACCCCTGCCTCCGAGGCCGTGGCCGAACGAACGGCTGAGCTGCTGAAGGCAGCCGCGGAGTCGCTTGCCGATCTCCCCGTCGACGCGACACTCCGACGCTGCCTGCACTACGTGGCCGAGACATCGTGCGCCGGCCTTCAAGTCCTGGCCACCCGGAATCCGCTCCTGTCCCGTCTTGCCGACGTGGCTTGGGAAGTCGCCCGTGTCCGCGTCGTATCGCCCTCCACCGTGACGCTCCACGTGGACGAGTTGCGGCAAGCCCAGGTGTATCGCCCGGCCGATCTGATGGGCACGGAGTTCCGGTCGAGCGAGGTGGCACCAGGTGCGGAGGACGAGCTGGTGGCCTTCTTCAACCAGTCGGGCGGCGACGACGGCTCGGCTTTCGCCGAGCGCCTTCGGTCGCTCACGGATGACACGGTCGCGTGGCGTCGAGAGCTGCTGAGGGACGGCCAGGGCCACCCGGTCGCCCTCTACGCATGGGCGTTGGACGGTCGGACTCTGATAGTCCCCGTACTGCGCACCGCAGGCCATCCGCTGGAAGAGACCCTGGCCAGGCAGCTCCTCTTCCTGCTGAAGCGCCATGGGCGCGACTGCGGGGCGGAGACCATACGCATCAGCGACCCGCACCTCTCCGCCGTAGCCAAGGCCGCCGCTGGGGACGACGGCTTCTTCGAGCACGACGGCAAGTTCGTGGCCCTCCTGGTGAACGTGTGCGGTACGGCAGCCGAGGTGGAGGCGGTGGCCGGCGGACTCGCCCGCGAACTGACCGTGGAAGCGGCCTCACTTCACGCTGGGATGCCGGCCGAGGTGGCCTCTGTGGTGGAGCGCGCTTGGTGGCCAGCGAAGGTCATCGACTCGGAGCTGCCGTCCTTCCTGGTGCCGATCGAACCGCGCTGGTCCACCGAACTGTTCAACGTCCCGGCCATGCTGCTGCCGCGCAGCGACGTACTGGGGATCAGCCGGGAGCACGTCTACTACCGGTCTTCCGGGCACCGAGGCGAGAGCGTTCCCGCCCGTCTGCTTTGGTACGTCAGCAAGGGCACTGCAGGTGTGGACGGCCAGATGGTGGTGGGCAGTTCATCTCTCGACGAGGTGCTCATCGACACACCTGACACCCTCTTCTCGAAATTCGAACACCTGGGCGTATGTGGTCGGGGTGAGGTTAAAGCAGCCGCCGACGCCTCGGGCCGCGCCATGGCGCTGAGGTTCTCGGACACCGAGATCTTCCCCAAGCCGGTGACGCTGCGGCGATTGACCTCCCTCACCAAGGAGCTGGGACTACCGTTGTCGCTGATCTCGCTGTCGAAGATCAGCAACGAGCTGTTCCAGGCGGTCTACAAAGAGGGGCACCGAACGACGTGAACGATCCGGAACGCGCGATGCTGCTGTCCGTCCACCCGCACTTCGCCACCGCGATCCTGGCCGGCAGCAAGACGGTGGAGGTCCGCCGCCAACGCGTCGCCGCGCCTCCCGGAACCCCGGTTCTGCTGTACGCGACCGCGCCCACCATGGCCCTGGTGGGCATGGCTCGCATCGCCGCAGTCCACGTCGCCTCCCCGAAGGAGGTCTGGTCGGCCCACCGCACCCAGACGGGAATCACCCGGCGCGAGTACGACGCCTACATGAGCGGCGCCACTCAGGCGAGCGGCCTCACGCTGGAGGCCCCCGTGTCCTTCGAGCAACCCGTGACCCTCAGTGCCCTGCGTGCTGCGGGCACCTTCCACCCTCCGCAGAGCTACCGCTACATGAAGAGTGATGACCTGCGGCAGGTGGCTGTGGCGGGACCTGTCGCAGGCATCGCCCTGCGCGAGGCGCTGGGAGACCTGGTGCCTGCGTAACGCGAAGGTCGGCCTCCGTCTTATTCGATCGTCCGGGGCGCAGGGGTCAACGGTTGGTCTGCCGGTCTGATCACGTCACCCGCGAACCGCAGAGATCACGGCGGCTATTGCCGCAATCAAGCCTGCGACTGCGGTGATTCCGGACAGCCACATGCTGACCTTGCGGTGGGTTTCGTCACCAGGCTCGCTCTCAGGCGGGTCGGGAAGTGTCATGGTGGTCCTTCACTGTGCGCTGCAGCAGTAACGGCTGCTGGTGGCGGCTTCAGGTAGGCCCATGGCAGTCGGAAAAGCGCAGGGCCTTGCTCCGAGCGGGAACCTAGCAACCCTCTGACTAGGCCGTTTCCAGGCGGAATTGATTCCGGCTCACATCGGGATGCTCCAGCTGCCATACTTGGCCGACACCCCACCTCGTCATGGGATACGTCTGTGCTGTGGCATATGACAGAGGGATATCCCTGCCGACTGGAAGGTTGTGCCGGGCGATCGACGCGAAACGGAAGAATCGTGCGCATCGGCTTGGCTGGAAGTCGGCGGTGTCATGGCCGGGGTCCGCTAGGGCGTGTCCGCCGAGGCGCTCCATGCCACGCTCAGTCGAAAATCAGGGTGGCCCAGGGCCGTGCAGCCACCACGCCTCCGTGGTGGGCGCATGTGCCTTGTCGACCGATGGAGGTCGACGGCCAGCCGTCACGGCAGTGAGCGGCTGAGGGCATGTCCCCCGGCTGGCTTCCGTAGGCGCCTGCTCTATGCGAGAAGCCTCGGCGATGAAGCCGTTGTCGAAGCACTCCCGGTATTCGGGGGCGACTCGTGCGGCCTGTCCGACGAGGTCGCCCTTCTCGGAGTAGGCCCTAGAGATGTCCAGCTCGGTGGCGGGCGTGGCGCCGAGGTCTCCGAGATCATCGGGGGCGGGCTTCCCGAGCTGCGGGATGCTCGGGTCTCCGACGAGGGCCAGAGGAACGCGCACTGCGCGAGCCTGGTCGCTCAGCGCGAGGGCCTCTGTTCGGTGGGGCCGGCACGCGGCCTCGTCCTGGTCTTCCTGTCAGGTGTTCCAGGTGCACGAATCCAAGCCGCTCAGTAAAGGCCAGGGTGACAAGCGCAAGGCCGGCGCGGACCGTCCGTTGCTTCCGCCCGCCGTCTTCGAGAGCGGCCGTACCTGGTGGACATGGCGCGCATTGTGAAGCACCGGCTCATGCCCCGGACGGAACGGCCAAAGCTAGGGCTGTTCACCGCCCATCAAGTCGCCCTTTGCGCATGCGACTTGGCCGCCATTTGCTTAACGTGTGACCCAGATCGCCGAAAATGGATCTCGCTATTTGAGACGCGGCGGCGCCGTAGGCCCTGAATTCGAGCCTGGAGGTCCCGGAATGGGCATTTCACCTCGACTTAGGGCACGCAGAGGGCACGCCACCCTCAAATTGGTCTAGACGACAAACGAACCCCAGGCAGCCGACCTGGGGTTTCATCATGGAGCGGGTGACGAGAATCGAACTCGCGCTCTCAGCTTGGGAAGCTGATGTTCTACCATTAAACTACACCCGCGTAAGACACCGGTTTGTGGTGGTGTTGGAACGCGTCGTCACTCTACCTCATGTCGGGCCCCCGGTGCTGAAGCCGAGGGGCCTGTGTGCGTTTCGGAGGGGTGGACGGGGCTGCGCCGGGCGGGAGTTGGGGCGTACGGTGGGGGAGAGGAAGAGGGTCTGTGCGCGTCGGGGAGCCGCCTGGAGGACCGTCCCTTTCATCCCGTAATGTGGCTTTCGTCGTCAGGGCAGTTAGCCAGACGAGGCTCTTGGGGAAGGGACTCTTGGACTTGATGGAACGCACCGTCGTCCGCTGTGCCGATGGGCACGTGTTCAGCACCGCTTCGTTCCCGATGCAGCAGGCCGAGCGACTCGGCCCCGGCCGGTTGATCCGCTGTCCGCGGTGTGCCCGGCTTCGCAGTGTCGTACCTGTGGCGTTCGAGAAGCGATAGCCGGCGGGGGCCGTGCGCGCCGGGCGGGTGTTGAAGGTCGTACGGGTCGTACGAGTTGTCGTTCGACGGTCGGCCTGGCTCCGCGGTCCGCGGCGGTCCAGCTGTACGCAGTAGCAGTAGCAGTAATAGAAGGAGCGAGCAGCGCGCGGGTCGTCCTCGTTGTGGGCGGCCCGCGCGTCTTGCGTATCCTCAGGGCGTGCTTCTCTCAGACAAGGACATCCGGGCCGAGATCGATGCCGGTCGGGTGCGGATCGAACCGTACGACGAAACCATGGTGCAGCCGTCGAGTGTCGACGTGCGCCTCGACCGCTACTTCCGGGTGTTCGAGAACCACCGGTACCCCCACATCGACCCGTCCATCGAGCAGGCGGATCTGACCAGGCTGGTCGAGCCCGAGGGGGACGAGCCGTTCATCCTGCATCCCGGGGAGTTCGTGCTCGCCAGTACCTATGAGGTCATCAGCCTGCCCGATGATCTCGCTTCGCGGCTGGAGGGGAAGAGTTCCCTGGGGCGGCTCGGGCTCGTCACGCACTCCACCGCGGGGTTCATCGACCCCGGGTTCTCCGGGCATGTGACCCTCGAGCTCTCCAACCTCGCCACCCTGCCGATCAAGCTCTGGCCGGGCATGAAGATCGGGCAGCTGTGCATGTTCCGGCTGACCTCGCCGGCCGAGTCCCCGTACGGGAGTGAGCGGTACGGGTCCCGTTACCAGGGGCAGCGTGGGCCGACGGCCTCCCGGTCCTTCCTCAACTTCCACCGCACGCAGGTCTGAGAGGGGAGAGGCAGCCGAGCATGTCCGACGTTTCCCCTGCGAGCTCGCCCGCGCGCGAGAACCTCTCTTACGAGGCGTTCGGCCGCGCCGTCCGCGAGCTCGCCCAGGCCGTCGCCGATGACGGGTACCGGCCCGACGTCATCCTCTCCATCGCCCGTGGCGGAGTGTTCGTCGCCGGCGGGCTCGCCTATGCGCTCGGCTGTAAGAATATTCACCTGATCAACGTCGAGTTCTACACCGGTGTCGGGACCACCCTCGACATGCCCGTCATGCTCGCCCCCGTCCCCAACGTCATCGACTTCTCCGACAAGAAGGTGCTCATCACCGACGATGTCGCGGACACCGGCAAGACCCTCAAGCTCGTCCGCGACTTCTGCCTCGACGCCGTCGCCGAGGTCCGGTCCGCCGTCGTCTACGAGAAGTCCCAGTCGCTGGTGAAGTGCGAGTACGTGTGGCGGCGGACCGACGAGTGGATCAACTTTCCGTGGAGTGTGCTGCCTCCGGTGCGTAGGTCGGGGGAGCCGGTCACTCCCTCGACGGAAGCCCTCTGATCTGCGGTTTCAGCCCTACGGTTTCAGCCCCGCAGTTTCAGCGGCCCTTCCGCTGGGCCCCCTGAGTCCCCTGAGTGGAGGAGCGGCGGCGGCCCTGGCCGGGGCGGCCTCGCCTGCCGCGTGACGAGGGACCCGTGCGTGCGGGGCCGTTCGCGGTGGTCGGCGGGGTGAGGACGACGGGTACGCCCGAGGGGGCCTGGGCGCCGGTGATGCGGCTCAGTTCGGCCTCGCCCGAGCGGACCCGGGTGGTCTGCGGGGTGATGCCGGCGGCGGTCATCAGGCGGGTCATGTCGCGGCGCTGGTGGGGCAGGACCAGCGTGACGACGGTGCCGGACTCTCCGGCGCGGGCGGTGCGGCCGCCGCGGTGCAGATAGTCCTTGTGGTCGCTGGGCGGGTCGACGTTGACGACGAGGTCGAGGTTGTCGACGTGGATACCGCGGGCGGCGACGTTGGTGGCCACCAGGACCGTGACGTGGCCGTCCTTGAACTGGGTCAGGGTCCGGGTGCGTTGGGACTGGGACTTTCCGCCGTGCAGGGCCGAGGCGCGCACCCCCACGGCCAGGAGCTTCTTGGTCAGCCGGTCGGCGCCGTGCTTGGTGTCCAGGAACATGATCACGCGGCCGTCGCGGGCGGCGATCTCCGTCGTGGTGGCGTGCTTGTCGTCGTCCTCCACGTGCAGCAGGTGATGCTCCATCGTGGTCACCGCGCCCGCGGACGGGTCGACCGAGTGGACCACGGGATCGTGGAGGTAGGTGCGCACCAGACGGTCGACGTTACGGTCCAGGGTGGCCGAGAACAGCATCCGCTGGCCCCCGGAGCGCACCTGGTCGAGGAGGGCGGTCACCTGGGGCATGAAGCCCATGTCGGCCATCTGGTCGGCTTCGTCCAGGACGGTGATGGCCACGCGGTCCAGGCGGCAGTCACCGCGGTCTATGAGGTCCTTGAGCCGGCCGGGAGTCGCGACGACGACCTCGGCCCCGGCGCGCAGCGCGCTTGACTGGCGGCCGATCGACAGGCCGCCGACCACCGTGGCGAGCCGCAGGCGCAGCGCGCGGGCGTAGGGGGTGAGGGCGTCGGTGACCTGCTGGGCCAGTTCCCGGGTGGGTACGAGGACGAGTGCCAGCGGCTGCCGGGGTTCGGCTCGCTGCCCTTCGGTACGGGCCAGGAGGGCGAGGCCGAAGGCCAGTGTCTTTCCCGACCCTGTGCGTCCGCGGCCCAGGACGTCCCGGCCGGCCAGCGAGTTCGGAAGGGTCGCGGCCTGGATCGGGAACGGGGTGGTCACGCCCTCGGTGCCCAGCGCGGTCAGCAGCCGCTCGGGCATGTCGAGTTCGGTGAACGTCTCGACCGGCGGCAGTCCCGGGGTGAGGGTGACCGGCACCGCGAACTCCCCGCCGGTTGCGGCGGGACGCCCTCCGCCTCCGCGACCGTTTCGCCCGGACTTGGCCGAACGGGAGGGACGGGAAGAACGGGAAGGAGCGTTCTGGCGGCCCGTCCCCTGCGAGCGGGCGCGACTGCCCCGGGCGGAACCGCCGGAGCCGGCCGAGCCGCCCGAGCCGGCGGAGTCCGCAGCACTCGCAGCACCCTTGTCCGTGCGAGTGCGGGAGGAGCTGCTGTTCGTGCGGGCGCGGGGGGAACTGTTGTTCGTGCGGGCCGTGCGGTTCATGCGGGACCTTCCTCGATGCGGCACCTGTGGCACCTGGAGCACCTGCGGCACCTGCTGCACTTGCGGCGCCTGTCGCACATGAGCCGGGGCCCGCACCCCGAAAGGTGCGGGCCCCGGCCATGCGTACGCGTCAGCGTCAGCTTCAGGCGGGAACGATGTTCTCGGCCTGGGGGCCCTTCTGGCCCTGCGTCACGTCGAAGGTCACCTTCTGGCCCTCCTGAAGCTCACGGAAGCCGGACGTGGCGATGTTCGAGTAGTGGGCGAAGACGTCCGGGCCGCCACCCTCCTGCTCGATGAAGCCGAAGCCCTTTTCCGAGTTGAACCACTTCACGGTGCCAGATGCCATGTTCTATCTCCCTTGAGGCAAAGCCCGGAGTCCGCACTGTGCGGACCCGGCGTCGCAGCAACGATTTGACCCCACGGGAAAGCTCCGAAAGGTCCCGGAGGCCCCACAAACAAAAAGAGCGCTCGTCGACGGAAGGTCGAAGAGCACTCAGAAGCCTCTGGTAACCAAAACTGCCACTTGGAGTCAAGCTAGCACAGCTCGGCACGAAGGAGGAGCTCCCGGGGCCGTGCCGGGAGCCCTTCTCGGGGGCGTACCGCTGGAACGGGCGCAGCTGGATGATCGATTAGAACGTGCCCAGCTTGATGATCGACAGGATCGCGATCAGCTGGATCGCCGACGCGCCCAGGGCCTTCGGCCACGGCAGGTCGTGGGACCTGGAGACCATCAGGGTGAGGAGCGCGCCCGCGGCGACCCAGGTGGCCCAGCCGAGGATCTGGACGAAGGGGGCGTCGCCGCCCGCGAACATGGCGACCACCAGGCGCGGCGTGTCCGTGATGGACATGATCAGCATGGAGAGGCCGACTGTGGGCTGCCAGGCGCCGTCGCCGCCGAGCTGGCGGGCCAGGGTGTGGGTGACCACGCCCAGGATGAGGGTGCTGATCACCATCGCGACCGCTGTGGTCAGGACGATCGGGATCGCGTTGTTCAGTGTCGCGTTGATCGCGTCCGCTCGGGTGTCGTCGAAGCCGAAGACCGCGAGCAGGCCGTAGACGAAGGTGACGATGAGGGCCGGGCCCCACATCGGGTAGTCGCGCATGACGAGGAAGGTCCGGTTCGGCGACATCACGATGCCGCGCAGCAGTTCCTTCCAGTGCAGGCGCGGTCCCGCCGGGGCGGGCGCGGCCTGGCCGGCGCGGTATGTGCCGCTCTCGTTGTACGGGTCGTCGCCGACCGAGAAGGCCTGGGTGTGGCCCGGGTTGTTGGCCGCGTACGGGTCGTGGCCCTGGCCGGGGCCGCCCTGCGGGTAGCCGTGGCTGTCGCCGAAGTACTCCGGCTCGCCGTGGTTCCCGCCGTTCGCCTGCGGCCAGCCCGACTGGCCGCCGGGGCCGCCGCCCTGGCCACCCTGGGCGCCGTACGGCTGCCCGCCGCCGTACTGAGGGTGCTGCGGCGCCTGTGGGTAGCCGTACGACGGGCCGCCCTGCGGCGCCTGCTGTCCGTACGGAGGGTTGTGCGGTCGCGCTTGAGGAGCGCCGTTGTTCCGGCCGCGTCCGATCCTGAATCCAGCCACGTCTTCGAACGTACCTGGTCCTGGAGTGTGACGTAGGGCGCACAGGGCAACGGGGACACCTTTGCTGCCGAGCTGTGACATCCCCTAAGGGACAGTCAGATGTGACTCAGTGACTGCTCAGGGTTTTGCCGTACGAGAGTGCCGTTGACGAGGAGGGGAGGCCCAGGCCGGTCGGGGTGACGGCGTAGGAGCGCTGGGACGACAGGGCCGGGAGGAGCCAGACTCCGCCCGATGCGGCATTCTCGCCGGGGGTTCCGATCGCAGCGTCCGGCGTGCCGTCGTGATCGTAGTCGCCGGTCGCCACCGCCGTGCCGAAGGCGTCCCCCGCCTCCGCCGCGCCCGGGATTCCCGGGGTGCCCTGGTTGTACGCCACCGAGGTCGCCTCGCCGTACTGGTCGACCAGGCCGCCGGCGTGGCCGATCAGCAGCGTGGCCGCGCCGGCGCCCGCGCGGGTGCCGATCGCCTCGCCGGGGGCGCCGACGAGCAGGTCGTCGCGGCCGTCGCCGTTCCAGTCGAGTACGGCGAGTGACGCGCCGAAGCGGTCGCCGTCCTCGGCGCGGCCGTACACGCCGACCGTGTCCTGGTTGAGGGTCTGTTCCCGCGTGCCGAAGCCCGACGCGCCGCCGTAGTGGATGTGGAGGCCGCCGCCCGTGGCGTACTCCTCCGGGCCGCACGGGTCGTCGATGTTCTCGTCGGCGATCTCGCGGCACTCGCCGAGGGCCAGGTCGTCGTGGCCGTCGCCGTCGAAGTCGCCGGAGGCGAGGGCGGTGACGCCGGCGTTGTCGGTGTTCCAGAAGTTGACGAGGCCGGACTCGGACGGTTCCGAGCGCCACAGGCGTACGTGGGAGCGGGTGTACGGCTGGTTCACGGTCCAGTACGCCAGGGCCAGGTCCGCCGTGCCGTCGTTGTCGAAGTCGCCCGTGGTCAGGACCGGGGCGCGGCCGCCCATCTGGTCGCTGACGACGGTGGAGCGGGGTCCGCCGGCCGGCGCGAGCACCACCTTGTCCGTCGCGCCGATCGCCACGTCCGTCCTCCCGTCGCCCGTCAGGTCGGCCGCCGTCACGGACTTCCCGTACGCCGCCGAGGCCGCCGGGCCGTTCGTCGTGGTCGTGGCCGTGCCCAGGCCGCCCTTCGCGCCCCGCAGGACGGCGACGGTGCCCGCGTCCGTTCCGGAGCCGGTGACGTCCTCGCCGGGGGCGCCGATCACCAGGTCGGCCACGCCGTCGCCGTTCACATCGGCCACGGCGACGGCGGCCCCGAAGCGGTCGCCCGCCTCCGGGGTGCCGGGGACGCCGGGGCGTGCCTGGCTGACGCGGGTGTTGCCGTACGCGCCGGGGCCCTTCGGACCGCCCCAGAGGATGTTGACGTATCCGGCTCTGGTCCTGCCGTCGACCGTGGCGTCGGGGACGCCGACGGCGAGGTCCGCGTAGCCGTCCGCGTTGAAGTCGCTGACCGTGGGCTTGGGGGCGGCGGCCGTGGCGGTCGGGGCCGCGAGGGTGAGGGCGGCGGTGGCCGCCGCGACGACGGTGGCGGCTGTGGCGGCGGACAGGGCGTGGGTCCGGGTGTGGGTCCGTATGCGCACGAGGGCTCCAGGGTCCGTTTCGGTTCACCTGTGTGACACCTGGAGGTCGTACGAGGTTGTGCGGGGGTGTGCGCGGGCGCGCGGTGGGGGGCTACGACCAGAACTGGTCGAGCCTGTCGATGTCCTCGACGCACTCGTCGAGGTCAGTGACCTTGTCCCCGACGATCCGGAAGACGATGCTCCCGTTCTCGTCGAGCTGCTTGCTGCCGCGCTGCGCCGTCAGGCGGTGCACGGAGACCACGTGGCCCCTGCCGTCGACGAGGAGGGTGTGCAGCTCGGCCTTGAAGGTCCCGTTCGTCTCCTGGAAGAGCCGCTGGTACAGGTCGATGACCGCGTCCCGGCCCTTGAAGTCTCCGGACAGGATGTGGCTGCCGGGTACGTGGTGTGCGACGTCCCCCGCGAACAGCTCGCGCAGGGTCTCCATGTCTCCGCGCGCGAAGGCGTCGTAACCCTTGCGTACGAGTGCGGCGTGCGGGTGCTCGGCCATGGTGGGTCACCTTCTGGTGGTCGCGATCGTGTGTGGCCTATGCGGCAATTATCCAGCTTCACCCTTTTGGGTGCATGTGGTGAGTTCACACCAGACGTACTTGCCGCCGCCACTGCCGTTGATCTGGAACCAGCCCCAGTCCTGCGCGTACGCGTCCACGAGGTGCAGGCCGCGGCCGGACTCGTCGCAGACGGAGGCGGGGGATGCGGCGGGCGGTGTGGGGTCCGTGCCCCAGGCGCCGAGACGGAAGGCGGCGCCGGCCTGTCTGATCTTGAGGGCGGCAGGACCCTTGGTGTGCCGGACGGCGTTGGAGAGCAGCTCGGAGGCGGGGAGCTCCGCGGGTTCGA